>DASXTR010000069.1:0-2969 GCA_036505325.1 Gaiellaceae bacterium
CGGCGTGGAGGTGACGCCGCTCTGTCTCGGGGCGATGATGTTCGGCGCCTGGGGCAACCCCGATCACGACGAGTCGATCAGGATCATCCACCGCGCGCTCGACGCGGGCATCAACTTCGTCGACACGGCCGACGTGTACTCGCAGGGCGAGTCGGAGGAGATCCTCGGCAAGGCGCTCGCGGGCGGCCGGCGCGACAACGTCGTGCTGGCGACGAAGGTGCACGGGACGATGGGCGACGGGCCGAACCGCAGCGGCAACTCGCGGCGCTGGATCATGCAGGAGGTCGACGCGAGCCTCCGCCGGCTGCAGACCGACTGGATCGACCTCTACCAGATCCATCGCCCGGATCCGGCGACCGACATCGACGAGACGCTCGGCGGGCTGACCGACCTCGTGCGCGCCGGCAAGATCCGCTACTTCGGCTCGTCGACGTTCCCCGCTCACGAGATCGTCGAGGCGCAGTGGGTCGCGGAGCGACGCGGACGCGAGCGGTTCATGTGCGAGCAGCCGCCGTACTCGATTCTCGTGCGCGGCATCGAGGCGGACGTGCTGCCGGTGTGCGCGCGGTACGGCATGGGCGTCATCACGTGGAGCCCGCTCGCCGGCGGGTGGCTGTCGGGCCGCTGGCGGAAGGGTCAGGATCCGCCGCGGAGCTCGCGCGCCGACCGGCTGCCGGGGCGCTTCGACCCGTCGCTCCCGGACAACCAGCGCAAGCTCGAGCTCGCCGACGCGCTCGCGCGGCTCGCGGAGGAGGCAGGGCTGACGCTGATCGAGCTCGCGATCGCCTTCGTCCTCCGCCATCCCGCGGTCACGTCGGCGATCATCGGCCCGCGGACGATGGAGCAGCTCGAGAGCCAGCTGCCCGCCGCCGAGGTGCACCTCGACGACGAGCTGCTGGACCGAATCGACGAGCTCGTCCCACCGGGCACGACGGTCAACCCTGAGGACGCTGGCTATCGGCCGCCGTCGCTCGAGCCGTCCGCGCGGCGTCGCTAACGCGAGAGCACGCGGCGCTCGAGGTTGTCCATGCACCCGATCCAGCCGTGCTCGTGCTGGGCCATGATGTCGTCGTTGGCGAACCCGGTGTGGGTGAGGGTGACCTCGGTGCCGTCCCCGTCCTCGGCGAACTCGACGACGACGTGGGTGTCCTCGCTGCCGGCGGTCTCCGGACCCTCCTCCCCTTCCCAGCCCCAGGTGTACGCGAGCCGCTCGGGCTTCTTGATCTCGGTGTACTCGCCGACCACGGTGTGGACGTGGCCGTCGTCGGTGTTGCGCATCGAGAGCCGGTAGCGGCCGCCCGGCCGCAGGTCGACCTCGGCGCCGGCCGCTTCCCACGTCTCCATCGCGGCCCACCACTCGCGGAGGACGTCCGCGTTCGTCCATGCGTCCCACACACGCTCGCGGGGCGCGTCGAACCGCCGCGTGAGCTTCAGGACGAGACCTTCCTGCTGCACGTTCGTCACCTGGAACCTCCTTCGAGATGGCGCTCGACCGCGGCGAACTTCGCCTCCCACAGCGCACGGTGCCGTTCGAGCCACCGTGTCGCGTCGTCGAGGGGCCGCGCCCGGAGCCGCAGCACGTGTGTGCGGCCTTCGACCTCGCGGCGGATCACGCCCGCGTCCTCGAGCACCTTGAGGTGCTTCGTCACCATCGGCTTCGAGACGTCGAGGCCGCGCGTTGCCTCGCCGACGGTGGCGGGGCCGCGCGCGAGCCGCTCGACGATCGTCCGCCGGACGGGGTGCGAGAGCGCGAGGAAGCTGCGGTCGAGCTGAGGATGACTGTTCACCTATTGGTGTACTATACTGCAGCCGCGTAAGATCGCAACGTGGAACTGCGCGACACGCCGGAGGAAGCCGCATTCCGCGCGGAGGTGCGCGAGTTCATCGCGCAGAACCTCCCCGACGAGTCGAAGCGGCGCGGTGCGCGGCGGTTCGAGGACGCCGATCGCGAGTGGTCGCGGAAGCTCGGCGAGGCTGGCTACGCCGGCCTGACGTGGCCGAAGGAATACGGCGGCGCCGGCGCCCCGTACAGCCACCAGGCGATCTTCCTCGAGGAGCTCGCGATTGCGGAGGCGCCGTCGCACCTCGGCGTGATCGGCCTCGGCATGGCGGGCCCGACGATCATGGCGTGGGGCACCGACGAGCAGAAGCAGCGGTACCTCTCGAAGATCCTGATGGCCGAGGAGATCTGGTGCCAGGGCTTCTCTGAGCCGGACGCCGGCAGCGACCTCGCGAACGTGCGCACGCGCATGGAGGACCACGGCGACCACTTTCTCGTCAACGGCCAGAAGGTCTGGTCGTCGTTCGCGCACATCGCCGACCACTGCATCCTCGTCGGCCGGAGCGACCCCCACGCGCCGCGGTACAAGGGCCTCACCTACATGATCGTGGACATGCACTCGCCGGGCGTCGAGGTGCGCCCGCTGACGCAGATCACCGGCCACGCGGAGTTCAACGAGATCTTCTTCACCGACGTGAAAGTGCCGAAGGAGAATCTGCTCGGCGCGCCGGGCGACGGGTGGGCGGTCGCCATGACGACGCTTCTGCACGAGCGCGGCACGCTCGGGTTCGCGCTCGCCGCGACGCTCGACGTCGCCGTGCGCAAGCTGATCGCGCTCGCCAAGGAGCGCAACGTCACCGACCCGATCCTCCGCGACCGGATCGCGCGCGAGTGGATCGAGCTGCAGGCGATCCGCTACACGAACCTCCGCTCGCTGACGGCGCTCGTCAAGACCGGCATCCCCGGCCCCGAAGGCTCGATCGGAAAGCTCGTCTGGTCGGAGAACAACCAGCGCCTGACGAAGCTCGCGCTCGAGATCCTCGGCTCCCACGCGCAGCTCACCGACGGCGGGGGCTATGCGGACGGCTACTGGCAGTACCAGCAGCTGCGGTCGCGCGGGAACACGATCGAGGCCGGCACCAGCGAGATCCTCCGCAACATCGTCGCCGAGCGCGTGCTCGGCCTCCCG
>DASXTR010000070.1:0-10652 GCA_036505325.1 Gaiellaceae bacterium
GAGCGCGTGGACCCACGGGAAGTGGTAGCCGTCGAAGAAGAGCGTCACGGCGAGGCCCGACAGCGTCAGCATGTTGACGTACTCGGCCGTCTGGAAGAGGCCCCAGCGCATCCCGGAGTACTCGGTGTGGTAGCCGGCGACGATCTCGGTGTCCGCCTCGGGCAGGTCGAACGGCGCGCGCGCGGTCTCGGCGACGCCGCCGAGCATGAACACCACGAGCCCGACGAACTGCGGAATGAAGAACCAGAGCGTCGCCTGCTGCTTGCCGACGATCTCGACGAGGTTGAGCGACTGTCCCATCAGCACGACGCCGAGCACCGACAGCGCGAGCGAGACCTCATACGAGACGAGCTGCGCGCAGGTGCGCATCGACCCGAGCAGCGAGTACTTCGAGTCGGAAGCCCAGCCGCCGACGATGAACCCGTAGACGCCGATCGAGCCGAGCGCGAAGATCAGGATCAGCGAGATCGGAACGTTCGCGACGACACCCGCGATGTAGTGGCCGTCGACCGTCCACCCCTCGCCGAACGGGATGACGCTGAACGCGGCGAGCGCGGTGAACATCGAGATCACGGGCGCGAGGATGTAGAGCGGCTGCCGTGCGGACTGCGGCGCGAACGCCTCCTTGCGGATCAGCTTGATCAGGTCGGCGATCGGGACGAGCAGGCCGAACGGGCCCTGCCGGTTCGGGCCGTAGCGGAGCTGCATGCGCCCGAGTAGCTTCCGCTCGAGCCATGTCGTGAACGCGAAGAAGAGCATCACGACGTTGATGACGATGAACGCCTTCGGGAGCGTGATCCACCACGCCTCGTGGTGCACTACTTCGTCACCTCCACGGTCGGGTGGAGGTCGGCCGCGGTGTCGCGCGGGATGCGCACGGTGCCGGCGCGGAGCTCGCGCGAGAGCCGTGCGCGCAGCTGCAGCGCCGTCCCGTTCGAGCTCACGGTGACGGTGTCGCCGCCGCGGATGCCGCGGGCGCGCGCATCGTCGTAGGCGAGCTCGACCTCTCCGTCGGGCCGCTGGAAGTGCAACTCGGGCGTGCGCTCGACCGCGGGTCCCGAGAAGAGCGGCCGGTACGCCACCAGCCTCAGCGCTCCTCCTGCTCCTGCTCCTGCTCCGCGGCCGCCGGACGTCGTTTGTGACAACTTGTCACTAGCTGGGGTTGCGGTCGGCGGCTTCGAGACCGCCGCGGCGGGGAGCTCGGCGCGCTCGCCGACATCGCCGAACTCGATGCCGCCGTAGCAGCGCGACGAGATCTCACCGAAGACGACCGAGGCGTGGGGCGAGATCTCGACCTCGAAGCGCTCGCCGAGGCGCGAGATCCACGCCAGCTCGTCCGGGCACGGCGCGAGGACGGCGCGGCGCTGGCGCTGCAGCCGTCCCTCGAGGTTCACGGTCGTCCCGTCCCGCTCGAGGTAGCTCGTCGCGGGAAGCACGAGGTCGGCGAGGCCGCGGAAGTCCTCCTCGAACATGCCGATGCCGATCACAGCGTCCGCGCGCTCTGCGAGCGCCCGGACGCTAGGGTCGGTCGCCGCCTCGTCACCCGAGACGATTACGAGCCGCGGCTCTTCGTCTGCCGGCTCGCCGTCGGAGGCGCAGCTCCAGGCATCGGTGACGCCGCGTCCGTTCGGCGTGCGCGGCAGGTAGTAGACGGCTGCGGCCGTCACGCGCGTCGCCTGATCCGGGTCGTCGGTGACCAGAACGTCGACGGCCCCGGCGGGCGCCTCGTACGAGATCGCGGCGCCGTTGCGGCGGGCGGCCCTCAGCCACAGGTCGACGATCGGCGCGCGCTCGACGACCGGCTCGTCGGAGAGCACGGCAATCGACTTCGCGTCGCGGATCGCGGACAGCGGTGCGCGATAGTGGTCGAGCGTGTCGGGAACGTCCTCGGGGAGCACCGCGGCGTGCGCGCCGAGGCCGATGCGCAGGAGCCGCGCGAGCGCGTACGCCTGCTCGACGGACTCGCCGCCGGAGAGCGCCGTGACGATCGACGGCCCGGCATCGCGCAGCAGCCGCTCGGCGTCGTCCAGGGCCTCGTCCCACGAGATCGGCACGTAACGGCGGCCGCCCGCGCGGCGCAGCGGCTCGCTGAGCCGGTCGGCGGCGCGCAGGTGGCCGAACGCGAACCGGCCCTTGTCGCACAGCCAGCCCTCGTCGACCTCGGGATGGTTGCGCGACAGGATCCGCTTCACCTTCCCCTCGCGCGTCGTCGCGCTGATGTTGCAGCCGACGGGGCACATCCCGCACACGGTCGGGACGTTCTGGATCTCCCACGGCCGGCCCTCGAAGCGGTACTGCGTGGAGGTGAGCGCGCCGACGGGGCAGAGCTCGGTCACGTTGCCGCTGAAGTGCGCGCGGTACGGCTCGTCCTCGAAGGTCGCGATCACCGATCCGGCGCCGCGGTTCTCAGCGACCAGCTGTCCGTCCTCGGACACGGATTCGCTGAAGCGCGTGCAGCGGTAGCAGAGGATGCAGCGCTCGCGGTCGAGCGCGATCAGCGGCGAGATCGGGATCGGCTTCTCGAACGTCCGCTTCGGAAACTGCATGCGCGTGTTTCCCGGCCCGTAGCGGAACGTCAGGTCCTGGAGCGGGCACTCGCCGCCCTTGTCGCAGACGGGGCAGTCGAGCGGGTGGTTGACGAGGATGAACTCGAGCGTCGAGTTCTGCCCTTCGGCCGCCTTCTCGGAGGTGCGCGCCGTGCGCACGACCATCCCGTCCTGCGCGCTCAGCGTGCAGCCGGCCTGGAGCTTCGGCATCCCCTCGATCTCGACGAGGCACATCCGGCACGCGCCGACGGCGGCCCCGAGCCGCGGCTCGTAGCAGAAGACGGGAATCTCGATCCCGGCCGCAGCCGCGGTCTCGACCATCCCGGTCCCCTTCGGCACCTCCACAGACCGCTCGTCGATCGTGACGGTGACGAGCTCCGGCTGAGCGCTCACGTCACACTCCAGACACACTTCCGCGCGCGTTCCGAACCCGTCGTCTGACGACGGGACATGGCCAAAAAGACGGGGCCGTTTTCGGCACAGCGAAGCCGATCCTCCGTCCACTTCACCCGGTTGGACACACTTCCGCGACGGCTGTGTCGCACTTCCGCGCGCGTCGTCTGACGACGGGTACCGAAGTGTGACGCGGTCACGCCGGGACCTCGGCGACCGGCGAGTGGGTGTGCATCGCGACCGGCGCGAGCACGTGGTCGAGGGGGGACGCGTCGCCGAACGGGCAGCCCGCACCGTCGAGGTGCGCGAGGAACTCGTCGCGGAACTTCGCAACGTAGCTCGCGACCGCGACCGCCGCGGTCTCGCCGAGCGGGCAGAGGCACTTGCCGTTGATGCGGTCGCACACGTCGAGCAGCAGGTCGAGCTCATCGCGCGACGCGCGGCCGTCCTCGAGCTTGCGCAGGATCGTCGTCATCCACCGCGTACCCTCGCGGCACGGCGTGCACTTGCCGCACGACTCGTGCTCGTAGAACTCCGAGACGCGGATGCCGAGCTGCACCATGCAGACGCGCTCGTCGAGGCAGACGATCCCGGCCGAGCCCATCGCCGTGTTGAGCTTCAGCAGCGAGTCGAAGTCGTAGCCGACGTCGATCTCGTCGCCGGTGAGGATGACGGTCGACGAGCCGCCGGGGATCACGGCCTTCAGCGCCCGCCCGCCCGGCACGCCGCCGCCGAGATCGGCGCGGAAGATGATGTCGCGCAACGAGAGACCGTTCTCGATCTCGTAGTTGCCTCCATTGGCAACGTGACCCGAGACCGAGACGACCCGCGTGCCGCGCGAGTTCTCGACGCCGAGCTTCGCGTACTCCGCGCCGCCCATCTCGACGATCGGCGCGACGGTCGCCATTGTCTCGACGTTGTTCACGACCGTCGGCGACGCGTAGAGGCCGGAGATGGCGGGGAACGGCGGCTTCGAGCGAGGCTGGCCGCGCTTGCCCTCGAGCGACTCGATGAGCGCGGTCTCCTCGCCGCAGATGTACGCGCCCGCGCCGCGGTGGAGCACGATCGTCACGTCACCGCGCAGGTCGGGCCGCTTCGAGAGCTCCTCCAGGGCGTCGACGAGGACCTCGTAAGGCCCGGTGTACTCGCCGCGGATGTAGACGAAGACGTCCTTCGACTCGACCGCGTGCGCCGTGATCAGGCAGCCCTCGAAGAAGCGGTGCGGGACGCGCGCCATGATCTCGTTGTCCTTGAAGCTGCCGGGCTCGGACTCGTCGGCGTTGACGACGAGGTAGTGCGGGTTCGGCACCTGGTCGGGCTTCGGCACGAACGACCACTTGCGGCCGGTGGCGAAAAACGCGCCGCCGCGGCCGCGGAGCTCGGACGCGATCAGCTCGTCGGTCACCTCGGCCGGCGTCATCGCGCGCGCCTTGGCGAGCGCGCGGTAGCCGCCGATCGCCTCGTACTCGGCGAGCTTCGTCAGGTCGCGGTCGTCCGCTCCTGCCATGACGATCTGCGTCACGTCAGGCACCGCGCAGCTCCTCCACGATCGCAACGGCGTCTTCGGGCTGCACGCGCAGCCGGTACTCGTGGTCGACGGCGACGACGGTCCCCCACCCGCACCCGCCGAGACACTCGATCGCGCGCAGCGTGACGGCGCCGTCGCCGGACGTCTCGCCCGCGCGGCAGCCGAGCTCGGATTCGAACGCCTCGAGCACCTGCTGTGCGCCGTAGAGCGCGCACGAGACGTTCGTGCAGACCTCGACCTTGTGCCGCCCGACGGGCGCGAGGTCGAACATGTCGTAGAACGACGCGACCGACTTGCAGTACGCGGGCGTGAGCTCCAACGCGTCGGCGACCTCGCGGAACGCGTCGGGCGTCAGCCACCCGTAGCGCTCCTGCGCGAGCCGCAGCGCCGGCAGCACCGCGGACCGCGACCCCTCCGGGTACCGCGCGCGCACGTCCTGGATCTCGTCGAAGAGCTTGGCGCTCACCTGTCGACCTCGCCCATGACGGTGTCGAGGGAGCCGACGATCGCGATCATGTCCGCGATCAGCGCGTCCTGCATGCACGTCGCGGTCGCTTCGAGCGCGACGAACGACGGCGCGCGGAACTTCACACGCCACGGCTTCGGGCCGCCGTCGGAGACGACGTAGCAGCCGAGCTCGCCGCGCGGCGACTCGATCGTCGTGTACACCTCGCCCTCCGGCACGCGGAAGCCCTCCGTGACGATCTTGAAGTGGTGGATCAGCGACTCCATCGACGTGTGGAGCTCGTGCCGCGGCGGCAGCACGACCTTGCGGTCGTCCGCGATCCACGGCAGGCCCTCCATCCCCTCGAGGCGGTCGAGGCACTGCTCGACGATCTTCACCGACTCCGCCATCTCGTCCATGTGCACGCGGTAGCGCGCGTAGACGTCGCCCTCCGGGTAGACCGGCACGCGGAACTCGACGTCGTCGTACGCGAGGTACGGCTGGACCTTCCTGAGATCCCAGTTGACGCCTGAGGCGCGCAGCACCGGCCCGGACTGCCCGAGCGCGATCGCGTCCTCGGCCGAGAGGAGTCCGATGCCCTGCGTGCGCTCGAGCCAGATCTTGTTGCGGTCGAGCATCGCCAGGTAGTCGTCGAGCGCGTGCGGCATCCAGTCGCAGAACGCGCGGCACTCGGGGTAGAAGCCGCGCGGGATGTCCTCGGCGAGCCCGCCGACCTGGAAGTAGCGCGTGTGCATGCGGTAGCCGGCGACGAGCTCGAAGAGGTCGAGGATCAGCTCGCGCTCGCGGAACGCGTACCAGAACATCGAGATCGCGCCCAGCTCGAGCGCCGACGTGCCCAGCCACACGAGATGCGAGTGGATCCGGTTCAGCTCGCAGAGCAGCGTTCGCATCCAGGTCGCCTTCGGCGGGATCTCGAGGTCGAGGAGCTGCTCGACGGCCGCGACGAACACGTACTCGTTGTTCTGGTACGACACGTAGTCGATGCGCTCCGGGTACGTGATGCACTTCCACCACGTCTTCGACTCCATCGACTTCTCGAAGCCGGTGTGCAAGTAGCCGACGACCGCCTCGAGCCCGACGACGTCCTCGCCGTGCAGGTCGATGACGAGGCGCAGCACGCCGTGCGTCGACGGATGGTTCGGCCCGAAGTTGACGGTCATCACGTCGCCGGTCGCCGTGATCTCGTCCGGCACACGCAGCACGGTCGGGATCTCCGGGATGCGCGAGCCCTCGTAGATCGGCGCGCGTGCGGCGCGCTGACGCTCCGGTGCGACTGCCACTACTCGGCCTCCGAGAACCGGACGGGCTCGCCGCCGATCGGGTAGTCCTTGCGCAGCGGGTGCCCCTCCCAGTCCTCGTCGAGGAGGATGCGCTTCAGGTTCGGGTGCCCGTCGATGCGCACGCCCAGCATGTCCCAGGCCTCGCGCTCGTGCCAGTCCGCGGTCGGCCAGACGCCGATGACGCTCGGCACGGCTTCGTCCTCGTCGGCCCAGCACTGCAGGCGGAGCCGGCGTGGCTCGACGGTGACCGACAGGAGGTGGTAGCTGATCGAGAAGCGCTTGGGCTTCGGCTCGGGGAGCACCTGGTAGCCCTGCGTCATCGGCACGTTGAGGTCGCGGCCCGTGGCCGTGCCGATGTAGCCCGAGACGCCCGCGGAGCCCCAGCCGAGGTAGTCCGCGGCGGCGATGTCGGAGAGCATGTTGAAGCCCTCCTCGTCGCGCAGGTGCGTCGCGGCCTCGACGAGCTGTGTCGTCTCGACGACGACGGTCGTCTCGCCGTGCTGCTCCTTCACCGAGACGTACCCCGGCACGTCCTCCCAGCTCACGACGCGACGCTCCGCAGCTCGTATGCGGGCGGGACGCCGGCCTTCACCGCCTCGTGCAGGCGGACGATCCCCTCGATCAACTGCTCCGGCCGTGGCGGGCAGCCGGGGACGTACATGTCGACCGCGACGATCTTGTCGACCGACTGGAGGATCGCGTAGTTGTTGAACATCCCGCCCGAGCTCGCGCAGGCGCCCATCGCGATCACCCACTTCGGCTCGAGCATCTGGTCGTAGATCTGGCGCAGCGGCGCCGCCATCTTGTGCGACACGCGGCCGGACACGATCAGCAGATCGGCCTGGCGCGGCGAGGCGCGGAACGGCTCCATCGCGAAGCGCGCGATGTCGTAGCGCGCCGAGACGATCGACATCATCTCGATCGCGCAGCACGCGAGGCCGAACGTGTCGGGCCACATCGAGTTCGTCTGCGCCCACGCGACCGCGCGCTGGAGCGTCGTCAGCCCGACGCGCTCCTCGAGGTTCTGCACCTCCTGCTCGAAGTGCCCCGCCGGCTTCGGCATCAGCAGCCGCTCCGACTTCAGCCCGAGCTGGCGGAGCGGCTTGTCTACCGCCACTCGAGCGCTCCCTTGCGCCAGATGTACACGTAGGCGAGGAGCAGGATGCCGAGGAAGACGACGAACTCGACGAACCCGAACCACGACAGCTTGTGGAGGATCACCGCCAGCGGATACAGGAACACGATTTCGATGTCGAACAGGATGAAGAGCATCGCCGTGAGGTAGAAGCTGACCGTGAAGCGCTGCTTCGGCGGCGAGCCCTGCGAGACGCCGGACTCGAACGGGATGACGCGCGAGCGCGTGCGGTGCGACGGACGCGTCGCGAGGGCGAAGCTGCCGTAGAGCATCGTGGCGGGGATCACGAGCGCGAAGAAGCCGTAGATCGCGAACGGCAGCCAGTCGTCGAACAATCGCGCTCCTCCTCCTTGGGCGCGGTGAACCTACCAGGAACCTCCTGCCTGGCACGAAGGCAACCGAAACCGACGGAGCGAAGCGCGTTACAGGTGTCACGAAGTTCCATCCGAAGGGTCCTCGGGTACACTCATTGACGTGGCAACGATCGAGACCGCGGAGGCCGCTGTCGTGACGCTCACGGAGCGTGCGGCGGAGAAGATCAAGGGCCTGATGGCGCAGGAGCCGGCCGGCGAGGCCGAGGTGCTCCGCGTCGCCATCCAGGGCGGCGGTTGCAGCGGCTTCGAGTACGCGCTCGGCTTCGACCGCGGCGCGACGGAGGGCGACCACGAGCTCGAGTTCCACGGCGTGACGCTCGTCGTCGACCCGTTCTCCGCGCCGTACCTCCGCGGTGCAACCGTCGATTACCTGGAGACGATCCAGGAGTCGGGCTTCAAGATCGAGAACCCGAACGCGGTCTCCGCCTGCGGTTGCGGCTCGAGCTTCCAGGTCGCCGAGGGCGAGGCGCCCGAAGGCGCCGCCGGCTGCGGCTCCGGCTGCTCCCACTAACGCGGGCGTGCCCACTCCCGAGACGCTCGCGCTCTTCACCGGCGCGGCGCTCGCGCTGATCGTCGTGCCCGGGCCCGCGGTGCTCTACATCGTCGCGACGTCGATCGACCAGGGCCGCCGCGCGGGGCTCGTGTCCGCCGCCGGGATCCTGACGGGCGGGACGGTGCACATCGCGGCTGCGACCATCGGGCTCTCGTCGCTGCTCGTCTCGTCGGCGACCGCCTTCGAGGCGGTCAAGCTCGTCGGCGCCGCCTACCTCGTCTACCTCGGCGCGCGGCGCCTCCTGACCCGGGTCGCCGTCGAGCCGGTCGAGCGCGAGCGGCGTCCGCTCGGCGCGATCTTCCGGCGCGGGGTCGTCGTCAACGTGCTGAATCCGAAGACGGCGCTCTTCTTCCTGGCGTTCCTGCCGCAGTTCGTCGACCCGGACCGCGGCGCCGCCTGGCTGCAGATCGCGATCTTCGGCGTGACGTTCGTCGGGCTGGCCTGGCTGAGCGACAGCGTCTATGCCCTGGCGGCGGGAACGGCCGCACACCGGCTCCGCGGCCGCGCGTTCCGGGCGGTGCAGCGGTGGGTGAGCGGCAGCATCTTCGTCGCCCTCGGCGCCGTGGCCGTCCGGGCCGAACGCTGACCCGGGCCGGCGAGACCTTGTGACAAGTTGTCACTAGGGGTTTCGGGCCCTCGCTACCATCGCGCCCGTGAGCACGACAGGCCCTCTGCGCGTTGCCGTGATCGGATCCGGTCCGGCCGGGTTCTACGCGGCCGATGCGCTGCTGAAGAGCGACGACCCGCCCGTCGAGGTGGACATGATCGAGCGCCTCCCCACGCCGTGGGGGCTCGTTCGGCTCGGCGTGGCGCCCGACCACGAGAACATCAAGGCCGTTTCGCGCGCGTTCGAGAAGATCGCGGCGCGGCCCGGCTTCCGCTTCTTCGGCAACGTCGAGGTCGGGCGCGACGTCTCGCACGAGGAGCTGATGCGTGTCTACGACGCCGTCCTCTACTCGGTCGGCGCGCAGACCGACCGGCACATGGGGATTCCGGGCGAGGAGCTGCCCGGATCGTGGGCCGCCACCGAGTTCGTCGCCTGGTACAACGGCCACCCCGACTTCCAGGACCGCGAGTTCGACCTCTCGCACGAGCGCGCGATCGTCGTCGGGAACGGGAACGTTGCGATCGACGTCGCGCGCATGCTCGCGCTGACACCCGACGAGCTCGCACCCACGGACACCACCGATCCGGCGATCGCGGCGATCAACGCGTGCGGGATCCGCGAGATCGTGATGCTCGGGCGGCGCGGGCCCGCGCAGGCGGCGTTCACGCCGCCCGAGCTGCAGGAGCTCGGTGAGCTCGCCGGTGCGGACGTCGCCGTCGACCCGAAGGACCTCGAGCTCGATCCGGCGAGCGAGGCTGCGCTCGAGCAGGACCGGGACCGCGCGCGGCGGAACGTCGACATCCTGCGCGACTACGCGCAGCGCGTCCCGGCGGGCAGGAAGCGGACGATCCGCCTCCGCTTCCTCACGTCGCCTGTTGCCATTCTCGGCAACGATCGCGTCGAGGCCGTCGAGGTCGTGCGCAACCGGCTCGAGCAGGACGAGCGCGGCCGCATCGTCGCGGTCCCAACGGACGAGCGCGAGACGATCCCCTGCGGCGTCGTCTTCCGCAGCGTGGGCTACAAGGGCGTCGCGCTGCCGGGCGTGCCGTTCGACGAGCGCACATGGACGATCCCGAACGAGCACGGGCGCGCGGGCGGCGGCCTCTATGTCGCGGGCTGGATCAAACGCGGCCCGAGCGGCGTGATCGGCACGAACAAGAAGGACGCGACCGAGACGGTCGCGGCGCTGCTCGAGGATGCGCGCGCGGGCGAGCTCGGACGCGCGGGTGACGAGCGCCTCGAGGACATCCTCGGCGAGCGCGGCGTGGAGTTCGTCGAGTACGCCGGCTGGGAGGCGATCAATGCCGCCGAGCGGGCCGCCGGCGAGCCGCTCGGCCGGCCGCGCGTGAAGCTCGCGACGTGGGACGACCTCCTCGAGGCCGCGCGCGCCGGGCAACCGGCGTAGGCTCGGGCCTCTTCGACAGGGCGCGCTCATCGTGGGCGCCAACGACGAGATCAGCCTCGACCTGTGCAGGGGCACGACGGCGCCGCTCGCGAGCCCGTGCCCGTTCACGCGAGCCTCGCCGACCCGTACCCGGAGTTCGGCGGCGAGCAGATCACCGTCTCGCGCAGCTACGACGACGGCGCGACGTGGTCGAACCCCGTCGAGGCCTCGTCGATCGATCGCAAGTCGAGCTTCGCCGACCACGAGTGGATCGCCGTCGACAAGGCAGCCGGAAGCCCGTGGCTCGGGCGCCTGCACATCTTCTGGGCCGACTACTGCAACACATGCGCCGGCAACGGCCGCGTGAAGCTCTACGTCGCGCACTC
>DASXTR010000071.1:0-1543 GCA_036505325.1 Gaiellaceae bacterium
CGGAAGCGGGTGCACACACCATGGGCTGGGATCCCGACCGCCGCCGCCTCTGGGTCTTCTGCCCCACGAGTCACGGGGCGGCGATCTACGAGGAACGAGCCTGAGCGCGGACGCGCGTCGCATCGTCGCCGCTCAGGCTGCACGCGCGCTCGCCTACGGCCTCGGCTCGGTGCTCGTCGGCGTCACGCTCGCCCGCCGCGGCTTCTCCGGCGCCCAGGCCGGAGGCCTCCTCGCCGCGATGCTCGCCGGCGCCGCGCTCGTCTCGGTAGGGCTGGCCCGCTACGGCGACCGAGTCGGCCGCCGTCGCTGCTACCGGCTGCTCTTCGGCGCGATGGCCGCCGCCGGCACCGTCTTCGCGCTGACGGACTCGATGCCCGTGCTCCTCGCCGCCGCCCTCACCGGCACGGTCTCGACCGACGTCGTCGAATCCGGCCCGTTCACCTCCCTCGAGCAGGCGATGCTCCCGCACACGGGATCCGTGCAGGACACGGCTCGTCTGTTCGGCACCTACAACACGGTCGCGACGATCGCGGGCTCCCTCGGCGCACTGATCGCGCTCGCGGCGACGTCAGCGGAGTGGCTCCTCCTGTACCCGGTCGCCGCCGCCGCCGGACTGTGCGCCACGGCTCGGCTCTCCCCGGCGGTCGAGCTCGGACGCGAGCTCGAAGCTGAGTCGCGACCCCCGCTGCACCGCTCGCGCGGCATCGTGCTGCGCCTCTCCGCCTTGTTCGCGCTCGACAGCTTCGGCGGCGGGTTCGTCCCGCAGACCTTGATCGCGTACCTCTTCACGCGCAAGTACGGCGCGTCCCCGCAGACGCTTGCGATCGTCTTCTCGGCGATCGGAATCCTCCAGGCCGTCTCCTTCCAGGCAGCGGTCCGTCTCGCGGGAAGGATCGGCCTCCTGCGAACGATGGTCTTCACGCATCTCCCCTCGAATGTTCTGCTCGCCGCCGTCGCCTTCGCACCGAATCTCTGGAGCGCGATCGCGCTGCTGCTCGCCCGCTTCCTGCTCTCGCAGGCAGACGTTCCGACCCGGCAGGCGTATATCGTCGCGATCGTCGATCCGAGTGAACGCACCGCCGCCGCGGCCTACACCAACGTCGCGCGGTACGTGACCCGTCCGGTCGCACCGCTCCTCGCCGGCACCGCGCTGCGCGTCGGACTCGGCGCGCCGTTCCTGATCGCCGGCGCCGTCAAGAGCACGTACGACATCGGGCTCTACGTGCTCTTCCGCCGCGTCCCCCTCGGGTCAGCGCCTCCGTGCAGGCGCTAGCCGGTCGCGAGAGGCGGCCGGCAGCGCTGTTTCCTCCGGCTGGGCGAGCTTGTCGATCACGCCGGCGATCAGGTCGTAGATCGCCAGCTTTGCGAGGTAGGCGTCGGCTCGTACCGCCAGCGCCTCCTCCGAGATCTCGACCGGCTCGCCGCCGCTCATCACGATCGCCTTCGCCGTCGACCCCCGCGCCCGTACGCGCCGGATCACCTCGAATCCATCCAGTTCGGGCATCAGCGCATCGACCAGGATCACGTCGGGGTCGCGCGCGAG
>DASXTR010000072.1:0-9639 GCA_036505325.1 Gaiellaceae bacterium
TCACGTTACGACGTTCGGCTGCCAGATGAACGCCCACGACTCCGAGCGGATCAAGGGGCTGCTCGAGGACCTCGGGCTCGGCGAGGCGCCTTCGCGGGCCGACGCGGACGTCCTCGTCTTCAACACCTGCACGATCCGCGAGAAGCCGGACCAGCGCTTCGCCGCCCACCTCGGCAACGCGAAGATGCTGAAACGCGCCGATCCCGAGAAGGTGATCGCAGTCGGCGGCTGCTACGCCGAGGCCCAGCGCGAGCGGATCTTCTCGCTGTATCCGGCGGTCGACGTCGCGTTCGGCCCCGGGTCGATCGCCCACCTCGGAGAGTGGCTGGGCGCCGGCGGGGAGGGCATCGCCCGTGGCCGGTTCGGCCTCGACGACCGCGACTTCGCCGCCGAGCTGCCGATGCACCGCGAGCGCTCGTTCCAGGCGTGGGTGCAGGTGTCGATGGGCTGCAACTCGAAGTGCGCCTACTGCATCGTGCCGGCGGTGCGCGGCCGCGAGCAGAGCCGCCGCCCGGGTGAGGTCCTCGCCGAAGTGACGCGCCTCGCCGACGCGGGCGTGAGGGAGATCACGCTGCTCGGGCAGAACGTCAACTCCTGGGGCCGCGACCTGTTGCCCGAGATCCGGACGGAGTTCGGCGAGCTGCTGCGCGCCTGCGACGCGGTCGACGGCATCGAGCGCATCCGCTTCACGAGCCCACACCCGAAGGACTTCCGCGACCCGGTGATCGCCGCGATCGCCGAGTGCCCGTCGGTCTGCGAGCACGTTCACCTGCCGCTCCAGTCGGGCTCGTCGCGCCTGCTGAAGGCGATGCGGCGCACGTACACGCGCGAGCGCTACCTCGCGCTGGTCGAGAAGATGCGCGCCGCGATCCCGGACGTCGCGTTCGGCACGGACATCATCGTCGGCTTCCCTGGCGAGACCGAACGCGACTTCGAGGAGACGCTCGAGGTCGTGCAGGAGGTGCGCTACGACAGTGCGTTCACGTTCATCTACTCGCCGCGCCAGGGCACCGAGGCGGCCGCGATGCCCGACCAGCTTCCCCACGAGCTCAAGGTCGAGCGGATGGAGCGGCTCGTCGAGGTCGTACAGCGGGTCGCGCGCGAGCGGAACGCCGAACGCGTCGGGCGCGTCGAGGAGGTGCTCGTCGAAGGCCCGTCGCGCACAGACGAGACGCTTCTCCGCGGCCGCACGCGGCGCAACACGACGGTCAACTTCACCGGCGACGCGCAGGCAGGCGAGTTCGTTCCGGTGCTGGTCGAGAGCGCGACGTCGACGACGCTCAAGGGCACGCAGCGCGCCCTCGTCGCCGCCTGACCTAACGCGCGCCTTACACCGCTGTGGCAGGGTTTACCGCGATGCGGATCCTCGTCACGGGTAGCTCCGGCCAGATCGGCACCAACCTCGCGCTGCGCCTCCAGCAGGACGGACACCGGGTCTTCGGCGTGGACAAGCGACAGAACACGTGGACGGACGGATTTCCGTACCTCCTTCAGGATCTCGCCGGCCACTACCCGGCCTTCGTCGGCGGGATCGGCGGCGTCGAGTACCCGGAGGTCGACGTCGTCGTGCACCTCGCCGCGCACGCGAAGGTGCACCAGCTCGTCCGCCAGCCGCACCGCGCCCTCGAGAACGCGATCATGACCTTCAACGTCCTCGAGTACGCCCGCCAGCTCGGCCTGCCGCTCGTCTTCTCGTCGACACGCGAGGTGTACGGCGACGTCCATCGCTTCGAGGGCTACGGCGAGGAGAGCGCGGACTTCGCCTACACCGAAAGCCCGTACTCGGCGTCGAAGATCACGAGCGAGGCGTTCATCTACTCGTACGCGCGCTGCTACGGCCTGAACTACCTCGTGTTCCGCTTCTCGAACGTCTACGGCCGTTTCGACAACGACCTGCAGCGCATGTCGCGCGTGATCCCGCTCTTCATCCACCAGATGACGCGGGGCGAGCAGATCACCGTGTACGGCGGCCACGAGAAGGTGCTCGACTTCACCTACGTCGACGATTGCGTCGACGGCATCGCGCGCGGGGTCTACGCGCTCGCCGAGCGCCGCGTCGCGAACGAGACGGTCAACCTCGCGTTCGGCCAGGGGAACACGCTCGTCCGCGCTGCGGAGCTCATCGCGGAAGAGCTCGACGTCGAGCCGCAGATCGTGCTCGCACCCTCGCTGCTCGGCGAGGTCACACGGTACGTCGCCGACGTCCGCAAGGCGCGCGACCTCCTCGGCTGGACGCCGCACACGCCGCTCCACGACGGGATTCCGAAGGCGGTCGCTTGGTTCCGCGAGTGGCGCGCCGCGCACCCGGAGGAGGATCGCCCGTTCGCCGAGGAGCAGGAGGCGGGCGAGATCGAGCATGGCTTCAAGCAGCCCGCCGGCGCAGGCGCATAGCGTCCTCGCGATCTTCGGCCCGACTGCCTCGGGGAAGACCGCCGTCGGCGAGGCGGTCGCCGACCGCATCGGCGGCGAAGTCGTATCCGCCGACTCGGCCGCGGTCTACCGCGATCTGCCCGTCGTCACCGCCTCGCCGCAGCGGCCGACGCGGCTCGTCGGCGTCTTCCCGCTCACGCACGAGGTCTCGGTGGGCGAGTACCAGCGGCTGGCGCACGAGGCGATCGACGAGCTCGTCGCCGCCGGACGGACGCCCGTCGTCGTCGGCGGCACCGGTCTGTACCTGCGCGCGGCGCTGTCGTCGCTCGATCTCCCGCCGCCGCCCGCGCCCGGGATGCGCGAGCGGTGGGAGGAGCTGTACGACGAGCGCGGGGCGGAGGCGGCGCACGAGCTCCTCGCGGACCGCGACCCGGCGGCAGCGGCGCGCGTGCACGCGAACGACCGGCGCAGAGTCGTGCGCGCGCTGGAGCTCGCCGACGCCGGTGCATCACTCGCACCCGAGACCGACCGGCTGTGGACAGAGGACACGCGCCATCCGACCCTGATCGTCGCGCTCGACGTCCCCCAGGACGAGCTCGACCGGCGCATCGAGCTCCGCGCGGACGCGATGATCGCGCACGGCGCCGTCGAGGAGGCGCGGGCGGCGTGGGCGCAGCCGCTCTCCGGGACGGCGCGGAAGGTGATGGGCCTGGAGGAGTTCGCGACCCTTCGGCTCGAGGATGCGCGCGACGCATACGTGCAGGCGAACCGGCGGCTCGCGCGCTATCAGCGGAAGTGGCTGCGCAAGATGCCGAACGTCGTTACCCTCGCCGCGGACCGCGACCCGCAGGAGATCGCCGATGAGATCGTCGCGCTGGCAGGCACAGGGGAACGTCTACCTCGTCGCTGACGGCGACGCGCTGACGCCCGAGCGCGTGCGTGCGGAAGTCGGCGACGCCGACGGCATTCTCGAGGTGCGCGGTGCGGGCGACGACTGGGTCGACATCGCGATCTGGAACCCCGACGGATCGCTCGCCGAGATGTCCGGCAACGGAACGCGCATCGCGGCGCGGTGGCTCGCGGAGCGTACGGGCGCCGACCGCGTCGCCGTGCGTGTCGGCACGCGCGAGGTCGTCGCACGGATTCGCGACGACGGGCTGGTGGAGCAGGACCTCGGCGAGGTGCGGGTGGGCGCGGCAGAGGAGGTGGAGGGCGTGCGCTTCGCGCCCGTCGACGTGGGGAACCCGCACGCCGTCGTGGAGGGCGATCCGGCGGAGCTCCCGCGTATCGGGCCGCTGCTCGAGACGCATCCGCGCTTCCCGCAACGCACCAACGTCCAGGTCGCACGCCGCGTCGGCGACGCGGAGATCGAGGCGCGCGTGTGGGAGCGCGGCGTCGGCGAGACGGGGTCGTCGGGCACGAGCGCGGTCGCCGTCGCCGCAGCGCTCGCGATGTCGCCGGCGACGGTCCGCTTCCCGGGCGGAGAGCTGACCGTGCGGATCGCGAACGGCCGCGCGTTCCTCACTGGCCCTGCCGAACGCGTCGACTGAGACCGTTCGTCGAAAGTCACGAAGACGGCACTCGTTCGTCACCGCCACGTTGCATGTCCCGGCTACCGTTGATCGTGAGCCGAAGCAGCCCGAGCCCACCCCCGGGGGTGGGCTGCGTGCCTCGCGGCCCGGCGCGGCGCGCGGCGGACGGACGCGCCGAGGCCTCAGCCGGTGCCGATGCCGTGCTCGCGCAGGGCGTCGTTGAGCGACATGCGCAGGTCGTGCGTCTCCTCCCGCCAGCCGATGATGAGCGGCGTCGGGAGCCCGTACGTGCCGGCCGGGAACTCGCGCTGGCGCACGCCGGGTACGACCACTGCGCGCGGCGGAACGTATGCGCGGTGCTCGACCGGTTCGGGCCCCGTCACGTCGACGATCGGCACCGACCGCGTGATCACGACGCCCGCGCCCAGGATCGCCTGCTCCCCGATCAACGCGCCCTCCGTGATGACGCAGCGCGAGCCGATGAACGCGCCGTCTTCGACGATCACGGGCCGCGCGTTCACGGGCTCGAGCACGCCGCCGATTCCGACGCCGCCGGCGAGATGCACGTCTGCGCCGATCTGGGCGCACGACCCGACGGTCGCCCACGTGTCGACCATCGTGCGCGGGCCGACCCAGGCGCCGATGTTGACGTAGCTCGGCATCAACACGACGTCGCGCGAGAGGAACGAGCCGTAGCGTGCCGTCGCCGGCGGCACGACGCGGACGCCGAGCTGCTCGTAGCCGCGCTTGAGCGGGATCTTGTCGTGGTACTCGAACGGACCGAGCTCTTCCGGTTGCATCCGGCGGAGGCGGAAGTAGTCGAGGATCGCGGCTTTCGCCTCTTCGTTCACGACCCACTCGCCGTCGCGCTTCTCGGCGACGCGCACCTCCCCGCGGTCGAGCGCGGCGATCGTCTCCTCGGTGGTCACAGGACCTCCCGCAGGATCTCGGCCGCGCGCTCGCACTCGGCCTGCGTCGGGACGAGCGCGAACCTCACGTACCCGTCGCCCGCCGGCCCGAAGAACGATCCCGGCGCGACGACGATCCCGTGCTCGAGCAGCCGCCGTGCGAAGGCCTCGGAGTCGCCGACCTCGAGCCAGAGGTAGAACGTTGCGTCGCTGCCGGACAGCCGCAGCCCCTTGTCGAGCAGCACCGGCAGCAGGGTGTCGCGCTTGCGGCGGTACAGCGCGCGCACCCCCTTCACATGCGTGTCGTCTGACCAGGCAACAACGGATGCGCGCTGCACGAACTCCTGCGGCGCCGTGCCGACCGTCGGCCGGAACTTCCGCAGCGCATCCGCGACCGGAGGCGGTGCACACACGAACCCGGAGCGGTAACCGGTCATCGACGAGCGCTTCGAGAGCGTGTTGAAGACCACGACGTTGTCCCGCGAGGCAACTTGCAATGCGGACACGGGCGGCTCGTCGAACCAGAGCTCGGAGTACGCCTCGTCGGAGCACACGAGAAACCCGTGCTCGCGCGCGCGCGCGGCGAGCTCGTCGTAGAACGACAGTGGCGCGACCGCGCCCGTCGGGTTGTTCGGATAGCACGTCCAAAAGAGCGCCAGCTCGTCCCACGCGTCGAACGCGTCGAGATCCGGCAGCCAGCCCGTCTCCTCCGCGAGCGGCACCGGCACGACGTCGGCGCCTGCGAACAGCGCGCCGCGCTCGTACACCGGATAGGCAGGCTCCGGAATCGCCACGAGCCGCCGCTCGCCGACCGCAACCTGCGCGAACGAGAAGATCGCCTCCTTCGATCCGAGCGTGGGCACGATCTCCCACGGGTCGACCTCGACGTCGAAGCGGCGCCCGATCCACGCGGCGACCGCGTCCCGCAGCTCCGGCAAGCCCGTCGCCCGCGGGTACGACGAGACCTCGTCGATCCCCGCGACGAGCGCTTCACGGATGAATGCGGGCGTCACCTCGCGCGGGTCGCCCATGCCGAAGTCGATGAGCGCGATCCCGCGCGAGCGCGCCTCGCGCTTCCAGTCGTCGAGGCGGGTGAACGGGTACTGCGCGAGATCGGCGAGGACGGGGGAGAGCTGCACGCCTAGACGCTATCGCCCCGGGCAACCTCCTCGTGCCAGGGCGACTCCGGCCAGTGCGGACGGTGCTCCTGGACGGCGGCGACCGCCTCGTCGACGGGCGTTCCGAGCCGACGCAGCGCGCAGACGAGCACGGTGCCGGTGCGCCCGGTTCCGCCGACGCAATGGACGACCACGCCCTCGCCGCTCCGGACGTACCGCGCCGCGAGCTCTGCCGCCTCGAGGACGCGACTGCGCTCAGCGGCCGGATCGGTCGGTGACCGGCCGCCGTACAGGTCCTCGAGTTCCACGTCGTCGACGCGGAGCGGGCTCGGGTCGTAGTTGCCGGGATGGAGGCGCACGAGTCGCCTGAATCCGCGGCGATGGAGCTCGGCCCAGTCGGTGGCGGGCTCGGGATACGCCATCCCCGCGAGCAGCGCCGGCGACTCCGCGACGACGAAGAGCCGGTTCATGCCCGCAGGAACCGCTGCAGCGCCGCGAACGTCCGCTCGAGCTCCGCGATCGCGACCTGTTCGTCGACGGCGTGTGCGTAACGCGTCGCTCCAGGGCCGAGGTTGACCGCGTCGAGGCCGCGGGCCGCGAAGTCGGCGACGTTCGTCCACGCCTGCTTCGGCTCGACCGCGAAGGGGCCTGCGTCGCGCAATGCCGAGACAGCCGGTGACGAGAGCGATGCGACGTGCGCGGGCGGCGAGTTGTGGACGATCTCGACGTCGCGCCCGACGAGCTCGCGCACACGCGCCTCGGCCTCGGCGGGCGTGCGATCGGGCGCGTAGCGGAAGTTGAGCATCGCCTCGCACCGCGCGGGGATGACGTTCGTCGCGATCCCGCCGTTGATCTGCGTCACGGAGAGAACCTCGCGAAAGACGAGGCCCTCGATCTCGAGGTCGCGCGGCTCGAGCTCCATGACCGGTCGCAGCCCTTCGAAGGCAAGCCCGATCGCGTTCACGCCCGTCCACGGACGCGCCGAGTGGGCGGAGCGGCCTTCGAAGACGACCCGCGCGTTCAGGTTCCCGAGACATCCGAGCTGGAGCGTGTTGTCGGTCGGCTCGAGGCAGACCACGAGCGCGGCCTCGTCGATGAGCGGCGCCGCCTCGAAGAGGGCGGGCAGCGGGTTGTCGCCCGGGCCGAGCTCCTCGCGCGGGAAGAAGAGCAGCGCGAGGTCGTAGGCCAGGTCCGTTTCGGCCGCCCACCGTGCGAGCTCGATCATCACGGCGAGCCCGCCCTTCATGTCGCTCGCGCCGAGGCCGTGCACCGCGCCGTTCTCGATTCTGCCCGGAAGATTTCCCTGTTCCGGCACGGTGTCGGTATGGCCCGCGAGGAGGATGACAGGTCCCCCTGTCCGCTTCGCGAAGAGCAGCGATTCCCCGTCATCCAGGACTTTCGGAATGGGAACGGATTGGGATACCAATGAGTACACATTCGACTCATTGCCTGATTCGGACGGGATGTTCACCAGCTCGAGCGTCCGCTCGGCGAGTGCCGATTTCGTGACCGAAGCGGGCATAATGGCTGCCGATGATTCCACGTTCCCCCGAGCCGGAGCGCGGGTTCGTCCTCGCGGTCCTGGGCCAGGGAGCGGATGCCGACGAGGAGCTCGCGGAAGTCGAGGAGCTGGCCCGCACCGCCGGGGTCGAGCCCGTCGGTCGCGTCGTTCAGCACCGGCGCCAGCCGGCGCAGCGCACCTACGTCGGCAAGGGCAAGATCGAGGAGCTGAAGGCGCGGTTCGACGAGACCGACGCCGAAAGCCTCCTGGTGGACGACGAGCTCGATCCGGCGCAGCAGCGCTACCTCGAGGATGCGCTGCAGGCGCGCGTCGTCGACCGCACACAGCTGATCCTCGACATCTTCGCGCAGCATGCGGTCACGTCGGAGGGGAAGCTCCAGGTCGAGCTGGCGCAGCTCGAATACAACCTGCCGCGGATGCGCGGGATGTGGAAGCACCTCGAGCGGCTGGGCGGCGGCACCGGCGCCGTCGGCGCCGGCGTCGGAACGCGCGGGCCCGGCGAGTCGCAGCTGGAGACCGACCGCCGCCTCGCGCGGCGGCGCGTCTCGATCCTCAAGCGCCGCCTGCGCGACCTCGAGCGGCAGCGTCAGACGCGACGCAAGGAGCGCACTCGGTCCCAGGTGCCGACGGTCGCGCTCGCCGGCTACACGAACGTCGGGAAGTCGACGCTGCTGAATGCGCTCACGGGCGCCGAGGTCTCCGTGGAGAACCGGCTGTTCGAGACGCTCGACCCGACGACGCGCGGCTTCGACCACGAGGGCCGCCGCTACCTCGTCACCGACACCGTCGGGTTCATCCGCCGCCTGCCGCATCAGCTCGTCGAAGGCTTCGCGTCGACGCTCGAGGAAACCCTCGTCGCCGACCTCGTGCTGCACGTCGTCGACGCGTCGGTGGACGAGGACCGGCTGGACGAGATGGTGCGCGCCGTCGGCGACGTCCTGAACGACATCGGAGCGGGGGAGATGCCTCTCGAGATCGTGCTGAACAAGATCGACCGCCTCGATGCCCTCGCGCGGCGGCGGCTCGCAAACCGCTTCCCCGGAGCGCCACAGGTCTCCGCCCAGACGGGAGAGGGGCTCGAGGAGCTGAAGGCGTTCGTCGCCGACCGCTTCGGCGACCGCTGGGAGCTCGTGCGGCTGCTCGTCCCCTACGAGGAAGGCGGCCGCCTCTCCGAGCTGTACGCGCTCGGCGCCCCGATCGAGCAGCGCGAGGATACGGGCAACGGCGTCCTCGTCGTCGCGCGCCTGCCGCGCCGCGAGCTGCACCGCTTCGCGTCGTACCTCGTCGCCGACGCCGAGGCGCACAGGGAGACCGCCTGATCGAGCTCCCGATCAAGCGGCTGCGGGCAGACGCGGTGCTGCCCGCGCGCGCATACGCGGGCGACGCCGGCCTCGACCTCGCCGCGTGCCAGCGGGTCGAGCTCGCCCCCGGCAGCCGGGCGCTCGTGCCGACCGGCCTCGCGGTCGCGATCCCCGACGGCTACATGGGGCTCGTCACGCCGCGCTCGGGCCTTGCCGCGAAGCATGGCATCTCGATCGTGAACGCGCCCGGGATCGTCGACACGGGCTACCGCGGCGAGCTCTGCGTCAACCTGCTCAACACCGACACGCGCGAGCCTTTCGTCGTGGAGCCGGGGATGCGCATCGCGCAGCTGATCGTCTCCCCGGTGCCCGAGGTCGACATCGTCGAGGTCGACGAGCTTCCAGGCTCGGAGCGCGCCGTCCGCGGCTTCGGCTCCTCCGGTCGCTGATGGAGCCGCGCGTCCGCGTCTCCGCCCTGCTGCGCTGGCACGAGCGCGTGTTGCTCTGCCGCCAGGAGAAACCGGGGAAGGAGTACTGGCTGCTCCCCGGCGGCGGCGTCGACGGCGGCGAGTCGATCATCGATGCGCTCCGACGCGAGCTGAAGGAGGAGCTGGGCGTATCGCTCGACGAGGTGACGCTGGAGGGCCCGATCGCACTGGTCGACTCGATCGCCCCGAAGTGGACGCTTGCGACGAAGCACGTGGTGCACATCATCTTCGGCGCGGACGTCTCTCAGCGCTCGCTCGAGGACGTCGAGACGAGTGACGCCGCGGTCCGCGGCGCACGCCTTTTCTCGCTCGACGAGCTGGAGGACATCGTGCTCCACCCGCCGATCAAGCGCTTTCTCGCGCGCTGGCGGCCGGGCGACCCGGCGGTGTACCTCGGGTC
>DASXTR010000073.1:0-1998 GCA_036505325.1 Gaiellaceae bacterium
CGCCTACGACAAGGGCTACCGCGTCAAGGTCGCCGTCATCGCGACTGCGACCGACCTCGGCGCCGTGCCCGAGATGCTCGGCCGGCCGCGCGTGTACGCCCGGTTCCTCGGCATGGAGCTGTCGCTGTTCTACAAAGGCCCGCTCCTGATCGTGATGGAAAAGGGCTTCGGCATCTACGACGCGGGCCGCCCGACGACGGCCGAGGACGGCGTGCTGCGCTCGCTCTCGGTCTCCGACGGCTCGGCGGCCGGCCTGACCGCGGCCGCCGCCGAGGCGGTGCGGAAGCTGACCGCCGCCGGTGCCCTCCGCTCGCGCGACATCCTGAAGCCGAGCGTGTTCGCCCGCCCGACCACCGCCAAGGGCGGTGAGACCGTCGTCCTGACGTACGCGGTGCTCGAGGACAGCGAGCGCGCGAGCGAGGTCGTCGCGGTCTACGCGGGTGCGAAGCGCCTCGCGCGCTACCGCTATCCGCTGCGGCGCGCCGTCTACACGAGCCCGCACACGGTGAAGTGGCAGGCGCCGTCCGACCTGCCGAAGAAGCTTCGCTACTGCGTCGTCGCGACCGACCGCGCCGGCCATCGCAGCGCGCCCGCCTGCGCGCCGATCACGCCCCCGAGTTGAAAGCGACGTTCCTGGTGCTCAGTCGTACAGTGACGCGAGCTCGCGCGCGAAGTGGTCCATGGCCACCTTGCGCTTCAGCTTCAGTGTCGGCGTGATCTCGCCCTCGTCCATCGAGAAGTCGCGCGGCAGGATGGCGAAGCGCTTGATCTGCTCGTAGCGCGACCGCTCGCGGTTGACGGCGTCGACCGCCTCCTGCACCGCGGCCTGCTTCTCGTCGTCGCTCAGGCCGGCGGTCGCCTCCGGGTCGAGGGTGACGAGCGCCGCGATGTACGGCTTGCGGTCGCCGACGACGAGCGCCTGCGAGATCGCCTTCGCCGCCTTCAGGTCGTTCTCGAGGTTCTGCGGCGCGACGTTCTTGCCGCCGGCGGTGACGATGATGTCCTTCTTGCGGTCGGTGATCGTGAGGAAGCCGTCCTCGTCGATCGAGCCGATGTCGCCGGTGTGCAGCCAGCCGTCGTCGTCGAGCACCTCGCGCGTCGCCTCCTCGTCGCGGTAGTAGCCGGCGAAGACGGTGCTCGAGCGGATGAGGATCTCGCCGTCCTCGGCGATGTGGAGCTCGACGCCCGGGAGCGGGAGTCCGACGGTGCCGAACTTGAACCGTTCCATGCGGTTGACCGTCGCGGCCGTCGTGCACTCGGACAGCCCGTAGCCCTCGAGGATGAGGATGTCGAGCGCGTGGAAGAACTCCGCGACCTCGCGGGAGAGCGGCGCGCCGCCCGCCTGCGCGACCCTCAGCCGTCCGCCCAGACGCGCCTTCACCTTCGAGTAGACGAGGCGGTCCGCAACGCGATGCCGGAGCGCGAGCCCGCGGGGCACGGGCTGTCGCTGCTGCCGAAGCGCCGAGACGCGCCGGCCGACGCGAAGGGCCCAGTCGATCAGGCGCCGCTTCGCGCCGGTCTCCTCGTCGAACTTCGCGAGCACCGCCGCGTGCACCTTCTCGTAGACGCGCGGAACGGACGGGAACAGCGTCGGCCGGACGCGTGGCAGCTCCTCGGCCGCGCGCATCGGATCCGGGAGGAACGCGATCGTGAATCCGACGTACGGCGCGGAGAGGTGCAGAAGGCGGCCGTAGTTGTGCGCGAGCGGGAGGTAGAGGAGCATCACGTCGCCCGGGAACGTGAGCCGGTCCTCCATCTCGTCGGCCTTCTGCACCATCGCGTAGTAGTTGCGGTGGCGGATCATGCACGCCTTCGGCGGCCCGGTCGTCCCCGACGTGTAGATGAACGTGAAGAGGTCGTCCTCGTCGATCGAGTCCGCGCGCGCGTCCAACGCGCCCGGGTTCGCGCGCGCGTGCTCGCGGCCGCTCGTACGTAGCTCGTCGAGGTCGTCGAACCCGATCAGATGCTGGAGCCGCGAGCCCGCGACCTTCGCGCGCT
>DASXTR010000074.1:0-1893 GCA_036505325.1 Gaiellaceae bacterium
CATGTAGACCGCGCCGCCGGCCGGGACCGCCGAGCGCGCGCGCCGGGCGGCGAGCGCCGCGAGCGCGACCGACCAGGCCAGCCCGAGGACGACGCCGACGCGGTTCAGCTCGTCGACCGCTCCCGCGCGGTCGGCCATCAAAAGAATGTTCCGCGGGCACGCGCTGCAGCCCTCCTGCGCCTGCGGATCGAAGAACAGCGCCGGGAGGAGGCCGAGGACGACCATGCTCCCGGCGTACGCGACTCCGACGACGGCGCGCTCGAGGTGCGACCTGAGCCGGCCGCTCGGGTACGCGAGCACGGCGTGGCCGACGAGCGCAGGACAGGCCGCGTAGAAGACCAGGCCGACCGTGAACGCGAGCGGCGAGCCGATCCCGGGGTTGTTCCACTCGAGCAGGAACCACGCGATGCCCGCCGCCGCGGCGATCAGCCCGAAGCGTCGAAACCGCGACGCGAGCCCGACGCCGATCAGCGCCCAACCGGCGACGAGCAGCGCGACGGCGCCCGCGGCCGAGGCGGCGGCGAACGAGTACGCGGGCTCGTCGCGCGCCACGTGCAGCGAGACGGCGCCGACGAGCACACCGAGCGACGCCGTCGCGAGCACGATCGCGATCCGGCCCATGCCGCCGATCGTCGCACGCGATCGCGGTTCCTCCAATCAGGGCTGGCCCTGATCGCCGTGACCTCGAGGTCGGCCTGCGCCCCGATGCCGCGGCGGCACCCGCGCCGTACGGTGAGACAATCCAGACAGGAGGAAGGGATGCCATCGCCGAAGCTCCTCGTCCCGGCGCTCGTGGGACTCGTGCTCCTCGCTGCCGCGACCGCTTCGAGCCCCGCGCAGAACGCATGGAAGATCGCTCTCACGACCAACCGCGAGGGCGACTCCGAGATCTACAGCATGAATGCCGACGGCAGCGGCGTGCGCCGACTGACGCACAGCCCGAAGTTCGACGGCGCCGGCCCCTGGTCGCCGGACGGCCGGAAGATGCTCTTCTACAGCCAGCGCACGAACGCGGAAGTGTGGGTCATGAACGCCGACGGGAGCGGCCAGCGGAACCTCACGCGCAACCCGGCGTTCGACGCCCCCGGCGGCTGGTCGCCGGACGGGCGCAAGATCGTCTTCACGAGCAACCGCGACGGCAACAACGAGCTCTACGTCATGAACGCCGACGGCGCTCGACAGCGGATCCTCGCGCCGAACCCGTCTTCGCAGGAGTGGGCGGCCGGCTGGTCGCCGGACGGGCGCACGATCCTCTTCCGGACCGACCGCGACCGCAACTGGGAGATCTACGCCGTGAACGCCGACGGCTCGGACGCGCGGAACCTGACGCGGAACCCGGGACAAGACGGCGAGAACGGGCTGATGTGGTCGCCCGACGGTCGCAGGATCGTCTTCACGAGCACGCGCGACACGCGCGACAACGACAACCCTGACATCTACGTCATGAACGCCGACGGAAGCGGCGTCCGCCGGCTGACGCGCACGCCCGGGATCGAGTTCCTCCTCTCCTGGTCGCCCGACGGACGGAAGCTCGCGTTCGCGCGGATCCCCTCGAAGCCGAGGTGGGCGTTCTTCGTCATGAACGTCGACGGCGGCGTCGTTCGCAAGGTGAATTGGTCGCTGCACGCCGGCTAGCGGCGGCTGCGCTCGTCGTCCCGCTCGCGGGCTGCGGCGGACGCGTCGACAAGGCCGGCGGCGAGCACGCGGCGAAGCCGCTCGTCCTGACGCTCGAGCAGAGCGATTCGCTCTACAGCGGCTCGCAGTTCGCGGCGGCGGTCGCGAAGCGGTCCGGCGGCTCGATCCGGATCGACGTCAGCCCGGAGATCCACCAGGACCGGGTCGACTACGAGCGCGGGGTCGTGGAGGACGTTCGGGCGGGCAGGTCGGACCTCG
>DASXTR010000075.1:0-10767 GCA_036505325.1 Gaiellaceae bacterium
GGCTCGCGTCGTTCCCGAAGACGTCCGGGTCGACGGGGATGCACATCCTGGCGCCGATCCGGCCGGAGCTCGAGTTCCCCGATGTGCGCCGGTTCGCGAAGGCGATCGCCGTCGAGGTCGAGCGGCGCGTCGGCGACCAGAACGTCGCGACCACGACGTGGCGGGTCGCGGATCGCGTGGGCGTCTTCGTCGATTACGGCCAGAACGCGCGCGACCGCACGATCGCCTCCGCGTACTCCGTGCGGCCGACCGCGGACGCGCGGGTCTCGGCACCGCTCCTCTGGGATGAGGTGCCGGACGTCGATCCCGCAGCGTTCACGGTCGAGACCATGCGGGCGCGCGTCGGCGAGGTCGGCGATCCGATGCACGGGATGTGGCGCCGCGCCGTCTCGCTACGCCCACGCTTCGCGAAGCTCGGTCTCGAGCCGTGACGGACGTGTCCGGAAGAGACGCGTCCGGCGGCAGCCGCTGCCGAGTCTCTTCCACACCAAAGCCACGTCCCGTTCGGACGCGTCCGGCGGCAGCCGCTGCCGACTTTCCTCCACACCCCGGCCGCGGCCGGTTCGGACGTGTCCGGCGGCAGCCGCTGTCGGGAATGCGCCACACAACGGCCGCGTCCTGTCTCGACGTCACTCGTGGAGTTGCCGGAAGGGACACTTGACGGACAGCGGGCGCGCCCTAGCCTGCTCGGCGTGCGGTTCTTCAGCGAGCTCAAGGCCCTGCGCCTGACGGCAGGAATGTCGCAGGGCGAACTTGCTCGGGCTGTCGGCGTCTCACGGGAGACGATCAACGCGATCGAAGCAAGACGGAGCCTCCCGTCGCTTCCGCTCGCGCTCGCGCTTGCCACGCTGCTCGATACGACGGTCGAGACGCTCTTCGACGCGGGCGGCCTGCGCGAGTGGGATGGCACGCCAAGGTGGCACCACGCGCCGCGCTAGCCGAACAACGCCTCCACCGTCGGCGCGTCGGGATCGCGCGGCGGCCGCAGCTCGCGCCACGTGCAGTCGCGCGCGTCCTTGTCGTCGCGCCAGCGCAGCCACTTCGTGCCGTGGCGGAAACGGTTGCCCTGCACCTTGTCGTAGCGCACCTCGACGACGAGCTCGGGCCGCACGGCCTGCTCCTCCAGCTCGCCGGTCCCCCACCGGTTCGGCTCCGAGAATCTCCGGTCCGGGGCGTCCTCCAGCAACGGCAGCACTCGCTCCGCGACCTCCTTGCGCCGCGACGCGGCGACTGCGCACGAGCCCACGTAGTCGAGGCCGCCGTCGTCCCGGTACAGCCCGAGCAACAGCGTCGCGATCTCCTCGCGCGCGCCCGCCTTCCACCGCAGCCCGACGACGACGCAGTCGGCGGTCTTCTCCTCCTTCACCTTCACCACCGCGTCGCGCGAGCCCGGGAGGTACGCGGACCCGAGCTTCTTCGCGATCACGCCGTCGAGCCCCATCGTCTCGAACCGGTCGAGCCACCCGCGCGCCTCACCGAGCTCGCGCGTCGCCGGGGACAACCGGAACCCGTCGAGCGCCTCGACGCGCGCGCGGCGCTCCTCCAGGGGAAGCTTCCAAACCTCCTCCCCGTCCCAGAGCAGGACGTCGAAGACGACGAACTCAGCCGGGATCTCGGCCGAGAGCTTGCGGATCCGCGACTCCGCGGGGTGGAGCCGTGTCTGCATCGAGTCGAAGTCGAGCGCGCCGTCGCGCGCGATCACGATCTCGCCGTCGAGTGCCGAGCGCGGCGGCAGCAGGTCGCCGAGCGGCCGTAGCTCCGGGAAGTAGCGCAGGAGCGGCCGCGCCTTCCGCGACCACAGTGCGAGCTCGGGGCCGAGGTTCTCCAACACGCCGCGAAATCCGTCCCATTTCGGCTCGTACTGCCAGCCGTCGCCTTCGGGCAGCGACCGGACGAGCTGTGCCTCCATGGGCGGGAACGGGAGTCCGGGGCGCGGGCTCTCCACGACGTTTTGGGCGGACACGAGGAGGAAGCCTAGAGACATGCCGGAGCTCGACGGGGTCTGGGAGGTGCGCCGCGTGAGCGGAGCGGTGCCGCCGATGCTCGGCGTCCGCAAGCGGATTCACGGCACGCGCGGGGCGACGCTCGTCGCGGACGGCCGTCTCGCCGTCCCGTTCGACGTCGTCGGCATGGAGCTCCACTACCGCGCGCCGTTCGCCGGGTTCGTCGACCGCCTCGAGCCGGACGGAGAGGGATTCCGCGGCACGTGGATGTTTCGCGGCCGCGAGCTCGGCCGCTTCGCGATGACGAGAGTCGAAGGAGGGGTTTTGAGCACGATCAACGACCAGCTGGTCAAGCACCTGGACGAAGCCCATGCGATGGAGCAGAACGTGCTCCGCATGCTCGACGGGATGATCTCGACGACGGACGATCCGGCGATCCTTCAGGAGCTGGAGCACCACAAGATGGAGACCGAAGGCCACGCGCTGAAGATGCGGCAGCGGCTCGAGGCGCACGGCGGCACGCCGTCCACGGTCCGTCAGATGACGGGCATCCTCGGCGCGCTCGCGAAGATGCCGCTCGACCTCGTCCGCCAGGAGAAGGCGGCCCGCAACGCGCGCGACGGCTACGCGGCCGAGCACATGGAGATCGCCGCGTACGAGCTCTTGAAGCGCCTCGCGCAGAAGGCCGGCGACGACTCGACGGTGGCCGCCTGCGACGAGATCCTCGCGCAGGAGCGCATGATGGCGGAGACGATCGCCTCCAACTGGGACAAGTTCGTGGAACTCTCCCTCCGCGAAGAGGGAGTGACGGTCTGAGAAGAGCGCTCTCGCGCCCTGGCTACTGGAGCCAGGGCGCGAGAAACGACTCGATGTCGCGGCACCCGCGCGGGGCTTCGAGCCGCGCGCGCACCGACCTGTTCTCCACCACGACGAGCGCCGGCAGCTGCCGGATCTCGAACTTCTCGACGAGATCGGGCCGCTCCTCGCTCGCGACGGAGTAGAACTTGAACGTCTCGTGATTTCGCCGCCGCTGCAGCACCTGCGCGAGGAATCCCTCGACGCGGCGGCTGCGGCCGGAGACACTGGAATGGAAGAAGACGAGACCGGGCTTGGTGGCCTCCGCGAGCTGAGTCAAGTTGTCTTACCTCCTGACGAGTGGCGCGGGGGTCCGGGCGCCGATGTGCGTTCATGTATTGCCCGGTTACGTGTGCACGCAAACAACGGAGTATCCTCGTCGCGTGCAACGTGTTGCCGTGACCGGCATCGGCGCGGTCACGCCGCTGGGCGTCGACGCGCCGTCGACGTGGCGCGCGGCGATCGCCGGCGAGAGCGGGATCGACTGGATCTCGGCGTTCGACACCGAGGGGCTGCCGGTGCGTGTCGCGGCCGAGGTCAAGGGCTTCGACCCGTCGACCGTCGTCTCGCCGAAAGAGGTGCGCAAGCTCGAGCGCAACGTGCTTCTCGGCGTCGCCGCGGCGCGCGAGGCGCTCGACGACGCCGCGCTGAACGGATTCGATCCCGCACGCGTCGCCATCGTCTTCGGCTCGGCGATCGGGGGCATCCACGGGATCGCCGAGCAGGCCGACACGCTGCGCGAGCGCGGGCCCGGCCGCGTCTCGCCGAACTTCCTCCCGAACGTGCTCGTGGACTCGGCGTCGGGTCAGATCGCGATCTCACTGGGCATCACCGGCCCCAACTACGCCGTCGTCTCGGCGTGCGCGACGGGCTCGCACGCGGTCGGCGAGGCGGCCGAGCTGATCAAGCGGGGCGACGCCGACGCGGCGATCGCCGGCGGGACCGAGGCCTGCATCCACCCGCTGATCCTCGCCGGCTTCACCGCGATGCGCGGCCTCGCCGTCGAGGACGAGCATCCGCCGCGCGCGTCCCGGCCCTTCGACGCGACGCGAGCGGGATTCGTGATGGGCGAGGGAGCGGGCGCGCTGCTGCTCGAGAACTGGGACCATGCCGAAGCGCGGGGCGCGGAGATCTATGCCGAGGTGCTCGGCTACGGCGCCTCGAACGACGCCCATCACATGGCGCAGCCCGAGCCCGAGGCGACGGGCGTCGCCGCGATGATGCGCGCTGCGCTCGAGCGCGCAGGCGTGGAGCCCGAGCGCGTCGGGTACGTCAACGCGCACGGCACCTCCACCCCGCTCGGCGACCTGGCGGAGACGAAGGCGATCAAGGATGTCTTCGGCGCGCATGCCTACGACCTCGCCGTGTCCTCGACGAAGTCGATGATGGGCCACACGTTCGGCGCGGCGGGCGCGATCGAGGCGATCATGTGCGTGCTCGCGCTCCGGGATGCCGTGCTGCCGCCGACGATCAACTATCGCGAGCCCGATCCCGACTGCGACCTCGACTACGTGCCCAACGAGGCACGCCGTACGCAGGTCGACGTCGCGCTCTCGAATGCGATGGGCCTCGGCGGTCACAACGGCTGCGTCCTCCTCGGCCGCGCGGCGTGAAGCTCACGCTGATCCGCAACGCGACGCTGCTGCTCGAGCTCGGGCGCAGGCGGATCCTCGTCGACCCGATGCTGCGCGACGCGTCGTCGACGCCGCCGATCGAGAACACGCCGAACCCCATGCCGAATCCGCTCGTGGAGCTCCCGGTTCCGGCGGATCAACTCGTCCGCGGTCTGGACGGGTGCATCGTGACGCACCTGCACAGCGACCACTTCGACCAGCGGGCGCTCGAGCTCCTGCCGCGGACGCTGCCGCTTCTGACCCAGCCGGCGAGCGAGCCCCGCCTCCGCGGGCACGGCTTCGTCGACCTGACCGCGTTCAGCGGCGCCGGCGAATGGCTGGGTCTGCGCGTCGTGCGCACCGTCGGCCATCACGGCACGGGCGAGGTCGGTGTGGCCATGGGTCCCGTGTCCGGATTCGTGCTCGACGGCCTCTACCTCGCCGGCGACACGATCCTGTGCGACGAAGTCCTCGGTGCGATCAACCGCCATCGCCCGCGCGTCGTCGTCGTCAACGCCGGCGGCGCGCGCTTCAACGAGGGCGGCCCGATCGTGATGACCGTGGACGACGTCCGCCGCGTCCGCGCCGCGACCGACGCGACCGTCGTCGCGGTGCACCTCGAGGCGATGAACCACTGCGTCGAGTCGCGAACCGACGTTCGGGCCGTCGAGGGCGTCCTCGTCCCCGAGGACGGCGAGACGCTAGAGCTCTGAGATGCGGTCGCCGACGGAGATCGTGCCGTCGGTGAGGATGTCCGCGTTGATCCCGGCGCGGTGCACGAGGTCGTCGACGATGCCGGGGCGAGTGAGCGACTGGAGGTGCAGGCACGGCTCGCAGAGCTCGACGCCGTAGCACTCGACGTCGCCGACCTTGAAGCGCTTCCCGACGAGGTCGTTGAGGCGCACGCCGCGCACTGTCACCTGCCGCCGCGTGCCGCCGGCGGTCAGCCCGACGCGCTCGACCTCCTCGGCCTCGACGAGCGTCAGCGCCTGCCCGGGCCGCGCACCGTCCTCGTGGTAGTGCCGGTCGCCCTCGAGTCCCTTGCCTGCCAGCGCGCGCACCGACTCGACCGGCCACAACTCTGGCACGCCCTCGTCGCCGAGGTGGATCGCTTCGACCATGCGCGTGAGCTTAGCGGCAGTCGCGGGCGGCGCTCGCGCCGCGATATCGGAGGTCCGGGCGCACGGCGAACCAGGCGTCAGAACTCGAATAGACGTAATGCGTCGTAGCGACCGCGCCCCTGCGCGTGTCGACGGCGACGTACGGCCGCGGCCTTGCGCCGAAGCGAGTCGCGGCGGACGCATCGAGGCCGCTGGCGCGCACGGCCGCCGCGATCGACGGCATCGCGAGCACGGTGTGCGCGTCGAGCGGAACCAGCGGCCAGGCACCTTCGTCGACGAGACCCTCCGCATCGAGGCGCCTCGCCGGACGCACGACGCGCTGCGGGCCGTCGTAGAGGCACTCGACGCGGTACAGCAGAAGCCGCCCGTTTGCCAACGTCATCCACTGCGTCGGCGAGAGCCAAGCCGGTGCCTGGTGCGACGGCGCAGGCTCCAGCGGGTACGGCGTCCCGAGACGCGTCACGGTGCCGGGATCCGGGGCGACGTCGGCGCCGAAGAGGAGGGTGTCGCCGCGCGGCGGATGCGCGAGGAGCGTCAGCGTCAGCGTCAGGCGCGCGCCGCCCGGGTAGCCTGCGACGCGGTACGGCACCTCGCCGAGCCGCAGCCCCACGCGGACGCGTCGCGGGCCGGCGCCGGTCATGACGCGCAGCGCGAAGCGTTGCCCGCGCGCGTCGAATCGCGTCCAGTAGAGACGCACCCGGCCCCACGGATCGCCCGGTGCACGCAGGAAGGCAGCCGACGCGATAAATCCTGCGCGCACGCGGTCGACTTGGTGCGCGCGGCCGTCGCGCGCGAGCAGGACGAGGCGCGCGCCCCCGCCCACGGTCAGGACGTACGCGAGCGCGTGCGCCTCCGGCGCGACGGCAAGGAGCCGCGCACGCGCGTGCGTCCACAAGAGACGCGGGGGGCGGCCGGCGCGAACACTCCAGAGCTGCCTTCCGTCGTCGTGGAGGAGGCCGGTCGTCGGGAGCGCGCCTGCCGGCCACCGGCCGAAGGCTGGCGGAGACGCCGCCGCGCCGCCCGCGATCGCCGCCACGACGGCGACGAGCGCCACGGCGAGCACGCGATTCACGCCGCGAGTATGACGGCGGGCGTGAGCCGGTCGATCGATTCCAGCACGACGTCCGCCTCGGCGAGCGCGTCTTCGTCCGGCGGGAAGTGCGGGTTCGGGATCGCGACGACGCGCATGCCCGCCGCCTTGGCGGAGCGGATGCCGTTGTGCGAGTCCTCGATCGCGGCCGCGCGCTCCGGGGCGACGCCGAGTCGCCGCGCCGCCTCGAGGTACACGTCCGCCGCCGGCTTGCCGCGCGCGACCTCCTCCGACGACACGGTCGCCCGGAACAACCCGGAGAGGCCGCCGGCCTCGAGCACCGCGTCGATCAGCTCGCGATTCGACGACGACGCGAGACCGAGCGGCCACCGCTCGGCGATCCGCCGCACTGCCTCGGTCGCGCCGGGAAGCCACGGCGGCCCCTCGGCGTACCGCTCGAGCATCCGCTCGACGACCTCGCGGTTGATCTCCTCGGGCGGCTCGGGGACTCCGACCACCTCGTGCATGTAGCGCGACCACTCGCGCGAGCTCATGCCCATCATGTCGCGGGTCGCGCCCTCGGGCCACGGGCGTCCGCGCTCGCGCGCGAGCTCGCGCCGAACCTCGTCCCAGACCTGCTCCGAGTCGATCAGCACGCCGTCCATGTCGAACACGACGGCGCCGATCACAGCGAGCGGTACTCGCGGTTGACGTAGACGAGCGAGGTCGGCGCCGAGCCCGGCTCGAGCGTCTCGATCTCGCCGACGAAGAACGTGTGGTCTCCGGTGGCGATCTCGTCGACCGTGCGCACGGTCATCCATCCGACCGCATCGGCGAGCAGGCGCTGATCGTCGTCCCGCACCGGGATCCCGTCCCAGAGCGCGATCGGCGGCACGCCGCGGGCGAAGTGCTGCGCGACGTCGGCCTGCTCGCCGGAGAGGATCGACACGGCCCACGCGCGGGCGTCCTGCAGCACGCCGTGCAGCGACGCCTGGAGCGAGATCGAGATCCCGACGAGCCGCGGCGCAAGCGAGAGCGAGATGAGCGACGACACGGTGAGCCCGGCGCGACGCCCGTCGACCTCCGCCACGACCACGGACACGCCCGCCGGCCAGCGCCGGAAGAGCGCCCGCTGTTCCTCCCCGTGCTCCTGCACGGAGCGGAGGCTACTCGTGAGAACCCGGCTTGCCTCGCGCTACCGAAGGCGTTCCAGGTGAGCGGCGCAGACGGACGTACGGGCAAAGCCCGCACGTCCTGGGGTCGGCGCCGACAAGCGGCGCCTTAGTTGGCCTTGCACTGGGCGTCGCCCAGCGAGCGGATCTCGTCGTTCGCGACGAGGTCGACCGACTTGTCGTACCCGCCGAGCGCGTCGCTCTGCCAGAACGCGTCCGGGGTCACGCCCGGGCCGATGACCGTCGCGCGATAGCGCTCGCCCTTGCCGACCGGGCGGGAGCCGTGCGTGAAGAAGCCGTAGCAGAACGCACCCGTGTTCGTGTGCGTCAGGAAGCTGTTCTCGCGCTTCCAGCCCGCGCCGTACGTCGAGTTGAACGTGTCGAGGTACACGTTGCGCCCGAACGTGTCGAGCGGGACGCCGGCCGGGGTCGACTTGTAGCCGAAGACCGGATTGCCGGCATACGTGAAGGTGCCGTACAGGTGGTCGAAGGAGCGGTACGCCCAGTCGAGCTTGACCGTGAACTCGGGCAGTTCGCCCGTCCAGTGCGAGAGGTGGAGCATCCAGACCGACTGCGCGGCGTTCGGCGTGAGGCCGTAGTTCGGAAGCATCTTCTGCCAGGCCTGCAGCGCCCAGTACGAGCCGTCCGGCGCCTTGCAGGCGGCGACGAACCAGCCGAGCGTGGGGCCGTCGTAGGCCGAGCAGCCGTTCTTGAAGGTCTTCCAGTAGTCGGCGTGGTACTTGCCCCAGCCACCCGCGTAGTCGAGCTTGAACGCCACCTGCGCGCGCGAGCGCGTGGACGGGATCGCGTTGACGGCGCCCCAGGCGAGCACGTGCTTCGTCTTGCCGGCGGCGCGATAGGTCAGGAGGGCCTCGCCCTTCGTGTTCACCGCGAGCTTCACGCCCTGGGCGTTGCGGTCGATCAGCTGGGACGGGCTGGCCGTCGGAGCCACGACTGCCGCTGCGAGGACGACGAGGACGAAGAATGTGCGCCGCAAGGAAGGACCTCCTGGTACTGGACTAGACGTGGAACAGGTTCGCCGTCTTCCGGCCCGGGCGTAATCCCTCTTTCGGGTGACGACCGAACTTCTTACAAGGCTCACAGGCGCGCTGGTAGCGTCCGGCGGCCGTGACGCGGCGCGAGCTCGTCGAGATCGCAGTCAGCGCCGCCATCGTCGCGGTCGCCGCGGTCTGCGCGCTCGGCGGCCTGAACGACGTCCTGACCTTCGCCGTCACCGCCGTCGCGCTCGCGGCACTTGCACGGCTCGTCGGAACGGCGACGGAGCAGCTCGGCGGCCGTCTCGGCTCGGGCGGGGCGGGCGTCGTCCAGTCCGCGCTCGGGAACCTCCCGGAGCTCTTCGTGGCGCTCTTCGCCCTCAACGCCGGCCTCGATCAGGTCGTCCAGTCGGCGCTCGTCGGCTCCGTGCTCGCGAACTCGATGCTCGTACTCGGCCTTGCCTTCACCGTCGGCGGTCTACGGCACGGCACCCAGCGATTCAGCTCGCAGCGTGCACGCCTGATCGCGACGCTCACGCTGCTCGCGGCGGCGACGATGGCCGTCCCGAGCCTCGCCAGCGAGTTCCACACGCCCGCCGCCGCGCACGGCCAGGCCCTCAGCCTCGTGTGCGCCGGCGTCCTCCTCGCGATCTTCTTTCTCACGCTGCCGAGCTTCCTCACGTCGGTCGCGGGGGAGGAGCACGAGCCGCCGCGCTGGAGCGCCCGGCTGACCGCCGGCGTCCTCGGCGGCGCAGCGGGTGCGGCGGCGCTCGTCAGCGACTGGTTCGTCAACGCCCTCACGCCGGCGATCCACACCCTGCACATGAGCGAGGACTTCGCCGGCCTCGTGATCGTTGCCATCGCAGGCAACGCGGTCGAGAACGTCGTCGGCGTCCAGCTCGCGGCGCGCAACCGGCCGGAGTTCGCGATCTCGGTGATCATGAACTCGTCGCTGCAGGTCGCACTCGCGCTCACGCCGGCGATCGTGTTCCTCAGCCTCTTCTTCGGCACGCACCTCCTGCTCACGTTCCCGGTGCTGCTGGCGTTCTCCCTGCTCCTGGCGGGGATCCTCGCAACGGTGATCGTCGTCGACGGCGAGTCGACCTGGCAGGAGGGCGTGGTCCTCGTCGGCCTCTACGTCGTGATCGCCGCGAGCTTCTGGTGGGGCACCTGAGGACCCGGCTCGGGGCGCTCGACGAGCGCAACTACCGTCTTCTCTTCAGCAGCACGACCGTGTCGGCGCTCGGCGACGGCGTCTCGACGATCGCGCTCGCGTTCGCCGTGCTCCAGATCTCGTCTTCGGCCTCGCCGACGGGTTCGTGATCCCCGCGTCGCAGGGCCTCGTCCCGACGATCGTGAGCGCTGTACGCCTGCAGCAGGCAAACGCGCTGATCGGGCTCAGCCGCTCGATCGTCTCGGTCGCCGGACCGGCGCTCGGAGGCGTGCTCGTAGCCGTCGGCAGCCCGGGAAGCGCGCTCCTCGTCGACGCCGCGAGCTTCGCTGTCGCCGCGGCGCTCCTCCTGCGGCTCTCGATGCGCGGCCGGCGCCGGCGCAATCGTCGGCGACCTCGCCGCGCTCCGCCTCCGGCCCCGCCGTCCGCTGCTCGCGTCGTGCGTCGCCGCGATCCCCTACGGCACGCAGACGCTCGCGCTCGGACTCGGCCTGCCGCTGCCCGCGCTCGTCGCGGTCGCCGCATTCGCCGGCGCCAGCCTCGCCCTCCATCTCGCCCTCTGGTTCACCGTGTTCCAGCAGCAGGTACCCGAGCACGCGCGGTCGCGCGTCAGCTCGTACGACGCGCTCGGCTCGTTCGTCCTGATCCCGCTCGGGGCGGCGCTCGCGGGGCCCGTCGCGTCGCTCGTCGGCGTCAGCATGACGCCGATCGCATCCGGGACGATCAGCCTGATCTGCATCGCGATCGTGATCGCGCAGCCGAGCGTGTGGGCGGTCGGCCGCGAGCCGCTGACCGCCTAGCGCGCAATCGCGCGGGTGTCCGCCGACGTCAGCCGCACCAGGTCGGCTGGTGCGAGCTCGATCTGGA
>DASXTR010000076.1:0-3853 GCA_036505325.1 Gaiellaceae bacterium
CTTCGACGTCCTGAGCGATCGCGCGCGGGAACTCGGCCTGCGCCTCGGCGCGATCAACCCGAACCTCTTCCAGGAGCCCGAGTACAAGCTCGGGAGCCTCTGCAATCCCGATCCCTCCGTCCGCCGGCGCGCCGTCGAGCACATCGGCGAGTGCATCGACGTTGCGGCACGAGTTGGCTCCGACGCGATCTCGCTCTGGCTCGCCGACGGGACGAACTACCCGGGGCAGGACTCACTGGCCGCACGCCGCCGGCGTCTGCTCGACGCACTGCACGAGGTCTACGGCGCCCTCGGCGAAAACATGGAGCTGCTCGTCGAGTACAAGCTCTATGAGCCTGCGTTCTACGCGACCGATCTCGCCGACTGGGGGTCCGCACTGCTCGTCTGCCAGGAGCTCGGCGACCGCGCGAACGTGCTCGTCGACCTCGGCCACCACGCGCAGGGCGTGAACATCGAGCAGATCGTCTCGCTCCTGCACGGCGCCGGGCGGCTCGGCGGCTTCCACTTCAACGACCGCAAGTACGGCGACGACGACCTGATCGTCGGCTCGATCGACCCGTTCCAGCTCTTCCGGATCTTCTACGAGCTCGTCGACGCCGGCGCCGTCGAGAGCGGCGTCCGGCTCACGATCGACCAGTCGCACAACGTGGAGGCGAAGATCGAGGCCATGATCCAGAGCGTGCTCAACCTGCAGGAGGCCTATGCCAAGGCGCTCCTCGTCGACCGCGCGGCGCTCGCGGCCGCGCAGGCCGAGGGCGACGTCCTCGCGGCGAACCGGGTTCTGGTCGACGCCTTCAGCACCGACGTGCGGCCGGTCTGCGCGAAGGTGCGCGAGGACCTCGGCGCATCCGCCGACCCGATCGCGGCGTTCCGCGCCAGCGGGTACGCGGAGCGCGCTGCGAGCGAGCGCGCGCACGGAACGGCGGCGGCATGGCTCTGACCTCGCCGGCCTTCGCAAACCGCTGGGACCCTCCGGCCGACCTCGGCGAGCTGGACGCGCTCGTCTACCGGTCGAACCTGCTCGCGTCGGATCGTGCGATCGTGAACTTCGGCGGCGGCAACACGTCGGTGAAGGTCCGCGAGCCCGATCACACGGGCCGCGAGACGACGGTGCTGTGGGTGAAGGGGTCGGGGAGCGACCTCGCGACGATCGTCCCGGGCGGGTTCACCGGTCTGCGTCTCGACGAGATCCTGCCGCTCGCGCGGCGTGAGTCGATGACCGACGAGGAGATGGTCGCGTACCTCGCGCGTTGCCAGCTCGACCCGACGATGCCGCGGCCGTCGATCGAGACGCTCCTGCACGCGTTCGTCCCGCACCCGCACGTCGACCACACGCACCCCGACGCGATCGGAGCGATCGTCGGCACCGTCGACGGCGAGCGCCTCGCCGAGGAGTGCTTCGGGTCCGACGCGGTGTGGATCCCGTACCTGCGGCCCGGCTTCTCGCTGTCGAAGCTCGTCGCCGAGGCCGTCGCGGAGCATCCCGAGGCGAAGCTGGTGCTGCTGGCGAAGCACGGTCTCGTCACGTGGGGCGGCACCGCGCAGGAGTCGTACGCAGCGACGCTCGAGGCGATCAACCGCGCCGCTGCCTTCACGGCCGAGCAGACGCGCGGGAGGGAGCCGTTCGGCGGGCGGGCCGTCGAGCCCGTCGCGGACGCCGGCCTGCTCGCGGAGGTCCTGCCGGCGCTGCGCGGCGCCGTGTCGGCCGACGGCCCGCGGATCCTCCAGGTGGACACCTCGCCGGAGGTGCTCGAGTTCGCGTGCGGAAACGACTCGCCGGAGCTCTCGCAGGTCGGCGCGGCCTGCCCGGACCACCTCGTGCACACGCGTCGGCGGCCGGTCTGGGTCGAGTTCGATCCGCGTGCCGAAGACTCCGCCGTTCTGAAGGAACGGCTCGTGGAGCGCGTCCGCGAGTGGCAGGAACGCGAGCGCGAGTACTTCGAGGCGCACCGCTCCGACGACGCGCTGTCCGACCCGAGCCCGCGCGTCGTCGTGATCCAGGGCGTCGGCCTGGTCTCGGCCGGCCGCACGTTGAAGGCGGCGGGGCTGGCGCGCGACCTCTACCACCGCGCGATCAACGTCATGCGCGACGCGTCGGCGCTCGGCGGCTTCGTGTCGCTGACGGACGAGGAGTCGTTCGCGGTCGAGTACTGGCCACTCGAGCTCTACAAGCTCACGCTGGCGCCGCCGCCGCGCGAGCTCCAGGGGGCGGTCGCGCTGATCACCGGCGCGGCCGGCGGGATCGGGAGCTCGGTCGCCCGCGCGCTCGCCGCCGAGGGGGCGTGCGTCGTCGCGACCGACCTCGACGTCGACGGGGCGCGCGCGGTCGCGGACGACCTCGGCGACGTCGCCGTCGCCGTGCGTGCGGACGTGATGGACGAGGCGTCGGTCGTCGCCGCGTACCGCGAGGCGGTGCTCGCATTCGGAGGCGTCGACATCGTCGTCTCGAACGCAGGCATCGCCTCGAGCGCGCCGCTCGAGGACACCACGCTCGAGCTCTGGGACCGCAACAACGACATCCTCGCGCGCGGCTATTTCCTCGTCGCGCGCGAGGCGGCGCGCGTCCTGCGCGCGCAGGGGACGGGCGGCAGCGTCGTCTTCATCGGCTCGAAGAACGCGCTCGCGCCGGGGAAGAACGCCGCGGCGTACTCGGCGGCGAAGGCTGCGTCGCTTCATCTCGCCCGCTGCCTCGCCGAGGAGCTCGGCCCCGATGGGATCCGCGTCAACACCGTCAACCCCGACGCCGTCCTCGAGGGCTCGCGGATCTGGGGCTCGGCCTGGCGCGAGGAGCGCGCGCGCGCGTACGGCATCGCGCCGGACGAGCTCGAGGAGCACTACCGCGCGCGGACGACGCTCAAGGTGAATGTCGTCCCGGCGGACATCGCGGAGGCCGTCCTCTACTTCGCGTCGCCGCGGCGCGCGGGCAAGAGCACAGGGAACATCCTCAACGTCGACGGCGGCGTCGCGCTCGCGTACCCTCGCTGAGCGTGCGCATCGCTCTCTTCGTCACCTGCCTTGGCGACACGCTCTTCCCCGAGGCGCCGAAGGCGACCGTCGCGGTGCTGGAGCGGCTCGGGCACGAGGTGGTGTTCCCGCGGGAGCAGACGTGCTGCGGCCAGCTGCACTCGAACAGCGGCTATCGCGACGAGGCGCTCGGGCTCGCGCGTCGCTTCGCGCGGATCTTCGACGGGTTCGACGCGGTCGTCTCACCGTCGTCTTCGTGCGTCGGCGCGGTACGCGAGCTGCTCGGCGCCGACGCGCCGCGCGTGTTCGAGCTGTCGGAGTTCCTGGTGGGACAGCTCGGAGTGGAGGACGTCGGCGCGTCCTTCCCGCACCGCGTCACGTACCACCCGACCTGCCACTCGCTGCGCGTGACGAAGGTCGGCGACGCGCCGTTGCGGCTGCTGCGCGCGGTGCGCGGCCTCGACCTCGTCGACCTGCCGGAGGCGGCCGAGTGCTGCGGCTTCGGCGGCACCTTCGCCGTGAAGAACGCCGAGACGTCGACGGCGATGCTCGCGGACAAGTGCCGTGCCGTCGTCTCGACGGGCGCCGAGGTCTGCACCGCCGTCGACGGCTCCTGCCTGATGCAGATCGGCGGCGGGCTCTCGCGCGGGCGTGCAGGCGTGCGCACGATGCACCTGGCGGAGATCCTCGCGTCGTGACGAGCTTCCCCGAAGCCGCCCGCGCCGCGCTCGGCGACCTGCAGCTGCGGCACAACCTCCGCAACGCGACGACGACGATCCGCGACAAGCGTGCGCGCGTCGTCGCCGAGGTGCCCGACTGGGAGGAGCTGCGCGATGCCGGGCGTGCGATCAAGGCGGACGTGATGCAGCGGCTGGACGAGTACCTCGTC
>DASXTR010000077.1:0-2669 GCA_036505325.1 Gaiellaceae bacterium
CTCGTCCCGATCGCGCGCCGGTCAGGCTACGACGAGACCTACGAGTTCGCCGAGCTGCTGTCGCGTTCGCTGGAGCGGCAGCATCCCGGCGAGGTCACGACCGAGTGGCTGAAGAAGAAGCGGGCCGGCGTGCTCGTCGACCACCGTCAGAACGGACACGGCAAGACGATCGCATCCGCGTACTCGGTGCGCCCGAAGCCGGGCGCGCCGGTCTCGATGCCGCTGCGGTGGGACGAGCTGACGGACGACGTCCGCCCGCGGGACTTCACGATGGCTGTCGCGCTCGAGCGCGTCGCGCGCCACGGCGACCTCTTCGAGCCGGTGCTGCACGGAAAGCAGGCGCTCGGGCCGGCGCTGAAGGCGCTGCGTCAGGCGAGCGGCTCGGCCACGTAGATCCGCACCCAGCCGCTCTCGCTGAAGCTGCTGAAGCGGGTGCCGAAGAACCGCGCGTGCGCACGCCAGTGGCCCGCGTAGGGCGGTGTCCACGCGACGGTGTAGAGGCCGTCGGGCCCGACACGCTGCCGGTACAGGGTCGAGAACTGCCACCCGGCGAGCGGGTCGAAGCGGTCAATCGAGAGCGCGAGCGGCCCGCCGTCGTGTGCCGAGGTGACGCGCACGCTCAACGTGACAGGTACCCCGGGCGGAATCTGGAGAAAGGTCGATCCCGACGCGAGGATCGACGTGGCGGTGATGTCCCGGATGACGAGCGCGATGCTGTAGGGGCCGCCCGAGCCGTTCCGCGACCGCACGGCGACGTAGTAGTGGCCGGCCTTCAGTTGCTCGCGAAGCCGTTGACGCCCCGACGTCTCACACGCGCAACGGAGGCGCCGTCCGTCCTCGTTGAGCAGCAGCACGTCGAGATCCGTAGTCGGTTTCTCGCGGAAGTCGATCGTCGTCTGCTCGTCGTCACGCGGCACGGCGAAGCGGTAGACGTCGACGTTGTCGATGCCGCGCCCCGAGATCCGGTCGGCGAGCGTCTCGCCGTTCGCGAGTGCGCGTCCGGGTGCCCCGTCGTCCGTCCCCGCCGGTGCGAAGGTGAGCAGGTAGTGCACCGTTCGCGGCGCATCCCCGTGGGCCGCGAGCCGGATGGTGTACCGGCCGCCGCCGTCGGCGCCGGGTGTGAACGTCGTGTAGCGGCCGCATTCGAGCTCGATCAGGGGCTGTGCCGTCGAGAAGGAGTAGACGCCTGCCCGGTAGACCTGGAACGAGACGCAGCTCGCGGCTGCGACGTTGAACCGGTACATCGTCCCCCGTGTCATCTCGACGCTCCACGCATCGCTCGCGTCGAGCACGGGGTCGAGCGTCGAGCGAATGCCGCCCGCCGGCAGGGGCTCCCCCGGCGGCCGCGCCGGAGCTTCCGCTGCGAGGACCGTCAGCGCGAACGTCCCGGCGACCGACCCGCGGCGGCGGGCGACGGAGAGCAGGTACCTGCCGTTCCCCGCCGCGTAGAACGCCACGGCCGCCCGGCCGCGGCCGTTCGTCCGCCGGCAGAGCACGCCCGAGACGTTCGACCGCACGTGGTGGTACACCGAGAGCGCCGCCTCGAGTTTCCCCCGTGCGCGGAGACGCACGACCATCGCCCCGCGCCTCGGCGGCCGGACCTCGAACCAGACGACCCCCTTCGCCGTGCTGCACCGCGGCGCCGGCTCGAACTTCGCGATCGAGGCGCCCTCGGTCGTTCCGGTCACCTGTGCGGGCACCGTCGCGATCCGCTGCGCGTGCGCGACGTCGTCGTTCGGCGGTCCCGCGTGGGCAGCGGCGGGGAAGGCCAGGGCGGCGAGAACCGGAACGAGCAGCTTCGCGTGCATGCGCCGATTCAGTCACGGCGTCCCGGCCCCGTCAACATTTCGTCCCGCGGCGTTAGCGGTCGGTTAGCGCGTTCGCCACCAGCGCCATGTTCTCGCGCCAGACATCCTCGGGGACCGGCGGGAGGATGTCGTCCCAGATCGCCGCGAACGAGCCGATCAGCTGCGGGATCCGCGCCGGGCGGGCCATGAACCACCAGTGGAGGTGCTCGCCGCCGTCGCCCCAGCGGCAGACGTGGACGTTGCCCACGCCCGGGATCCCGGCGATCGCGCGCTGGATGCGAACGAGCAGCGGCCCGAGCTCGGCCGCGAGGTCGTCGGGCAGGTCCCCGATGTCGTGGTGCGCGCGCGGCTCGAGGATCAGCACTGCGGGGAGCCCCGTCGGCCCGAGCGCGTGCAGCCGCCAGCGCTTGTTCGTCCAGAGGAACTCCTCGTCGGCTGCCGCGCAGCGGCGGCAGTCCCGGCCGCCGACGCCGTGACGCGCGCGCTCGTCGGCCTCCGGCGGCGCGAGCGCCCGCGGCCGCAGCTCGCCGTCGAACGGCCACGTCTCCCACTCCTCGACCGGCGGAATCCGGAGCGCGTCGTGCGCGCGCTCCCAGAGCTGCTCAGGCGTTTCGGGCACGCATCTCGGCCTTGTGCGCCCGCTTCGCGGCCTGGTAATCCGCAAGCGCCTGCGGCGAGTCGACGTCCCCGAGCGTCGGATGCGTCGGCGCGAGCGGCTCGGCGTTCTTCACGCCGAAGCGCTTCGCCAGCACGGCGGCCGTGTTCCGCACCTTCATGTCGCCGAAGCCCGGCAGCGCGGCGAGGTTCGCCTTCAGCTCCTCGGGCGTCTTCGCGTCCGTCCAGACGCGCGCGGCGTCGCCG
>DASXTR010000078.1:0-28272 GCA_036505325.1 Gaiellaceae bacterium
AGGCCCGGGTGACGTCGCCGCCGATCTGAGTCGGGAGGAAGTTGGTCGTGAACATGCCGATCAGGTACGCACGGATCGTCTGCGCACGCGGGCTCTCGACGCCGGCCGCATTCAGGAAGACGTGCCAGCGGAGCGCGCCCACGACGAAGGATGCGAGGAGCGCCGCGACGGCCGCCGCGAAGTAGCCCCAGCGGCCCCCCGAGAGACGGTCGCCGGCCGCGCCGAAGTCGATCCGCGACGCCACGAGGGCAAGCAGACCGACGCTGACGAGCGTGCGGAGCCAGATCGAGCCGGCGAGGCGGCGCAGGAATGTCATCGACCTACGAGCCAGAGTAGGTCGCGGCGACGACGTCGATCGAGCGGCCCAGGGAGAGCCGGCCCGCGTTCCGTCCGAACCAGTCGGACGTCGACTGCCGCAGCGCGGGGCCCGCCCGGTGCACGCGGACGATCGCCGCCGCGAGATCGTCCGGCGACGCCGAGAGAGCTATCGCGCCGTTGCTTCCCTCGTCGACGAGCTCCACCGCGGCGTTGTCCGGATGGCAAACGACGACGCTCGGCGTCCCACGCGCCGCAGCCTCGACGACGATCAGCCCGTAGCCCTCGCGTTTCGACGGCAGCGCGAGGCACAGCGAGCGGGCGAGCGCCTCGTCGATCCGCTCGGTCGGCACGAACCCGGGCGCGTCGACGACCCCGTCCAGACCCTCGGCGCTGATCAGGCGCAAGACCTCCGGGCGATCGGGCCCGTCACCGTAGATCTCGCAGCGCAGGTCGGGGATCTGCTCGCGGGCTCGCGCAACGGCCGGGATCAGCGCAGGCACGCGCTTCTCCGGAATGTGGCGCCCTGCGAAGACGACCACCGGGTCGGAGGGGCGCGGGACCGGCGGCTCCAGTGGACCGGCGTATTCACCTTCCAGCAAGGTCACCTTGCCGCGCACGCCGTGTTCGTGCAGCCGGCGCTCGTGCAACCGCGAGAAGCAGAACGCGTCCTGCCGCAACGACAGGCATAGGCGCTGAACCGCGAAGCCGATGCGGCCGCCGGCGCGGCCGAGATACTCCCGCCAGTACTCCCGCGTCCACACCTCGTGCCAGTCGACCACGAGCCGGAACCGATGGAGCGCTCGCGCGGCTCCGGCGGCCAGCAGCGAGAAGTACGGGAAGGACGCCGTGTGCACGACGTCGTAGCGCCGTCCGCGGACGGCCAGATGCATCAGCACGCCGAGGCCGAACACGAGCGGCGGAAGGATCCGCCGCCGCCCGCCTCCGTACAGCGACATCCTCGGGCCCACGGCGACGACGTTCACGCCCGGCACGAGCGGGACGTCACCTCTGTCCCACTGCCGCAGGGTCAGATACGTGACGTCGTGGCCGTCACGAGCGAGACGCTCACCGAGGTTGCGATACCAGCGTTCGGCACCGCCCACCGTGTACGGGAACAGGCAGTCGTAGACGATGCAGATGCGCACCCGGGTCGTGCTCAGGTGCGACGCCGCAGGCCGAGCATCGACAGGAGAAACGACGTGAAGAAGACCTGGATGCCGGCGATCGTGAACGTCGCCGCGAGAATCGCCAGCCGCGCCTGGACCAGGGTGCCGAACCCGTTCGCGATCCATGCGCCGACGATGAATCCACCCACGGTGAGCCCGATGAGCATCACGGCGGTGCCGAGCAGCAAGCCGTGCTCGAGCCTGACCCGGGCCTCCATGCGCTCGAACCACGGGTCGCGCTCGCCCATGAAATGAACCCCGAACGCGCGCCCGCACAGCCCGAGCCCGATCACCTGCATGCCGACGATCACGAGCAGCGAGCCGGCGATGAGCGCATGGATGAACCACGGCCGGCCGAAGACGGTGAGGTGTGCGAAGACCGTGACCGTGATCAGCCCGCCGAACGCCGTCATGACGACCCCCGGCACGAGGAAGAGGAAGTTCGGGCTGTACACGAGGATCAGCCGGAGATGCCGCCAGCCGTCGCGGAACGGTGAGAGCTTCGACCTCCCTCCGCGCTGGTGCAGCTCGATCGGGAACTCCCGGATGTCGAGCTGCTCCTTCGACGCTCGGATGACCATCTCGGACGCGAACTCCATCCCCGTGGAGTGCAGGTCGAGCCGCGGGAGAACGTCTCGACGGAACGCTCGCATCCCGCAATGGACGTCGCGCACCTTCGTCTTGAAGAGGACGTTCAGGAAGCCGCTCAGGACCGGGTTGCCGATGTACCTGTTCAGCCAGGGCATCGCGCCGGGCTGAATGCCGTCCATCCGGTCGCCCATGACGAACTCGGCGCCGTCGTCGAGCTGCTCCACGAAGCGAGGAATGTCGCCGAAGTCGTAGGTCAGGTCGGCGTCGATCATCACGATGTAGTCGCCACGCGCCGCGTTGAACCCGGCGAGGTATGCGCTGCCGTAGCCGCGCCGCGGCTCGACGATCACGGTGGCGCCTGCGGCCCGAGCGAGGCGGCCGCTGTCGTCGTCGGAACCGTTGTCGACGACGATCACCTCGCCCGGGATTCCGCTGTCGTCGAGGACGGCGTACGCCAGCTCGACACACCGCTCGATGTTCTCGGCCTCGTTCAGGCACGGGATCACGACGGAGACGTGGATCTCTGCCGGGCTCCGTTCGGCCGGTGCTCGGAGGACTTCTACCGTTGCCATCTCGTCTCCCGTTTCTCGTCGCCTACGGCAAGCTGCAGATCGCGTAGGCCTGGATGGTGATCGCACCGGCACCCGAGACGAAGTTGGTCGCGCGGCCTTGCCACCCCGTCGGCGTGCCGTCGGTTCCGGGTGTTCCGGACGGCCCGGCGTTCGGCAGCGGGACGCTCTCGAACACGGCCCCTCTCGAGCCGCCGCCGTTGGTCATCGTGATGCCCCCGCCAAGCAGCTTCGAGGTCGCCGACACGGTCGAGCACAGCGCGCTGGAGGTCGCCGAGACGGTACCCACGGCGGCCATCGATGCGATCGTCACGATGTTGCCGTTGACGATGACGCTGCCGGCGATCGTCCCGGTGGGGCCCGTCGCACCTGTCGCACCCGTCGCGCCCGTCGCTCCGGTGGGGCCGGTCGGACCCGTCGCGCCGGTGGCTCCCGTTGGGCCGGTCGGGCCTGCCGGACCAGTTGCACCTGTTGCACCCGTCGCACCGGTCGGACCCTCCGGACCCGTTGCACCTGTCGCACCCGTTGCACCCGTCGCACCCGTCGCACCCTCCGGACCGGTCGCACCTGTCGCACCCGTTGCACCCGTCGCACCGGTCGGACCCGTCGGGCCGGTCGGGCCCTCCGGACCGGTCGCGCCCGTCGCCCCGGTCGCACCCGTCGCGCCCGTCGCGCCGGTCGCACCTGTAGCTCCAGTCGCACCGGTGGCACCGGTCGCACCAGCGGCACCGGTCGCACCCGTAGCACCGGTCGGGCCGGTCGCACCCGTCGCACCCGGGGCACCCGTCGCACCGGTTGCACCCGTCGCGCCCGTCGCACCCGTCGCACCCGCGGCACCGGTCGCACCCGTCGGGCCGGTCGGACCCGCCGGGCCCGTCGCGCCCGCTGCACCCGTCGCGCCCGTCGCACCCGCGGCACCAGTCGCACCCGTGGCACCGGTCGCGCCGGTCGCACCCGTCGGGCCGGTCGGACCCGCCGGGCCGGTGGCACCGGTCGCACCCGCGGCACCGGTCGCACCCGTGGCACCGGTCGCACCTGTAGCTCCAGTCGCACCGGTGGCACCCGTCGCACCGGTTGCACCGGTCGCACCAGTGGCACCGGTCGAACCCGTAGCACCGGTCGAACCCGTAGCACCGGCCGGGCCGGTCGCACCCGTCGCACCGGTCGCACCCGTCGCACCCGGGGCACCCGTCGCACCGGTTGCACCCGTCGCGCCCGCGGCGCCGGTCGCACCCGTCGGGCCGGTCGGACCCGCCGGGCCCGTCGCGCCCGCTGCACCCGTGGCACCGGTCGCGCCCGTGGCACCGGTCGCACCCGCGGCACCGGTCGCACCCGCGGCACCGGTCGCACCCGTGGCACCGGTCGCACCCGCGGGGCCGGTGGCACCCGTCGCACCCGTGGCGCCGGTCGGACCTGCCGGGCCCGTCGCACCCGTCGCACCGGTCGGGCCAGTCGGACCTGCCGGGCCGGTCGCGCCCGTCGCACCGGCTGCTCCGGTCGCGCCGGTAGCGCCCGTCGCACCCGTCGCACCGGTCGGGCCAGCGGGACCTGCCGGGCCCGTCGCGCCCGTGGCGCCCGTCGCGCCGGTCGCACCCGTCGCGCCGGTCGGACCTGCCGGGCCCGTCGCACCCGTCGGACCTGCCGGGCCCGTCGCGCCCGTGGCACCCGTGGCGCCGGTCGCACCCGTCGCGCCGGTCGGACCTGCCGGGCCCGTCGCACCCGTCGGGCCGGTCGGGCCGGGATTGCCCTTCGGGCCGGTCGGCCCGGGGTTACCGGTCGGGCCGGGAGGGCCGTTCGGCCCCGTGTTGCCCGTCGGACCCGGAGGGCCGTTCGGACCGGTATTGCCGGCCGGACCGGGCGGACCGTTGTCGCCCTTCGGCCCTGACGCGCCCATCGGGCCTGCAGGCCCCATCGGCCCCATCAGGCCGATCGGACCCGCAGGCCCGGTGGCGCCGGCGGGGCCGGGAGCACCGGTCGGCCCGACAGGCCCGGGAGGCCCTGGAGGGCCTGTGACATTCCAGTCGAGGGAGGTCTCGGTCGCCTTGCACGGCGTTCCCACGGGCACGATGCGGATCGTCCCGAGCGCATCGACGCACGAGTGAATGGCACCGTCGGCGAGCGCGCCCGAGGCGAAGATGACGCTCGAAGCGATCGCCATCGCAAGCGCGAGCAGGGAACACCGCCGCAGATGTCTCACCGAGCCCCTCGACTTTCTCCCCCACAACCGGGGCGCTTATCGTTTCCCACCGAGAAAAGCGAGAGGTTCATTCCCGCCGTCGCGGCGTTTCGCACCCCGCCCGCGCTGAGATTTCTCAACGCACAGGGCTGAAATTCATGAACGGTCTCGCGGAACGGTCAGCGCTCGTCGAGCATGCGGATCGCCGCCTGGCGGTCGGGCACGCCGAGCTTTCTCAGGATCGAGGCGATGTGGGTTCTCACCGTCACCCGCGCCACGAAGAGGCGATCCGCGATCTCCGCCGTCCTCAGTCCCTGGGAGAGCAGCTCGAGCACCTCGAGCTCGCGGTTCGTCAGACCGCGGAGGAGCGGTCGCCGCCTGCGCCGGAACTCGTCGATCAGCGCCGCGACGAGCGTCCGCGAGAGCGCCGCCTCCCCCGCGCGGACACGCCGCAGGGCGACTGCCAGCCGATCGGGGTCGACGTCCTTCGTGAGGTAGCCGCATGCGCCTGCCTCGAGGGCGGCGAAGAGGCCGGCGCCGCTCGGCGCGTGCCCGAACATGACGATCGACGTGGCGGGAACCTGCGCGGAGATCGTCGCCGCAGCCCGGATGCCGTCGCCCGGAAGCGTGGTCTCGATCAGGCACACGTCGGGTCCCTCGCGCAGCGCCGCCGCGACTGCCGCGGATGCCTCGGCGGCCTCCGCACAGACCGAGCACCCCGCGGCCAGCAGCGCGACTCGAACACCCGCGCGCGTGGAGGGCGAGCTGTCCGCGACGAGGACGCGCGTGATCGCGGCAACAGCCGAGAGATCCGCAGCGCCCGCCGTACCATCCCCCGACGGGTCCGCCGCGGACCCGAGGACGTCTGTCCTTGACCGCAGTACCACGTCGAACCTACCTCTGTTCTGCACCAAAACGAGACCGTCCAAACAGCGATGCCCATGCTTCAGGCAACACTCGCCGCGTGCGCGGTGCTCGTCGCGCTCTGGTTCCTCCTGCTGCTCGGGCTGCTCGCGCTCGGCCGTCGCACCGCCGCCCGCGAGCTCGCGTCGTTCGTGCCGGACTGCCTGGTTCTCTTCCGGCGGCTGCTCGCCGACCCGCGCGTGCCGCGGCGCGGGAAGCTCGCGCTCGCACTCCTCGTCGCCTACCTCGCCATGCCGTTCGACCTCGTGCCGGACTTCATCCCGGTCGCGGGCCAGCTCGACGACGCGATCCTCGTCGCCGCGGCGATCGCATACGTCGTCCGCCGCGCCGGGCGGGACGTGGTGGAAGAGCTGTGGCCCGGAAGCGAGCGCGGCCTGAAGGTCGTACTCGCCCTGAGCAAGTGACAACTTGTCACAAGGTCACGGACGCCTCGGGCCTGAGGAGACAACGTGACCCGCGAGGCGATGGCGGTTCGGGACCTGACCCGGGTCAGACCCGCGTCTAGGGGCGCGGCGCAGGGACCGGCTCCGGGACGAAGGCCTCGCGCACGACGCGCAACACCTTCTCGCGACGGCCCTCGACGACCGGCTGGAGGCCGCCGAGCTCGAGGCGCGAGAGGCCGACACGGCCCGCGGCGCGCAGGATCTCGAAGCCGAAGTCGCCGAGGAAGTCGGCCGGGAACACCGTCTTGTGCACGCGGAACCGCTCGTACGCCGACTCGCCCTCCGGATAGCGATACGAGAACGCCTCCACGGCCGCGGCGCCGCGGTCGCGCGCCTCGCCGATCGCCGCGAGGAAGAGCGACTGCAGCACCCACGGGCTCGACTGCTCGACGAGGTACGCGCACGTGACGAGGATCGCGTCGTCCGACGGAGGCCCGCCGGGCAGCTCGTAGGCACGCGGGAAGAGCTCGGCCGGGCCGTACTGCATCGAGCCGAGCACGCGTCCGTCGGAGTCGTAGTACACGGTGCCGAAAGCCCCGAAGCCGAGCTCGACCTTCTCCATCCAGCGGTCCTTGTCGACGGTCCGGCGCCCGCGCGACTGCCACCAGACGCACTCGTGGCAGACCGTCGGCGCCGTCTCGAGCGTCAGCTTCGTCAAGCCCACGACCCGCGGCGGCACTAGGCGACCTCCTCGACGACGACGTCGACCGCCTCGGGGCGCACGTCGGCCATCTGGGCGAGGTATTCGACGACGCGCCGCTGCACCGCCTCCCCGACCTGCGGGATGGACGCACCCCACTCGACGGCCAGGTGCAGCTCCAGCCGGGCGCCCTCGACGCGGACGCCGCCGTGGCGCCCGACGAGGGCCGTCACGCCGGGCACCTCGCGGGCGGCGTCGGCCGCGTAGCGCGCGAGCACGTCGCTCGCGATGTGCGCATGACCCTCCATTACCCGGATCGTAGAACGAGCTCGGTCGCCTCCGGGCGGGCGAAGAACCGGAAGGGGACGAACGTCGTCCCGAGGCCCGGCGAGACGTGCATGACCGTATCGCCGCGCCGGTATGCGCCGTCCATGTAGATCGAGCGTACGTGGGCGAGCTGGAGCTTCCCGAAGCCGTACGGCAACACGATCTGCCCCGCGTGCATGTGGCCCGCGAGGATCAAGTGGAACCGGCCCGGCGTAACGTGATCGAGCACCTGGGGGAAGTGGCAGAGCAGGATGCGCAGGTCGGCATCCGACTCGGCCGGAAAGCCGCTTCGCTGCTCGCCTATCCACGAGCGCGCGTCGACGCCCGCGAGCTCGATTCGCCGGCCGCGCAGCTCGGTCTCGACGACGCGGTCGACGAGGAGCGTCCCCCGGTCGAGCTCGAGCAGGTCGACCGACTTCGAGAAAGGGTCGCGCGAGCGGTGGAAGTCGTGATTCCCGAGCACGATGTACGGGTTGCCGAGGCGGTCGAGCAGATCCAGCAGCAAGGGCTCGCCGCGCGGGCGCGAGAGCAGGTCGCCGGTGACGCAGACGAGGTCGGGCCGCCGCTCCTCCACCCACTCGACGGCGCTCAAGGTCGCAAGTTCGCCGCGCGACCTCGGGCCGAGGTGGAAGTCCGAGAGGTGGGCGATCCGCAGCCCGTCGAGCTCCGGCGGGAGCCCCGGCACCGGCAGGTCGAGCACCCGCAGGCGCACCCAGCCGGCCTCGTACCAGCCCCAGGCTGCACAGGCGGCCGCCGCGACTCCGAGCGCTGCCGCGACGAGGAGGACGATCACGCTACGTCCCTTCCGACAATCGCCAAAGCTCGGAGGTGGCGCGGTGAGCTGGGTGCCCGGATCGCCGCGCCTCCGCAGAAAGAAAAAGGCCTCCGGCGCGGGAGGCCCAAGGGCCCCACGCGCCGGAAACTGCCCCTCCAGCCATAGAGATGCCGCCCAGGTCGGGAACTTGCGGACTGCCCTAGAGCGCCAGCTTCTCGACCACGGGCTGCACGCTGACCACGTGGCGCTTGAACTTCAGCTCGGACTCCTCGAGGCCTGCAGCCACGCCGATCAGCTGCGCCAGGTGCAGCACCGGCATCTTGAAGTCGCGGCCCGTCGCGGCCTTCAGCTTCGACTGCCACGCGTCCAGGGAGAGATGGCAGAGCGGGCACGGCGTCACCATCGCGTCGGCGCCGGCTTCGTACGCCTGCTCGATCGGCTGGATCAGCTCGCCCATGGCCGTCTCCTCGCGCGCCTGGATGATCGGGAACCCGCAGCACTTGATCTTGGCGGGGTAGTCGATCGGCTCGCCGCCGCACGCCTCGATGATGCGCTCGAGCGACCACGGGCGGTCCGGGTCCTCGAAGCCGAGGATCTTCGACGGACGCAGGATCTGGCAGCCGTAGAACGGCGCGATCTTGAGTCCCTTGAGGCCGCGGTGCGCGGACTGCTTCAGCAGCTCGTATCCCTCGCCCTCGGCGACCTCCCACAGGAAGTGCCGCACCTCGACGTCACTCTCGTATGCCGGCACACCCACCGCGACCAGGTTCTCGTTCACGCGCGCGCGCAGCTCCGCGTCGTTCTTGAGCTGCCAGTTCGCCTGCCGCAGGTTGAGCGTGCAGACGTTGCAGACCGTCATCAGGGTGTCGCTTCCGGTCGCCGCCGCGTACGCCAGGATGCGCGCGTTGAGATGCAAGTAGTAGTCCGGCTCGGCCTCGTGGATGTCGCCGGCGCCGCAGCACGTCACCGACTCGAGCTCCACGAGCTCGAGCCCCACCTTCGGCGCGAGCGCCTGCGTCGAGGAGTCGAGCTCCTTCGCGGACAGCGACGCGAGGCAGCCCTTGTAGTACGCGACGCGCTTCATCTCAGCCCTCTGCATGTGGAGGCTCGACGCCGGGCTGAGCCTCGGGGACGTTCACCTTCGCCCCGGCCGCTTCGGCGAACTCGATGCGCCCGAGCGCGTGCTCGCCCTGCACGATCCCCAGGGCGCCCCCGCGGCCCTGCTGCTTGACGAGGTCGTACAGCGCGCGCGACTCCTTGACGTCCGCAGCAACGTGCGGCGGGAACGGCGGCGGCACCTTGCCGTGCCGCAGGAGGCCGAGTGCGAACCGCGTCTGCTTGATCGCCGAGACGATTCCCTGCGTCTTCGGCACGAGCTCGGTCTCGCGGAGCCACCCGGTCGTCTTCGCCGACGTCACGAACCACTTCGCGTGCTTCGCGCCCATGTCGCGGTCGATTCCCTCGTGAATCGACTCGGCGCCGAGCTTCGCGATCGCGTCGCGGGGGTCGACGCCCTTGGGGCAGCGCTCGTTGCAGAAGTAGCAGCGCGTGCACTCCCAGATCCCGTGCTCGTCGTTCAGCTTCTCGAGCCGCTCGATCTTGCGGCCGTCCCGCGGATCGCCGACGAACCGCATCCCCTTCGCGAGCGCCTGCGGGCCCGTGAAGAGCGGATCCGACTCCATCGCGTTGCACTCGGAGACGCAGCAGCCGCAGTTGATGCACAGCGCCTCCTTGTGGATGACGTTCATCCGCTCCTGCGAGATGCGGTACTCCTTCCCGTGCGGCGGCTCCTCGTAGCCCGGCTGCAGGTACGGATCGACCGACCGGAACTTCTCCCAGAACGGGCCCATGTCGACGACGAGGTCCTTGATGATCGGCAGGTTGCCCATCGCCGAGACGACCGGCACGTGCCCGGACTTCGCGATGTCGTACATGCGCGTCTTGCACGCGAGCACGGCCGCGCCGTCCATCCGCATCCCGCACGAGCCGCAGATCATCATCCGGCAGCTCTTGCGGTACGCCAGCGTCCCGTCGACACGGTCCTTGATCAGGTCGAGGACATCGAGCAGCGTCACCCACGCCGGCGCCTCGACCTCGTACTCCCTGAGCTCGCGGTCGCCGGTGTCCGAGTTGTAGCGCCAGATCTTCAGCGCGACGTCGATCGTCTCCTCGGCGGCCGCGGGCCGCTGCGCTGTCTCGGTGGCCAACTAGTACGTCCTTTCCATCGGCTCGTATTTCGTCACGGTGACGTCCCGCCATTCGAGCTCGGGGCCGCCGCCGTTCCAGCTCGTGATCGTGTGCTTCATGAAGTTCTCGTCGTCGCGCATCGGAAAGTCGTACGGCCGGGCGTGCGCGCCGCGGCTCTCCTTGCGTGCGAGGCCCGAGACAACCATGCATTCGGCGAGCTCGAGCAGGAACCCGAGCTCGAGCGTCTGAGTCAAGTCGTTGTTGAAGACGTCGCCCTTGTCGTCGACGAACACGCGCTTGTAGCGCTCGCGGAGCGCGCGGACGATCTCGCCCTCCTTGCGCATCAGCTCCTCGCGTCGGAAGACGCCGAAGTTCTCGTGCATCGTCTGCGCGAGCTCGTCGCGGATCTTCCACGGGCGCTCGCCGTCCGAGCGGTCGAGCAGCTCCTTCAGCTCGCGCTCGGCGTCGCGCAGCGCTGATTCGGGAACCACGGCGGAGTCCGTGACGAGCGCGCTCTCGGCGGCGTCGTGTCCGGCCCGCCGGCCGAAGGTGATCGTCTCCATCAGCGCGTTGCCGCCCAGCCTGTTCGCGCCGTGGACGGAGACGCACGCCACCTCGCCCGCCGCGTAGAGCCGGTCGAGCGAGGTGCGGCCCCAGACGTCGGTGTCGACGCCGCCCATGTGGTAGTGCGCGCCGGGCCGCACGGGAATCGGCTCGTAGATCGGGTCGACGCCCAGGAAGACCATCGAGAGCTCGCGCGTGCCGTGCAGCCGCTCGAGGATCCTCTCGGCACCGAGGTGGCGCAGGTCGAGCAGGACGTTCCCGTCGATGCCGCGGCCCTCGTCGATCTCGGTCTGCTCGGCGCGCGAGATGACGTCGCGCGACGCGAGCTCCATCGCATTCGGCGCGTACCGCTTCAGGAAGCGTTCGCCTTCGGCGTTGAGCAGGTACGCGCCCTCGCCGCGGCAGCCCTCCGTGATCAGCACGCCCGTCGGCGCGAGCGTCGTCGGGTGGAACTGCATCATCTCCATGTCCTTCAGCGCGACGCCGACGCGCAGCGCCATCGCCATGCCGTCGCCCGTGCACGCGTACGCGTTCGTCGTGCCGGTGTAGAGCCGGCCGGCGCCGCCTGTGGCGAGGATCACCGTCTTCGCGGCGAGCGCCTTGAGCCCGCCGCTCATCAGGTCCCAGCAGATGACGCCCTGACAGCATCCGTCGGCCTCGACGAGCTTCCACGCGAAGTACTCGTCGTAGACCTTGAGGTCGCGCTTGACGAGCTGCTCGTACAGCACCTGGATCAGGACGTGGCCGGTGATGTCGGCCGCGTACGCCGTACGCGGCGCGCCGGCCGCGCCGAACGGCCGCTGCGCGATCCTGCCGTCCTCGGTGCGCGAGAAGACCGCGCCCCAGTTCTCGAGCTGATAGACGTCGGCCGGCGCCTCCTGGCAGAGGATCTCGATCGCGTCCTGGTCGCCGAGGTAGTCGGAGCCCTTCACGGTGTCGAACGCGTGGCTCTCCGGGTCGTCGTCGGAGGCGTTCCCCAGCGCGGCGTTGATGCCGCCCTCGGCCGCGCCGGAATGGCTGCGCGTCGGGTGGATCTTCGAGACGATCGCAACGTCCGCGCCCGCGTCGTGCGCTTCGACAGCCGCGCGCATACCCGCCAGACCGGCGCCGACGACCAGGACGTCGTGCGTTGCCTCCACGTCCTTGGACGCTAGCGGAACCGCGCGGGGCGGGGCGTCAATGCCGCACCGCCCCGCGCAGGATTTGTCAGCGGACGACGAACGTCCACGAGTCGTACGCCGGGGACATCCCGCCGTAGGTCACCCCGATCGCCACGACGAGCCGCTTGCCGCGCGCGGCGCGCGGGAGCTTCCAGGTGCAGCCGCCGTGACCGGTGCCGACGAGCGGCCGGCCGCCGAGCTGTGCGATGCACGTGAGGGTGTCCGGCCGAACCGTCGTTCCGTCAGTCAGACGCAGGCTGACGCGGTCGGCCGCGAATCGGGCGCCGGCCTTCGGCTGCGCCGGCGAGAAGTGCACCGCCGCCGCTACGACGGCGGGCATCTCATAGGTCCAGATGCCGTCGTCCGGCGCGACGTCGAACTCGTCGCCCTGGATGCCGACGACGCCGAAGTCGAACGAGCTCGGGTTGCCGAGATCGGCCGCCGGCACCGAGATCGTCGCGACGCCCGCGCTGTAGCGGCCGTCGACCGGCCCGTGCGAGAAGGCTTCGAAGTCGCTTCCATTCCAGCGCACGAGCGCCGCTGAGCGGTCGTCGCCGAACAGCACCGCGGCAAAGTCGAGCCCGTACTCGCCGCCGGTCGTGTCGTCGCGGTCGGCGTCGATCGCCACCGCGATCGCCGCATCGGGTGCGAGCGCCGGCATGTTCGCCACGGCGATCTTGAACGTGATCGTTCCCGCGGTATTCGTGACCTCGACCGCTGCGATGTCGACCGCGCCGTCTCCCGTCTTGTCGCTGTAGCTTCCGGATCCGCCGGCCGCCGGAGCGGCCAGCACGAACGCGGCGGCCGCAACCGCCGCGATTGCTTTGGTGGGCACGTTCGCCCCTCCTTTCGTCGAATCGCTCGACGGTCGCACGTCGCCTGCGTGGGCAACACCGGGCAGGCCTCGGCCTCGCTTCAGGGTCTGCCCGGATTGGCAATCGAGGCCGAGTATGTGACGATCGGCGCATGCAGCGGATCGGCCGCGTCCGCACCCTCCTCGTCCTCGCCGGCGCCGTCGCGCTGGGGGTCGTCGCCTACCGCGTCCAGATCGACAACCTGTTCTCGTTCACGTCGCCCCCGCGCGCCGGGATCACCGTCGCCGCGTGCTGGGCATTCGTCGTCGCCGGGCTCGTCGCGTGGTCGCGCCGGCCCGGGAACCGCCTCGGCCCGCTGCTGAGCGCGACCGGCTTCGCGCTGCTCGCACGCCAGTTCCGCTACAGCCACGACCAGGCCGCCTTCACCATCTTCTTCGGGCTCGGCGAGGTCGGCTACGCGCTGTTCGCATACAGCGCGCTTGCGTATCCGTCGGGCCTCGTGACCGATCGGGTCGAGCGTGCGTTCCTGCGCGTCGCGTTCACGGTCGTGCTCGCATTCCCGCTCGCGATCCTCCTCGTGTACGACGGGCCGCACCGGCTCCGCTATTTCGACCCCTTCCCGCGGCACAGCTTCCTCGTCGTCCACGGCGACGACGGCCTCGCACGCGCGTTGCAGGACGTCTACGCGGTGACGGTGTACGGCGGGCTCGCCTCGATCTTCGTCGTGCTCGTTCTGCGGCGCCTCGCGCGGGCGACCCCGCGCGCGCGGCGCATGCTCGCGCCGCTCCTGCTCGCCGCGGTCACCGCCGCGCTGCGCGCGGTGTACGACAGCGTCGTGACGTTCGGCTCGCCGTTCCCGCAGTTCGTGAACGAGAACCTCTTCTGGTGGCAGATCTCCGGGGTGGCGGCGGTGCCGCTTGCGCTCCTCGCGGGAATGCTCCGCTCGCGGCTCGCGCAGGCGACGGTGGGGGAGCTCGCGCTGCGCCTCGAGCACACGCCGCCGCTCGAGTTCCGGAACGCGCTCGCCCGCGCTCTTCGCGACCCGTCGCTCGAGGTCGCGTTCTGGTTGCCGGACCGGCGCGAGTACGTCGACTCCGACGGGCAGCCCATGACGCTGCCGCCGGACGGACGCCTGCGCGCCGTGACCCATCTCGATCACGACGGCACGCCCGTGGCCGCACTCGTCCACGACCCCGCACTGCGCGACGAGCCGGATCTCGTCGAGGCGGCCGGCGCCGCGGCGCGTCTCGCGCTCGAGAACGCCCGGCTCCACGCCGAGGTCCTCGCGCAGCTCGCCGAGGTGCAGGACTCGCGCCGCCGGATCGTCGAGGCCGGCGACGCCGAGCGGCGGCGCATCGAGCGCGACCTCCACGACGGCGCGCAGCAGCGGCTCGTCGCCGTCGCGCTCGAGCTGCGGCGACTCGGGCGCAACCTCGATCCCGAGCTCGAGCGGGAGCTCCAGGGGGCCGTCGCCCAGCTCCAGGGCGCGCTCGAGGACCTGCGCGATCTCGCACACGGCGTGCACCCGGCCGTCCTCACCGAAGAGGGTCTCGCGGCAGCGATCGAGTCGCTCGCCGACCGGACGCCTGTGCCGGTGACGGTCACCGCGGTGCCCGCCGAGCGACTGCCGGCACCGGTCGAGGCCGCCGCGTACTTCGTCACCTGCGAGGCGCTCGCGAACGCGGTCAAGCACGCAGGCGCGTCGCGCGTCACGATCGCCGCGCGTGTGAACGGCACGCTCAGGGTCGAGGTCGCCGACGACGGCGTCGGCGGCGCCGATCCCGGCGGCGAAGGGCTGCGCGGGCTCGCCGACCGCGTCGAAGCGCTCGACGGCCGCCTCGGCGTCGAGAGCAGGCCGGACGAGGGCACCGTCGTATGGGCCGAGATCCCCTGCCGCTGATGACGCTGCCGCAGGGCACCGTCACCTTCTGCTTCACCGACATCGAGGGCTCGACGCGGCTCGTGTGCGACCTCGGCGCCGAGTATCCGGCCGTCCTCGCGGCGCACCGGTCGGCCCTGCGCGGCGCCGTGGAGGCGATGGGCGGAGCCGAGGTCGACGCGCGGGCGGACGAGCTCTTCGCCGTGTTCCCCGACGCGAATCGCGCCGTCCGCGCCGCCGAGCGCGTCCAGCGCGGAGCGATCGACGGCGTGCGGGTCCGGATCGGCCTCCACACGGGCTCGGCGGACATCTCGGAGGGCGCGTACTACGGCGTCGACGTACACCGCGCCGCCCGCATCTGCGCCGCCGCGCACGGCGGCCAGGTCGTGCTCTCGGCGGAGACGCGTGCGGCGGCGCCCGACGCGGAGGTGCTCGATCTCGGCGAGTACCACCTCCGCGGGCTTCCGCATCCCGAGCGGCTCTTCCAGCTCGTCGCGGACGGGCTGGAGCGCGAGTTTCCGGCCCTGCGCACCGAAGGTCCGCCCAGCAAGCTCGACACGGGCGCGCTCCGGGTCGTGATCGCCGACGACTCTGCGCTGCTCCGAGAGGGGACGGCGCGGCTGCTCCAGGAGGCGGGCTTCGAGGTCGTGGCACAGGCCGAGAACGCCGACGAGCTACTGCTGCGCGTGCGGAGCTACAAGCCGGACATCGCGATCGTCGACATCCGCATGCCGCCCACGCACACCGACGAGGGCGTGCGCGCGGCCGAGCAGATCCGGGAGGAGCTCCCCGACGTCGCCGTCCTCCTGCTCTCCCAGGTCGTCGAGCCGCGTCGCGCGCTCGCGCTCTTCCGCGACCGGCCCGAGGGCTTCGGGTACCTGCTGAAGGACCGCGTGCTCGAGATCGACGACTTCCTCGCTGCGGTACGGCGCGTCGCGCGCGGCGGGACGGCCGTCGACCCGGACGTCGTCGGGCGCCTCCTCGGGCGCCATCGCGAGTCGGACCCGGTCGCGTCGCTGACCCCACGCGAGCGCGAGGTGCTGAGCCTGATGGCGGAGGGCAGGTCGAACAAGGCGGTCTGCGAGCGGCTGTTCCTGAGCCCGAAGACCGTCGAGACGCATGTGAACAGCATCTTCGGCAAGCTGCGCCTCGCGCAGGCGCCGGACGACCACCGCCGCGTGCTGGCGGTACTGGCCTACCTCGGATCGGACGCAAGCACGTAGAGAAAGGCCGCGAGCACGACGTGGAACACGATCGGGATCGCGCCGCCGAACCAGCGCGCGTTTGGCCGGAGCCACATGCGCAGCGCGTACCGGACGACCATCACGCCGGCGTAGACCACGGCGACCGGAGCGAACGCGGGCTGCGACGACGCGCCGACGAGCGTGACCATCGCGACGAGTAGGGCGACCTGCACCGGAAGCAAGATCGCGTACGGAACGAAGTTCCACTGCGCCATCGGCGGGAGCCACCGCGGGCGCGCGACCAGAACCGCGACCTGCCCTGTCACGCGTACCGCGAAGAGCGCCGTCAGGAGAGTCATCGCCGCCGGACGGGAGAGCGCGAGCGCAGTGGTCGCGAGGGCGAGGGTCGCGACGAGTGCGGCCTCCGTCACGCGCATTGCTTCGCCACCCGGACGATCAGAGCCGGCAGCGGGCCGCCGAACGCCGCGCCCCAGTACGGCGCGCGTGCCCCGAGCGAGGCCGCGAGCACGAAGCGCCCCGGCCGCTCCCGCTGGGCTGCGAGGCGCAGGAAGCGGACAAGAAAGAGGAGGAGCGAGACGACGCGCAGCGACCGTCGCGGCGTTACATGCTCGAGTGCGCGCGTCAGCGTCAGCCGCGCGCGCGGGCACGCGCATGCGAGGGCGAGCTGGTGCTCGATCGGGAAGAAGGCGTCGTCGGGCGCGGCCGCGAGGAGCAGCTGCGCCTTCACGTGGCCGGCTCGGTGTACGGGGGCGAGCGCCTCGACGCTGTCGAGCACCTCATGCGGAAGGGCCGCCCACAGCGCCTCGAACGCAGCCGGGTCGCGATTGGCGAGCACCCGCTCGACGGCGTCGCCAGAGCCGAGCGCACGCAAGGACCGTGGGACCGCGTCGACGAGCAGCGCCGGCGCCTCCCCGCGCTCGACGGTCGCACGGCGGACCACGGCGCGCAGGTCGGAAAAGGGTGCTACGGCCGCCACGACCGAGACGCGGTCGGCGAGTCGGCGGTCGGCCGCGGCGAGCACTGCGAGGCCCGCTCCGGTCGACGCACCCGCCAGTGCCACGCGGCCGCCGCACCGGTCCGCCGTTTCGAGGGCGACGATGACCGCCGCCTCGAGCGTCGCGGGCGTCACCTCGCCGTCGGCGAGGCCCGGCAACTCGGGTGCGACCGCGACGAAGCCCGCACGGCCGAACAGCGCCATCAGCCGCTCCACGCCCTCCTCTGCGAGGCCCTTTCGGGTGGCCGCGTTGAGAAAGACGATCGCGCCGCGCGGGACACGCCGCCTGGGGCGCACCACGATCACGCCGCCTGCTCCTCCGCCGCGTACAGCCGCTTCATGTGCCGGTACCACTCGCTCTGGAACCGCTCGGCGGGATCCCACTCGAGCTTGCGCTCGAGGAACTCGCCGAGTCGGGGGTGCGCCGCGTCGAGCTGCGCGCGCGTCGCCCAGCGGTGATACGTGAGGTAGAAGCTCCCGCCCTCGGCGAGCGCGAGGTCGATCAGGCGCCGGAACGCGTACGCGGCGAACTCGATGCCGGCGCGCGTGTGCTCGACGTGCAGGTTGAAGATCACGCACGCCCACGGCTCCCGCGCCCACGCGAGGAACGACTCGTCGTCGCGCTCGATCAGCCGGATCGTTCCGTAGACCACGTTCGCGTCGAGCCGCCGCAGGTGCTCCGCCGCGGCGCGCATGAAGTCCGCGAGCCGCTCGCGCGGGACGTACAGCTCGCTGATCATCTCGCTCCCGGGCCCGACCTCGTCGTGGTAGCCGCCGGCGTACTGCGCGAGCTGGTGGCGGTCGGAGAGATACAACTGGCCGGTCGTCGCGAGGTAGTGCCGCGCATAGAGGTCGAACGCGCGGGACTTGTCCGTGTGAGCGAGCTGCAGGAGCGTCCGCCACTGCGCCGCCGAGAGCGCGCGCCGGTCTTCCGGCGGCTCGGCATCGTCGACCGGCCGGTAGCACGAGAAGACGCCGCGGCGGAGGAAGTCGCGCGAGACTGGGTCGACCGCGAACTGGAAGTCGCCGTAGTTGTAGCCGCCGGCGATGCGCGCCGCGAAGGCCTCGCACAGGCCGTCGACGTCGCCGAGCTCGACGACGCGCTCGAGCGTACGCCGCCGCTCGAGCCGGAGCGTCGCCGAGTAGACCGCGCCGACGAGCCCGTAGCCGCCGACGGCGAGCGCGAACAGGTCGGCGTTCTCCGTGCGACTGCACACTCGTACCTCTCCCGTGGCGTCGACGACCACGAGCCGCTCGAGGTCGTCGACGAAGGGGCGAAGGGCCAGCCCGCGGCCGTGCACGTTCGCCGAGACGGCGCCGCCGATCGCGAGGTCGTCGGCGCCGGTCTGCTTCTGGCGGATCGCCCACGGCGTCGGCGCGAGGGCGTCGACGAGCGCCGGCCACTGGATGCCGGCCTCGACCTCGATCGTCCCGCACGTCTCGTCGACGGCGAGGACGCGGTCGAGCCTGCGCGTGTCGACGAGCGTTCCGCCGGCGCAGAACTGCTGACCGCCCATCGCGTGGCGCCCGCCGCAAAGCGCGAGCGGGCCCTGGGCGCGCGCCACAACCAGGCGGAGGGCCGAGAGCGAGTCGGGCGCGACGACCGCGCGCACGTCGGTCGCGTTCAGGCGGGAGTGCACATCGTCGACGATCACGGCAGCTCCCGGACGAGGCGCGGGAAGAGGGGAAGCAGGAGCGCGTACAGCAGGGTCACTCCTCGTCCCTCCAGACCGGCTCGCAGCCGGCGCGGCGGAACGCGTCGACCGCGGCGAGGTAGCGCGCGATGTCGACGAACAGTTGGTCGATGTCGAGCGTGGTTTCCATGCCGCCGACGGTACGAAGCGCCGCCGCGCAGCGGCACCGGGCGCTCTCCGGTTCGAGCTCGGGGTTATCCCTGGTCTCGAAGGGCCGCGGCTACGAGGACGGTGCGACAATCGCACGGGTGGAGTTCCTGCTCCTCGGCCCGCTCGAGGTGCGGGTCGACGGACGGCCCGTGGCCCTGCCGCGCCCGAAGCAGCGGGCGCTCCTCGCCGTCCTTCTGCTGAACGCGAACGAGGTGGTGTCGACGGATGCCCTGCTCGACGCGCTGTGGGGCGAATCGCCGCCGAAGACGGCGCTCGAGTCGCTTCACAACCTCGTCTCGCAGCTGCGGCGCGTCGTCGGCGACGCCCTCGTGACGCGGCCGCCGGGCTACGTCCTGCAGGTCGAGCCGTGGCGGATCGACCTCGCGCGCTTCCAGGCGCTCGTCGCGGAGGCGGACGACGCGCCGGCCGCGGCGCGAGCGGCGAAGCTGCGGGAGGCGCTCGCGTTGTGGCGCGGACCGGCGCTCGCCGATCTCGCTTTCGAGCCGTTCGCGCAGCTCGAGCTCGGCCGGCTGGAGGAGCTCCGCGCGTCAGCCGGCGAGGAGCTTGCGGAGGCGGAGCTCTCGCTCGGCCGGCACGCCGACCTCGTCCCCGACCTGGAGACGCTCGTCGCCGCGCACCCGCTGCGCGAGCGGCTGCGCGCCCAGCTCATGCTCGCGCTCTACCGGTCCGGCCGCCAGGCCGAGGCGCTCGACGCTTACCGCGCGGCGCGCCGCGCGCTGCGCGACGGCCTCGGCCTCGACCCGAGCCCGGCGCTGCGCGAGCTCGAGCGCGCCATCCTCCGCCAGGACCCGCGCCTCGCACGGCGCGCGGCCACGGCCGAGGAGCCGGCCGCCGTCGACCGGCGGCGCGTGGTGACCGTCGTCGCGGCCGTCACCGGCGCGGAGGATCCGGAGGCGATCGCGGGCGCCTTCGCGCCGTTTCGCGCGGCAGTCGAGCGGCACGGGGGCTCCGTCGAGACGGTCGCCGGCGACGAGGCGCTCGCGGTGTTCGGCTCGCGCGAGACGCGCGAGGACGACGCGCTACGCGCGGTGCGCGCGGCCGACGAGGCGCGCGGGCCCGCGTTGCGGATCGGAGTCGACACGGGCGAGGTCGTCTCGTCGGCGCTCGTCGGCGGCGTCGTCACGTCCGCCCGTGCGCTCGCCCGCGGCGGCGCGAGCGTCGCGATCGGCGACCGCGCCCTCGCGCTCGTGCGCGATGCGGTCGACGTGGACGGACACGCGCTCGTCGCCGTGCGTGACGCGCCCGCGCCCGCCCGGCGGCTGGACGCGCCGTTCGTCGGCCGGCGGCGCGAGCTCGACGCGCTGCTCGACGCGTTCGCCGCGGCGCGCGACGGCAGCGAATGCCACGCGGTGACGGTGATCGGCGACGCGGGCATCGGCAAGACGCGCCTCGCGCGCGAGCTCGCGTCGCGCGTCGAGGCGAACGTGCTCGTCGGCCGCTGCGTCTCGTACGGCGAGGGCGCAACGTACCTGCCGCTCGCCGAGGCGCTGCCGGTCGACGAATCGGTGCTCGAAGGGGAAAAAGACGCCGACACGATCGCCCTGCGCGTCGCTCAGCTCCTGGGCCGCGCGGAGGGCGCCGCGCCGACCGGGGAGGCGCACTGGGCCGTGCGGCGCTACCTCGAGGCGCTCGCGCGGCGGCGGCCGCTCGTGATCGTCGTCGAGGACATCCACTGGGCCGAGCCGGCTCTGCTCGACCTGCTCGAGTACGTCGCGCGCTGGAGCTCCGGCGCGCCGATCTTCCTCCTCTACCTCGCGCGCCCCGACCTGCTCGACGCGCGTCCCGGCTGGGCGCTCCCACCCGCGCCCGGGACGCGGCTCACGCTCGCGCCGCTCCCGGAGGAGGATGCGCGCCTCGTCGTTGCGGCGCTGCCGGAGGCCGAGGCGCTCGGCGGCGACGTGCAGGCGCGCGTCGTCGCGCTCGCCGAGGGCAATCCCCTGTACGCGGAGCAGCTGCTCGCGTTCGCCGCCGAGGGCGGCGAGCTCGCGGGCGCGCCGCCGACGGTCGAGGCGCTGATCGCGGCCAGGCTCGACAGGCTCGGCGCCGAGGAGCGTGATGCGCTGGAACGCGCGGCGGTGGTCGGCCGCGAGTTCGACCCGGCCGCTGTCGCCGCACTGGGCGACGATCCTTCACGCGCGCTGTCGGCGCTGCGCGCGCGCAGTCTGCTCGATGAGAGCCGCTTCCATCACGTCCTCGTGAGAGATGTTGCCTATGCAGGCATCACGAAGGCGCGCCGGGCGGAGCTCCACGAACGCGCGGCGGGCTGGCTCGAGCGTCACGACACGGCTGACGAGATCGTCGGCTACCACCTCGAGCAGGCAGCGCACTGCGTTCGCGATCTCGGCGCCGACGAGGGCCGCGCGCGACGGCTCGCCGCGGACGCAGGCGACCGCCTGGCGGCGGCCGGGATGCGTGCGTGGCACCGGGAGGACGCCGCGGCGACGGTCAACCTTCTCGAACGCGCGACGACCCTCATCCCGCCCGACGACGCGAGGCGCCGCGAGCTGCTCTGCGAGCTCGGGCTTGCATTGCGGACGGTGGGCAGGCTCGAGGCCGCGGAGGACGCGCTCGCCGATGCCGTCGCGCGATCCGCCTCTGCCAACGATCGCCGCGTCGAGCTGCGGGCAGAGGTCGAGCTGGAAGGGATCCGGCTGCTCGCGGATCGCGGCGGTGACCCGGAACGGCTCCTAGCGCGCGCGTACGCCGCGATTCCGGTGTTCGAGGCCCTCGGCGACGACCGGGCGCTCGGACGCGCCTGGCTCGTGGCGGGGTACGCCGAAGGCGGCTTCCGCTGCCGCAACCGGGCGTGGCAGGACGCGGCCGAGCGGGCGGTCGAGCACTACCGGCGCGCGGGTTGGAGCCCGTCGACGAGCGTCGGGGAGTTGACGGCGGCGCTGTATCACGGTCCCGCACCGCTCACCGACGCCGTGCGGCGGTCGGAGCGCCTTCTCGCCGAGGCCGAGGATCGCAGCACCCGGGCGAACGTCGCCGCGCTGATGGGGGCGATGCTTGCGCAGAGTGGGCGGCCGGAGGAGGGGCGCATGCTTGCGGAGGAGGCGCGACAGACGTACGAAGAGCTCGGGCACAGGGTGCGGCTCGCGACACGCTATGCACTCGCCTCCGCAGAGATCCACATGCTCGCGGGCGACGCCGACGCAGCCATTGCGGAGTTGCGGCCGGCCTGCGCGCTCCTCGAGGAGCTGGGCGAGCACGCGCACCTCGCGAACCGCGCGGCCGAGCTCGCCGAAGCGCAGGCGGCCGCCGGCGATTCGGGCGAGGCGCTGCACTGGAGCGGGGTCGCGGAGCGGCACGCAGCGCCGCACGACGTGTGGGCGCAGTTCGCATATCGCCGCGCCCGCGCCCGCGCGCTCTCGGCCGCGCTTCGGTTCGACGAGGCGGAGGAAGCGGCGCGCGCCGCGCTCGCCGTGGTCGGTTCGACCGACGCCGTCAACGACCACGCGGCGACGCTCGTCGCGCTCGCCGAGGCGCTGGCGGGGCGCGGCGACGACGCGGCGGCCGAGCTCGCCCGTGCCGAGGCCGTCGCGCTGTACGAGGAGAAGGAAAACGTCGCAGCGGTCGCCCTGTTGCGTGCGCACGACGGAAAGCCCCTGGAGGGGCTTTCCGTTCGTCGGCGTAGCGGTGACCATTAGGGACCGCCGTTGCCGCCGCCTCCCGCCGAACCCGGCGGCGGAGTCGGGCCGTCGGCGAGTGCGGCCGCCGGCGCGGACGCCGCCAGCGCGAGCGCGGCGAGCGCTGCGACGAGGACGCGGCGCCGGAGCGCGTGAGTCTGCGTGGCCATCGTGTCACCTCCCTTCCGATGGCCCGCCGAGGGGCCGCTTGCGGCCCCGCAAGAGGGCGCCCGGCTCTGCCGGGGGCCCGCCTGCAGTGCGCTCCGACGACTCCGGCTGCCACGCGGGCTCGCAACCCGCGCCGCGGAAGACGTCGACGGCGGCGAGGTAGACGTGCGCTTCGCGCACGAGCTCCTCGACGTCGATCCGGTTCTCGGTGAGTGCCTCGGTGGCCATGGCGGCCACGGTCGGCGCAGGGGCTAACGGCGCCTCAACGGCGGTCTAACCGGTGACTAACGGCGTTTTCGACGCGCGGCGCGCGGACACGTCGAGGGCGTGACCGAGCTCGGCCCGCGCTTCCGCGTCCTCCAGACCCTCGACCACGAGGAGCCGCCGGCCGCGCTCTTCCTCGCGCGTGTCCTCGACGGTCGGCTGACCGAGATCCGGTCGGAGCACTGGGCGACCTCGGAGCGGTCGCTGGGGCAGCTCGCGACTCCGCTCCTCCGTTCGTCCGGAGACAACGGCGAGAGCATGGTGATCGAGCTCGGCGCGGCGCTCGTGCACGTCGCGCTGCGCGGCGGCTTCGTCGTCGCGCAGGCGGCGGCCACGAGCGAGGACGCGGCACGGGACGCACTGCTCACGCTGCGCGAGCGGCTGCCGACGCCGGAGCCGGTCGCGCGCCACGACGTGCCGGTCGCGTTCTGGACGTACACGCCGAACGGGCCGATGCCGTCGCTGCGGCCGATCGCGGTCCCGGAGTGGGACGAGATCGGAGAGAACTACGCGGCCGCCACCCGCGGGGCGCTCGAGCCGATCATGCGCGACTTCAAGCCCGCGCACGGCGGCCAGCTCATCCTCTGGCACGGCGAGGCCGGCACCGGCAAGACGTTCGCGCTGCGCGCGCTCGCGTGGGAGTGGCGCGACTGGTGCCAGCTGCACTACATCGTCGACCCCGACACCTTCTTCGGCGAGCGCGCCGACTACCTCATGGGCGTGCTGATGCAGCCGCAGGGAATGTCGATGGGGATCCACGTCATGGGCGGCCCGCACGGCTGGGCGATGTCACGCGCGATCTTCCACGACGAGGAGATCGAGCTCGTCGAGGACGGCGACGACGAGGACGGCGAGGAGCGCGCGGCGAAGCACTGGCGGCTGCTCGTCCTCGAGGACACGGGCGAGCTGCTCACTCCCGACGCGAAGGCGATCATCGGGCAGGGCCTCTCGCGGTTCCTGAACGTCGTGGACGGGCTCATCGGTCAGGGCCTCCGCGTACTCGTGCTCGTGACGACGAACGAGGAGATCCGCGGGCTCCACCCGGCGGTCGCGCGCCCGGGCCGCGCGGCGGCGAACGTCGAGTTCGTGCGCCTGCCTGGCGACGAGGCCCGCGCGTGGCTCGAACGGCGCGGCGTCGAGGACACGCGGGCGGGGCCGCGGACGGTCGCGCAGCTCTACGCGACGCTCGAGGGCTTCGGGCCGCCCGAGGGGCTCCCGTCGATCGGCTTCGGCGACCGGTGACGGCTACGGCTTCGGCCCGGCGGCGGCCACCGCAGGGTCGACGTCGGCGAACTGCTCGAAGTTCTGCGCGAACATGCCCGCGAGCTCGCGCGCGTGGCGGTCGTACGCGCCGGGTTCGCGCCATGTCGAGCGCGGGTCGAGCAGAGCGTCGTCGACGCCCGGCACCGACACAGGCACCTCGAAGCCGAACACCTCGTCGGTGCGGAACTCGACGTCGCGCAGCTGCCCGCCGAGCGCGGCGTGCAGGAGCGCGCGCGTCGCCTCGATCGGCATCCGGTGCCCGTCCCCGAACGGGCCGCCGGTCCACCCCGTGTTCACGAGCCAGACGGTCGAGCCGTGCTCGTCGAGCTTCTCGCCGAGCATCCGCGCGTAGACGCCAGGCGGTTGCGGGAGAAACGGCGCGCCGAAGCACGTCGAGAAGGTCGGCTGCGGCTCCGTGACGCCGATCTCCGTTCCGGCAAGCTTCGCCGTGAAGCCGGAGAGGAAGTAGTAGAGCGCCTGCTCGCGCGACAGCCGCGCGATCGGCGGCAGGATCCCGAACGCGTCGGCCGTGAGGAAGATCACCGACGCCGGGTGGCCGGCGCGCTTCGCGGGCTCGACGTTCGCGAGCTGCTCGAGCCTGTACGCCGCGCGCGTGTTCTCGGTCTTCGAGTCGTCGTCGAGGTCGATGCGGCCGTCGTCGTCGACGGCCACGTTCTCGAGGATCGTCCCGAAGGAGTGCGATGCCTTCCAGATCTCCGGCTCGGCCGTCGGCGAGAGGCGGATCGTCTTCGCGTAGCAGCCACCCTCGATGTTGAAGACGCCCGTGTCGCCCCAGCCGTGCTCGTCGTCGCCGATCAGCAGCCGCTCCGGATCGGCCGAGAGCGTCGTCTTCCCCGTCCCGGAGAGGCCGAAGAAGACCGCCACCTCGCCGCCGCGGCCGACGTTCGCCGAGCAGTGCATCGGGAGCACGCCCTCGAGCGGAAGCCGGTCGTTCATGACCGTGAAGATCGACTTCTTGATCTCGCCGGCGTAGAAGGTGCCGCCGACGACCACCTCCGTCCGCGTCGGGTGCAGCAGGACGAACGTCCCCGCGCGCGTCCCGTCCTCGGCCGGGTCGGCCTCGACCGCGGGCGCGTGCAGGACGAGCGCCTGCGGCCGGAAGCTCTCGAGCTCGTCGTCGGTGGGGTCGATGAAGAGCGTCTTCGCGAACAGGGCGTGGTACGGGCTGTCGGTGATCACGCGCACGGCGATCCGGTGCGCAGGATCGGCGCCCGCGAACGCGTCCACGACGTACAGGTCGCGGCCCTCGAGGTACGACACCACCTTGTCGCGCAGCCGCTCGAACACCTCCTCCGAGATCGGGTTGTTGCCGTCCCACCAGATCCGGTCCTCCGAGCCGGGCTCGCGCACGACATGCTTGTCCTTCGGCGAGCGGCCGGTGAAGCGGCCGGTGTCGACGACGAGCGGTCCGCCCTCCGCCAGCTTCCCGTCGCCGCGCCGCAGTGCGTCGGTGTACAGCCGTGCCGTCGTCGGGTTGCGGTGGACGCGGCCGGTCGTGGCGATTCCGTGCGCGGCGAGGTCGACGTCGTGCAGCTCGGTGATGGCGATCCGGGGTTCCTCCTCTCGATTTGCAGCGGGATCCTAACCGGGGTCGCTCAGCCGCCGATGGCCTCCCCCGAGACTGCCCGGCGCGGGCGGTACGGAAAACGTCCGATCGGCGGCCGTGAAGCTACGGAGCGGGAGCGAACGCGGCGAGCGCGCCCGCGACCCGCTGCTCGAACGCGGCGGCTCGCGGGAGCGCGACGAGTCCGCGCCGCCCGCGCACGGCGAGCGCGTGCAGCCCGCCGCGAACGAGCTCGTAGTCCCCGGTGGCCCCGGCGGCGATCGCACGCTCGAACCCGCGGCGCGAGAGCGAGGGACTGACGCCCGGCAGCCCCGGCAGATTGCGGTCGAGCGACCCGTGGACGACAGTGAGCCGACGGCCCGCAAGCGCCGACACGTCGAGCGCGTCAGGCAGCCAGGGCGCGACGCCGATCACGGCGCGCACGCGCTCGTCGGCGGCCGCCCGCGCGGCGACGGCGCCGCCCATCGAGAAGCCGACGAGCGCGAGCGGGACGTCGCCCGCCGCGACCATCCCCTCGCGCGCGTCGTCGACGCAGTCGTCGAGGACGCGCCACGAACGTACGCGGTAACGCACTTCGACGAAGGCGAGGTGCGGGAACCGCGGCGCGAGCCGCTGCACGAGCCATTCGAGCGTCGCGCTCCAGGTGCCGGGGAGGAGCTCGGCCCGGCCGCCGTTCACGAGCACGACGGCGGGGCCGCCGAGGGCGTTCGCGATCCTCAGGCCTGCGCGCTCACGGTGCGCGTGACCCAGCTTCGGTTCTTGACGGTGAAGAGCGCCCACAGGTTCAGCCAGTACAGACAGCCCTCATAGAACAGCATGTACAGGAACAGACCCGGCAGCTTGTCGCGCGCGCGCAGCGGCACGAAGCAGTAGCGAACGAGCATCAGGACGATCCAGCTCGGCAGGATCGTCGTCACGACCAGCCGCGGGTTCGCGATCGCCGTGACGGCGAGCGCGATCCGCAGCCCGAACGAGAGGAACGGCGCCGTGAGGTCCCAGCAGAGGATCTGCAGCCAGAGCAACCGCTTCACGCGCCAGGCATACGACAGCGTGTAGATCGACTCGCGGATGTAGCCGCGCTTCCAGCGGCGCTGCTGCCGCAGGAACCCGCGCACCGTCGCCGGCGTCTCCGTCCAGCTGACCGCCTCTGCGACGTAGACGACGTCGTAGCCGCGCTTCAGCACGAGATTCGTCAGGTGCCTGTCCTCCGAGTGCGTACACGCCTCGCCGAGGAAGCGCTGCGACGCGAACTCGTCGATCACCTCGCGCAGGAGCGATGCCTTGTACGCCGCGAGACAGCCGCTGCAGCACACGACGCTGCGGATCACGGACTGCGCCTGCTTATAGATGTTCAGCCCGACCCAGTAGTACGTCCCGATCATCCGCGTGAGGAGGTTCTGCCGCTCGTTGAGGAGCAGGACGTCCCCCGTCGACGCCCCGATCTTTGGATTGAGCAGCGGCTCGACGACCCGCACCAGGGCGTCCGGCTCGAGGATCGTGTCGCTATCGATCGTGACGACGAAGTCGACGTCGTCGTCGAGCATGGTCGTCGTCGCGTGGTGGAGTGCCTCGCGCTTGCCGCGGTTCTCCGGGAACTCGTGCACGACGATCGGCAGCTCGGCCTCGAGTGCGCGCAGCCGTGCCTGGACACCGTTCGTCGAGCCGTCGTCGATGACGATCACCTGCTTCTCGCCCTCCGCGGCGAGGACGGTGCGGATCGACTGCTCGACCAGCTCGGCGTCCTCGTTGAAGCACGGGATCAGCACGGCGATCTTCTCGCCGCCGTAGCGCGGGTACCGCCGCGGCCGAACGTCGTTCAAGAGCAGCAGCGCGAACAGGTACCACGTGTAGACGACGAGCAGGAGGAGGTATGCGTAGGTGAAGTTCTCCCAGAACTTCACGCTCGTCGCGAACTGCGAAAGGAAGAGCGCGCCGCTCCCGAAGAGCACGGCGAAGAGCGCGGCGTAGATCGCCGCCTGAGTCCGCTGCACCGCGCGTCAGCTTCCGTGGGCGTCGAAGGGAAGGAAGAACGTGCGCGAGACCTGCACGAGCCGGCAGCTCAGATTCGACCCGAGCAGCGTGCGCAACCCGGTCTCCGTCGCGCCGGAGACGGTGACGAGGTCGAGGCTCGTCCCGCCGGCGGAGATCGTGATCCGCCCCGTGCGGTAGACCGCGGAGACGCGCCGCAGCTGCGACGGGCCGATCCAGCAGACCGTCCTCGCCGGAGCGGCGAGCAATTGTGCGAGCGGGTTGCCGTCCGGTTGATCCGCGACGACGACGTAAGCGCCTTGGAGCTGTGGGTCGTGCGGGGCGACGGCCGCGACGGCCGCTGCGTAGTCCGGCTCGGAGCCGAAGCCGCCCGCGCCGGCGACGACGCTGAACGAGAAGAGCGAGAGGGTCGGGACGATGAGCAGCCACGACGCGAGCCGCCAGAAGCGGGCGCGGGGCCTGTTTGCCGCAGTCCGTTGCGCCGCCGCAAAGCGCCGAGTGTCAACGGACATGTCTGTCTCCTGTGTCGAGGTTGTCCTTCGACCGTCGGTCAGGGCGGCGCCCATCTCGACCCCTCGAACGAGTCAGATCTGCCAGTCGCCGCCGCGCAGGATCGGCACCTGCTCGCCGCTGCTCGTGATACCTGTCACGTCAAGCTCGTTCGAGCCGATCATGAAGTCGATGTGCGTGGCGCTCGTGTTCACGCGAGCGGCGTCCTCGTCGTCGACGAGGAACTCGAAGCCGTTGCCGAGCGCGATGTGGCTCGCCGCGTTCTC
>DASXTR010000079.1:0-31302 GCA_036505325.1 Gaiellaceae bacterium
GTGAGCGGGATTAGCGGGTGCGCGGCGGAGCCGCGCACCCGCTTAGGGTCGGCGCCGCAAGCGGCGCCTCGGGATCCGCCGCCGCGTTCCTTCTTTCGCTTTCTGCTCCTTGTGAGCGGGATTAGCGGGTGCGCGGCGGAGCCGCGCACCCTCTTAGCGTCGGCGCCGCAAGCGGCGCCTCGGGATCCGCCGCCGCGTTCTCCTTGTGCACCAGAGCACCAAGTCGCGTACTTGTGCTCAGGTGCACAATCGTCAGTTCTTGCGGCGGGCGGGCTTGATCAGGCCTGCGCCTTCTCCTCCGGCGGCGTGGATGTCGGCCTGGCGGTCGAGCTCGGCGTTGAGCTCGGCGCCGAAGAGGATCGACCACGCCGTGTAGTTCAGCCAGAGCAGGAGGACGATGCCGCCGGCGAGGGTTCCGTACGTCTTCGTGTACGAGTCCGAGAAGGCCGTGTACAGCGCGAAGAGGCCCGACAGGGCGACCCACATCAGGCCGCCGATGAGCGACCCCGGCGTGACCCACTTCCACGTGCGCACGTCCTTGTTCGGCCCGAGGTAGTAGATGAGCGCGAACAGGAGCAGCACGATCACGAACGCGAGCGGCCAGCGGAGCAGGTTCCAGAGCCACGTCCAGGCGCTGCCGAAGTGCGCCTTGCGCGCGATCGCGTCGCCGAGCGTGCCGCCGAGGACGATCAGCAGCAGCATTCCGGCAGTCACGATGCCCGACGCGACGACGAGCACGATCGAGATCCCGCGCACCTTCCAGAAGGGGCGCGTCTCGGCCCGGTCGTACGCCCTGTTGACAGCTTTGACAACAGAGCCCATCGCGCCCGACGCGGCCCACACCGCGCCGAAGATGCCTAGCACGAGCGCCGTCGCGGACGCACCGCCGCCGTTCGAGTCCTTCTGGAACGTCTCGATCAGATCGGTCACGGCCTTCGGCGCGACCGGGTTCAGGAACTGCTGCAGCGAGTCGTACGCGTTGACCAGATCCAGCAGCGCGACGAGCGCGACGAGCGCGGGGAAGAACGCGAGCAGCGAGCTGTACGCGATCTGCTGGGCGAGGCCCATGCAGTCGTCGGCCATGAACGCCTTGAACGTCCGCTTGAAGACCACGATCCATTCGCCGCGCGCGAGCTTCGTGGGCGCCGGCGGCACGTAGCCGACATCGGCCGGGGCTGTCTGAGGCCTAGTCCCGGTCAAAGATCGAGAAGCGGCCGACGCGCACCTTCTCGTGCCCCTCGCGGCCCCGCCGCGCGAAGTAGCGCATCGTCGCACCGACGCCGCCGGCGAGGACGAAGCCCGCGGAGAGCGCACCCACTGCGACGACCGGCAGCTTCGCGCGCAGCTTCCCGGAGATGTCGGCCGCCTCGCCGAGCTCGCCGCGCAGCTGGTCGACGGCGCTGGCGAGCTGCTCGCGCTCCTGCTCGATCTCCCTGCGGATCTGCTCCGGTGTGCGCCCGTCCGTCGTCATCAGCGCTTGAGGGCCGAGGAGGTCAGTTTCGCTTCCTGGATCGCCTGTTCCGGGACGGGCGGCGTCCCCTTCTTGATCGACTTGAGCGCGAGCGTGCCGAGCACGCCCGCGAGCACGAGCAGCAGGACGGCCACCAGCAGGAGCGCCAGCCACGTCGAGAGGAACGTCGCGAAGACCGCCGCGATCGTGGCGAACAGGAAGCCGAGCGCGAACATGCCGAACAGCGCGGCGCCGACGCCCATGCCGATCCCGATGCCGAGGGCCGCGACCTTCTTCTTCAGCTCGAGGCCGGCGAGCTCGAGCTCGAGCCTGGCGATCGCGCTCGCGTGCTCGGCGACCGTCTTCGCCGCACCTCCGACGCCGCCGTTGCCCGCCTGTTCGTCAGTCGCGGGGGTGTGCATGGCCTCTCCAGTCGATCACCTTGGCGAGCGCGATGCCTGCGACGAGCGCGACGCCGATCACGAGCCACGGAGACCTACGGTCTTTAGGTTGTTTCCTACCCTGAGACCGCTTCCGGTTTAGCTGTGGGCCCGACGGCGCGACGCGCCCGTGGCCGGGCTTCTCGTTCGTCGGAGCCTCGCCCTTCGCGCGCGCGACCATCAGGCTCGGCTTCAGCTTGCGCAGGAAGGCAGCGTCGTCGGCCAGCTCCGGCGCGACCTTCGCCTTGAGGCCGCCCTCGGCCGCCCACGTGTCGGCGGTCTGCTGGGCCTTGTCCGCCAGGATGTCGAGCTTGCTCTCCGTCACTTCTTCGTCGGCGGCTCTTCGCCGGTCGCAATCCGCCAGATCCTCGAGGCGACGCGCCGCGCGGCGATGGTCGCCGCCGCGCCGATCCCAGCGTAGAGACCGGTCCACATCGCCTTGCGCAGCATGCGAGTCGGGTTTCCGGCGCCAGGCCGCTCAAAACATGGCGGGTTTCGCGCACGTGGTCTGGATTCGTATTCTCGGCACATGGAGGACGAGAACGGCGCGGTCGGGAAGCACGGCCGTCAGCGGCTGATCGCGAGTCTCGTCGAGCGCAAGCCGCTCGGGACGCAGGCCGAGCTGATCGAGGCGCTCGCGTCGGCCGGCTGCCGCGTCACGCAGGCGACCGTGTCGCGCGACATCCGCGAGCTCGGGCTCGAGAAGGGGCGCGACCCGCTCGGGCGCCCGCGCTACGTGCTTCCGCAGCGGGCGCCGCGGCGCGTCGACCCGCGCGAGACGCTGACGTCGCTGCTCGCGCAGTTCGGCCGCCGCGCGATCGCGGCGCAGAACGTCGTCGTCGTGCAGTCGGAGATCGGCTCCGCACCCGCGATCGCGCGCGCGCTCGACCGCCTCGAGCATCCGGAAATCGTCGGCACGATCGCGGGCGACGACACCTGCCTCGTGATCGCGCTGGACGCGCGCCGCGCCCGCTCGCTCGCCGAGGAGCTCGAGCGCGAGATCAGGTGATGGTTGCCGCCGCGACGGCGGCCTGGCCGAGGGAGACTCCGCCGTCACTCGGCGGGACACGGTTCGCGCCCGGCTTCGAGATCATCGTGACAACTTGTCACAAGCGTTTTCGGGTCGCCGAAACGCCACGGGTAGGGTGACACCGAGGTTCCCGGCTACGCGGCGTGGAGCGGCGGCCGCCGGTCGCTCCACGGGCGCGCCTCCTCGATCTGGGCGGCGAGCCGGATCAGCGTCGCCTCCTCGCCGGCGCGCGCGATCATCTGCACGCCGACAGGCAGCCCGTCGACGACGTCGAAGGGCACGGACGCCGCCGGCTGGCCCGTCACGTTCAGCACCGGCGTGAACGGGGTGAACTCGCCGCCGCGCCGGAACTGCTCCCACGGGTCGTCCGGCTCGAACACCCAGCCGATCGGCACCGGGAGCTTTCCGAGCGCCGGCGTGACGACGACGTCGACGTCGTTCCAGAACGCTGCGACGCGGCGCGCGTAGCGCTGCAGCGCTACGACCGCCGATGCGTACTCGAGCGCGGTCGTCTCGTGCGCCGCCTTGGCGAGCGCCCGGTTCAGCGGCTCGAGCTGCGCGAGGGGGACGCCGTACATCGCGGGGCCCATGCGCCAGAGGTACGAGAAGCGGTGGAGGATGCTTTCGTCGCGCCAGGGCGGCGTCGCCTCGCTCACGTCGTGGCCGAGCTCCTCGAGCAGCGTCGCCGCGCTGCGCGCCGCGTCGGCGCACGGCGCCTCGACCGGGTACGAAAGCGCCGGCTCGGTCGTCCATGCGATCCGCAGCCGCCCGGGCGGGGTCAGGGCCTCATCGGCGAACGGCCGCGGCGGCGGGGGCAGCCACGTCGCATCGCCGGGCTCGTAGCCGGCCACGACGTCGAGGAAGGCCGCCGCGTCGCGCACCGTCCACGCGATGGGACCGCTCTGCGAGAGCGCGAACGAGCCGTCTCCGTACGGCGCGGGGGAGATGCGGCCGCGGGACGGCTTGAGCCCGAAGAGCCCGCAGGCCGCCGCCGGGATGCGGATCGAGCCGCCGCCGTCGGAGCCGTGTGCGAGCGGCAGCACGCCGGCGGCGACGTGCGCGGCCGCGCCGCCGCTCGACCCGCCGGGCGTGCGCTCGAGGTTCCACGGGTTGCGGCACACGCCGTTCAGCTCCGACTCCGTCACCGACGTCGATCCGAACTCGGGCGTGTTGGTCTTGCCGACGATCACGAACCCGGTCGCGCGCACGCGCCGCACGAGCGCCGCGTCCTCGGCGGGCACGCGGTCTGCGAACGCGCGACACGAGAACGTCGTGCGGATCCCAGCAGTGTCGGTGAGGTCCTTGATCGCGATCGGAACGCCGCGAAACGGCCCCTCCGGAAGCTCGTCACGGTCCGCCACGGCCAGAGCCTCTTCGTGACAAGTTGTCACAAACGAGTTGAGCTGCGGCTCGACCTCCTCCAGCCGGCGAAACGCCTCCTCGACGAGCTCGCGCGGCGTGACCTCGCGGCGCCGCACCGCCTCCGCGAGCGCGGTCGCGTCATGCACTAGATGGTCTCGAGCTGAGCGACGTCGCGCTTCGCGAGGTCGACGGTGATCCGTCCTTCGACAATCGAGCTGACGCGCTCCGCAGGGACATAGCGTGGCTTGCCGAGGAGCCCGGTGCCGACCGCCAGACCGTCGAAGATGTCCTTCTCCTCGTCGCCGAGCACCTGCTCGACGCGACCGATCTCCTTCCCGTCTTGACCGACGACCGCCCACCCTCGCTCGACGAGCAGCCATGAGACCGGGTCGGCCATCAGACGGTTCGCCCTGCGAGGTACCACACGGGTCCCTGTGTTCCGACCGGGTCGGTGCCGACGAGCACGCGCAGGATGCGCACGGTGCCGCGGATCCCCTCCGCATCGCAGCGCTCGAGGCAGCGCTTGACCATCTCGGGCGCGGCGCCGTACCCGAACGAGTGCGCGCAGCGGAACCGCAGCGCGGGCTTTCCGCCCTCGCGGCGCGGGTTCAGCGGCGCCATCAGGAGCGCGGCGCGCTCGATCCAGTCGGTCGACACGAGCTCGACCTCGGCGTAGATGTCGCTCCAGTCCGGCGGCAGCCGTCCGAGCTCCGCCTCCCATTGCTCCGCGAGGCCCGGCTTCTCGACGGTCGGCGTGATGTTCGGCGCCGCCGAGGACACGAGCTCGAGGTTCCCCTTGATCCCGTCGCGATCGAGCTTCTGCAGCAGCCGCCGGATCCCATCGGGCCCGGGCGCGCCGCCGCTGCGCGAGGTGAAGAAGCGCAGGACGCGCGGTTCGCTGCGGTACGGCTGTGCCGGCCCGAGCAGTGCGGCGGCGCGGTCGCACCGGTTCGGATCCGACACCGTGAGACGCAGGCGCGCGTCGCCCCAACCGGGCGACAGGCCGCGCTCGATCTCGCTCCACTGCCCGACGAGGCTCACAGCGCAAAACGTACACTGCACGCGGTTTGGCGAAGGTCGAGAAGAAGCGAGCCCTGTCCGAGGACAGCCTGCGCGAGTTCCTGCGGGAGATGCTGCTGATCCGCCGTTTCGAGGAGAAGGTGGAGGAGCGCTTCCGCGCCGGCGAGCTGCCCGGCTTCCTGCACGTGGCGATCGGACAGGAAGCCGTCGCCGTCGGCGTCTGCCAGGCGATGGAGGACGGCGACGTGTTCGCCTCGACGCACCGCGCACACGGTCACACGCTCGCGCGCGGGACGCATCCGAACGCGGTCATGGCGGAGCTCTACGGGAAGATCGAGGGCTGCTCGCACGGCTACGGCGGCTCGATGCACCTCTACGACGTCGAGCGCGGCAACTTCGGCGCGAACGCCGTCATCGGCGGCGGGCTGCCGGCGGTCGTGGGTGCCGGGCTCGCGTTCAAGCTCCGCGACGAGCCGCGCATCGCCCTCGCGTTCTTCGGAGACGGGACGACGAACATCGGCACGTTCCACGAGTCGCTGAACCTCGCGCAGCTGTGGAAGACGAAGACCGTCTTCGTCTGCGAGAACAACTTCTGGGCGGAGTCGACCCCGGGCCGCCAGCACTCGCCTGTGTGGGACGACATGTCGAAGCGCGCACTCGCGTACGACATGAAGTCGATCAAGGCCGACGGCCAGGACGTCGAGGACGTCTACGAGAAGGCGCAGGAGGCGCTCGAGCACGCGCGCTCCGGCGAAGGCCCCGTCTTCCTGGACGTCGAGGTCTGGCGCATGCACGGCCATTTCGTCGGCGACCCGCAGGTCTACCGCACGAAGGACGACATCCGCGAGGCCGCCGAGCGGCACGATCCGATCACGCACCTGCGCGACAAGATCGGCGTGCCCGACGAGGAGTTCGAGAAGCTCGACGCCGAGCTCACGCAGGTGGTCGAGGACGCGGTCGAGTTCGCCAAGAACGGCACCGACCCCGCTCCCGAGGACGCCCTCAAGAACATCTATGCCTGACGCCTCTCACCGCGCGCCGCTGGCCGCACGGCGCTCTCCGGGGCCGTATTTTCATGCTGTCCCCTCCGGCCCCGCACGCCCAGCGACGCGTCAGGAACGTCAGGATGCCTGAGCTGACCTATCGCGAAGCGGTTCGCGACGCGCTCATGACGGCGATGCGCAAGGACGACGACGTCTTCATCATGGGCGAGGACATCGCCGAGATGGGCGGGTCGATGGCCGTCACGCAGGGCCTGCTCGACGAGTTCGGCGCCGACCGCGTCCGCAACACCCCGATCTCCGAGATGGCGATCGTCGGCGCGGGCATCGGCGCGGCGATGGCCGGCATGCGCCCCGTCGTCGAGATCATGTACGAGGACTTCCTGACGCTGTCGCTCGAGCAGATCGTCAACCAGGCGGCGAAGCACCGCTACATGTCCGGCGGCCAGGTCAAGGTGCCGCTGACGATCCGCACGCAGGGCGGCGCCGGCTGGTCGCCGGGCGCGCAGCACGCGCAGCAGCTCGAGGCGTGGCTCGTCCACATCCCAGGGCTGAAGGTCGTCTACCCCTCGACCCCGGAGGACGTGCGCGGACTCCTGTGGTCGTCGATCTATGACGACAACCCCGTGATCTTCTTCGAGCACCGGTTGCTCTATCCCGTCAAGGACGAGGTGCCGGAGGAGCTCGAGCCGATTCCGCTCGGGAAAGCGCGCGTGGTGCAGCAGGGCGAGGACGTGACCGTGATCGCGACCGGCCCGCTCGTCCACCGGTCGGTCGCAGCGGCCAAGCAGGCGGCCGAGCTCGGCATCTCGGTCGAGATCGTCGACCCGCGCACGCTGCAGCCGCTCGACGAAGAGGCGATCGTCGCGTCGGTGAAGAAGACGAACCGCGCGGTGGTCGCGCACGAGGCCGTCACGCGGATGGGCTTCGGCGCGGAAATCGCGGCGGTGCTGCAGTACCAGGCCTTCGACTGGCTCGACGCGCCGATCGAGCGCGTCGGCGCGAAGTTCTCCCCAATCCCGTTCTCGCCGATCATGGAGCAGTACGTCGTGCCGCAGCCCGAGGACGTGCTCGCGGCGATCAAGCGCACCGTGGGGAAGTAATAGATGGCGTCCGAGGTCAAGCTCCCGCGCCTGGGGCAGGGGATGGAGGCCGGGACGATCGTCAAGTGGCTGAAGTCCGAGGGCGACTCCGTCGAGAAGGGCGAGCCGCTGTTCGAGATCGACACCGACAAGGTGACGCAGGAGGTCGAGTCGGACTTCTCCGGGGTGCTGCTGAAGATCGCATTGCCGGAAGGTGAGGCTCCGGTCGGGCAGACGATTGCGTGGATTGGCGAGCAGGGTGAGGAAACGCCGAGCGACACCGGCGCGCTCCAGAGCGCCGAAAAGCCGGCGGAGGCGCCCGAGCGCGAGCCCGAGCGTCAGGAGGGGCACGCTGCTGCCGCGGAGGCGGCCGAGGCGCAGGCGGCGCCTGCCGCGGCGCCGTCGAACGGCGGCCGCATCAAGGCCTCGCCGCTCGCGCGGCGGATCGCGCGCGAGCGCGGCGTCGACCTCTCGCAGCTCAAGGGCACCGGCCCGGAAGGGCGGATCGTCGCCGAGGACGTCGAGCGCGCCGAGGTGAGGCCGGCCGCCGCGGCGGCCGTGGCCGCCGGCGAGCCGGAGCGCGTCCCGCTCACGAACATCCGCAAGACGATCGCGCGGCGCCTCACGGCGGCGTGGCAGGCGCCGGTCTTCCAGCTCACCGTGTCCGCGGACATGACGCGCGCCAACGGGCTCGTGTCGCGCGCGCGCGAGCTGAACCCGGACGTCCGCGTCACGATCACCGACCTGCTGGCGAAGGTGTCGGCGCAGGCCCTGATGCGTCACCGCGACGTGAACGTCGAGTTCGCCGACGACGCGTTGATCAAGCATCCGACCGTGAACGTCGGCATCGCGGTCGCCGCGCCGCAGGGCCTCGTCGTCCCGGTGGTGCGGTCGGTCGAGCGTCTGTCGCTCGCGGAGACGGCCCAGCAGCGCGACGAGGTCGTCTCGCGCGCGCGCGAGAACAAGCTTACGGCGCAGGATCTCGACGGTGGGACGTTCACGATCTCGAACCTCGGCATGTACGGCGTCGAGCAGTTCGTCGCCGTCCTGAACCCGCCGCAGGCGTCGATCCTCGCGGTCGGAGCGACGGAGGACCGCCCTGTTGTCCAGGAAGGAAACGTCGTCGTGCGCCCGATGATGACGATGACGCTCACCGTCGACCACCGCGCCGTCGACGGTGCCGAGGCCGCCGACTTCCTGCGCACGCTGAAAACGTTCCTGGAAGACCCCGCGCTCGCACTGTAGTCATGACGCGGGTGTGGTACCTGGTGCGCGACTTCGACCGGGGCCGCGACTTCTACAAGCGTATGCTCGGATTCGAGGAGACGTTCGTGGACTGGGACGACCGGTGGGCGAAGCTCGAACGCGGCGAGATGCGAATCGCGCTCGCCGAGGGCGAGCCGACCGACGAGGGCGGCGTCGCGACCGTCGACGTCGACGACGTGAAGGCCGAGGCCGAGCGCCTTCGCGGCGAGGACGTCAATGTGGGCGTCGTCCTCGAGCTCGCGGGGCAGATGAGGCTCGTGGACGTCTTCGATCCCGACGGCAACCGCGTCCAACTGGCGCAGCCGCTCGAATGATCCGCCGCGGGGGACACGGCGACGTGCCCTTCATGCGCTCGATGCTCGCGCATGCGTACAACTGGCGGGTCAGCGCGCTCGACGCGGAGATCCCGCTCTCGCGCTACGTGGAGAACTGGGGCCGTCAGGGCGACGTCGCGCTGATCGCGACCGAGACCGGACACCGCGTGGGCGCCGCCTGGTTCCGGCTCTTCAGCTCCTCCGCGCCCGCCTACGGGTTCGTCGACGAGCAGACGCCCGAGCTCACGATCTCGGTTGTCCCGTCGCGGCGCAAGCACGGCGTCGGCCGGGAGCTGATCGAGGAGCTCCTGAAGCGGGCCGCCGGGGAGGGCCACAGCGCAATCTCGCTGTCGGTCGAACGCGACAGCCCGGCAGTCGCGTTCTACGAACGTCACGGGTTCGAACGCGTCGCCGAGAGCGGCCAGGCGTTCACTATGCGCCGGGCGCTGCCGTAGACTCGAAGGCGATGGAACAGGCGGTGAGTCCGCTCACGGTCGAGCTCCTCACGTGGATCTCGGCTCGTCCGCGCACGTACGCCGAGGCGATCGAGGCGTGGCAGAGCAACTGCCCGCGCCACTCGGTCTGGGACGACGCGCGCATCGACGGTCTCGTCACTGCGAGCCGGTCCGAAGTGACGCTGACCGCGCGCGGGCGATCGATGCTCGGGGGTGAGACGACGCCGCAACCCGTCTCACCCTCCGAGTCAACCCAGACCTAGCCGAGCTGCGCGCGCACGGCGCCCGCGGGGAAGTCGGCGTTGTGGACGTTCGCGTAGAAGTTCGCCGGGTTCGCCTTGATGTCCGCGACGAGCGCCGCGTCGGGCGTGGTGCAGCCGGTCGAGGTGCCGCTCGTACCCGGTGCTGTGAACGGGACGACGATCGGCCCGGTCCCCGTCGACGGGCCGCGGTGGATGTGCGCACCCGTCGCGGGCAGCACGATGTTCTGCACCGTGATGCGGTAGCAGAGCTGTCCGTCGTCGCGGATGCGGATCACGGCGGTGCCGGTTCCGTCGGTGTCGCCCGCCGGCCGCTCGACCGTGCCGTTCATCGACACCGCGACGAACCAGCCCGCCGAGCCGCTTCCGTCGAGCTGGCCGCGGACAGCGCCGCCGGGGAACCCCGACGTGTGGATGTTGGCGTAGAACCGCGCCGGTGACGCCAGGATCTGCTTGACGACCGCGCGCGCTGCGACGACACAGCCGGTCGAGGCGCCGTTCGGGTCCGGCGTCTTGAGCGGGACGACGATGCCGCCGACCGCGCCCGCGGCGCCGGTGTGGATGTGCGCGGCGACGGCCGCCGACGGCAGGTTCTTCGCGTCGAGCGTGAAGCACGCCTGCCCCTGCCCGAGGCGGAGCCGAACGGTGGCGGTCCCGGTCGCGACCGGGTCGCCGGCCGGCGTCTCGGCCTCGCCGGTGAGCGTCGCGGAGAGCCCGACGCCGCCCGATGTCGCGGTGAGGACGGTCTTCGGGCATCCGCCGCGCGGCGCCGGAATGATGTCGGCGGCGTGCTTGAGATGGGCCTTGAGCTGCTTCGCGGACACGCTGATCTTCACGTACGGCTGCGTCGTCTTCGCGACGCGATGGCAGATCGAGGTCTTCTTGGCCGCGGAGCTTCCGTGTGCGTTCGCGTACGCGAACGGCAGTACGGCCGCCGCGGCTGCGAGCAAGATGAACACGCGCTTCATGCGCTCCCCCTTGTTGCGACGGTTGTCGATCTGCTCTACGTCGCGCGGCCGCGAGCGGTTCAGGAGGTCGCGCGGCGGACGATCGCGGCGGTCTCGCGCAGGAACCCGGGATCGATCGCATGAGGAAGCGGAGACTCGCGGTAGACGACGTCGGCGCCGGCCGCGACGAGCCGGTCGCGCGCCGCGCGCCCGAACTCGACGCTGATCACCGGGTCGTACGTCCCGTGCCCGATCGCGATCGGCGGGAACGGCCGCGTCGTGTCGAGCTCCCAGCCCTCGACCTCCGGGATGAACCCGGAGTATGCGAGCAGCGCCGCGGGCCGCGGCCGGCCGACGCCCAGGCCGAGCGCATACGACATCACCGCACCCTGCGAGAACCCGCCGAGCACGATCCGCTCGTGCGGCAGCGAGTCGAGCCACTCGCCCGCCGCCTGGTAGCTCGGAAAGAACGTCGCCGGGTCGGGGAAGCCGACGCGCCGCACGACGTACCAGTGCGCGCCGCCCGGCGGCAGCGAGAGCGGCCCGCGGGGGCAGTACCCGTCCAGACGCCGCTCCGGATCGAGGACGTCGAGCAGCGGGAAGAGATCGTGCTCGTCCGCGCCGCGCCCGTGGAAGAGGACGAGCGCGCCGGCGGCCTCGGCTTCCGCCGCGGCGGGCCGTTCCGCGACGATCACGAACGAACGCGCTCGCGCGGGTTCGGCAGCGGCGTCAGGATCGGTTCGACCTGCGCGCGGAGATGCTCGAACGCAGGCGGCAGGATCAGCTTCTCGCCGAGGTGCTCGGGATCCTCGTCCGTCGCGAAGCCCGGCCCGATCGACGCAATCTCGAACAGCACGCCGCTCGGCTCGCGGAAGTAGATCGAGCGGAACCAGAAGCGGTCGATTACCGGCGTCGGGCGCGCGCCCGCGGCTCGCGCGCGGTCGACCCAGGCGGCGTGCTCGTCGAGCTTCGACGCGAACGCCACGTGGTGGACGGTGCCCGCGCCGGGAATGCCGCGCTGCGGTGGCGGCGCATCGTAGACGTAGAAGCCGCCGCGCTCCTCGCCGTGCACCTCCCAGCCGGGCTCGAACCCGAGCGTCGTCAGGAACGGCGCGCTGACCTCCGGCGCGGCGGCGTACGCGCGCACGCCGGCGAAGCCGCGGATCGCGTGCTCCTCCGGGACCTCCGGGTGCTGCGCGACGAGCGGCTCGTCGCCCGAGTCGTCGACCTGCAGCTCGAGCTCGAGCCCCTCCGGATCGGAGAAGACGAGCGAGCCCTCGGTGCGCTCGCCGCCGACGCGTCCTTCCCAGAAGTCGAGCGCGGCTTCGTCGGCGACCCGGAAGACGACGCGGTGCACCATGCCGTTCCCGGCGCGCCCGCGCACGGCGCCCGGGTACTCGAAGAACGTGATGTCCGAACCGGGCGAGCCCTGCTCGTCGGCGTAGAAGAGGTGGTAGACCGTTGGGTCGTCCTGGTTGACGGTCTTCTTGACGAGCCGCAGCCCGAGCGTGTCCGCGTAGAAGTGGACGTTCTGCGGCGCGTCGCCCGTGATCGCCGTGACGTGGTGGATGCCTTCCAGCTTCGTCGTGTCCATGATTTCTTGAACGCTCAAGTATCTGTGGGTATTCCGTTACACACTTGGCACATACGGCCGTGCGGCAAACGCGGGCGGGCCATGGCGCGCGCCATGGCCCGGCCAGGACCAGAGCCGTCGTGGGCCATCGCCACGGTTGGGCCATGGCCCAGGCCAGTCCATGGCCATCGAGTCACGCGGCGATCCTACTGCCGTCGTTAGCATCGCCTGCGGAAACCGACTGAGGAGACGAGATGGAAGTCGACGTCGCCGTCCTGGGCGGAGGCCCCGGCGGCTATACGGCGGCGATCCGCGCCGCGCAGCTGGGCGTGAAGGTCGCCTGCATCGAGAAGGAGCCGGAGCTCGGCGGCACGTGCCTCCGCATCGGCTGCATCCCGACGAAGGCGTGGGTGCAGACCGCGCACTTCATCCACCAGGCGCGCGACTCGTTCGCGAAGCTCGGCGTGAAGGTGGGGGAGCCCGAGCTCGACTTCGGGGCCGCGAACGAGTGGAAGGCCGCCGTCGTGAAGCAGATGACGCAGGGTGTCGCGGGCCTCTTCAAGGCGAACGGCGTCGAGTGGGTGAAGGGCGCCGGCAGCTTCAAGGACGCGAACACGATCGCCGTCGAGGGCGCGGAGGACGTGACGTTCAAGCAGGCGATCGTCGCGACGGGAAGCTTCCCGCTCCGGCCGCCGATCCCGGGCCTCGAGAGCGACCTGTGCGTCGACTCCACAGGCCTCCTCGCGCAGACGGAGGTGCCGCGCCGGCTCGTCGTGCTCGGCGGCGGCATCATCGGCTGCGAGTTCGCGTCGATCTTCAACGTGTTCGGCAGCGAGGTCACGATCATCGAGATGCTCGACACGCTGATCCCGCAGGAGGACGCGGACGCCGCGAAGGAGCTCGCGAAGCAGTTCGGGAAGAAGGGGATCACCCTGCACCTCGGCAAGCAGTGCACGAAGGTCGAGCAGCAGGGCAACTCGCTGCTCGTGTTCTTCGGCGAGGACGAGAGCGTCGAGGCCGATCTGATGCTCGTCTCGGTCGGCCGCGGGCCCGTCGTCGAGGGTCTCGGGCTCGAGAAGATCGGCGTCGAGTTCGACAAGCGCAAGGGGATCGCCGCCGACGAGCGCCGTCGCACGACCGTGCCGCACATCTACGCCGTCGGCGACTGCGCGGGCTACTGGCAGCTCGCGCACACCGCGTTCCGCGAAGGCGAGGTCGCCGCCGAGAACGCGTGCGGCCACGACGCCGTCGTCGACAACCGCGCGGTGCCGCGCCCGATCTACACACACCCCGAGGTCGCCGCCGTCGGCCTCACCGAGGCCGAGGCGCGCGAGCAGTACGGCGACGACGTCGCCGTCGGCCAGTTTCCGTGGCCCGCGAACGCGCGCGCGGTGATGCAGAACGAGACGATCGGCTGGGTGAAGTCGATCCACGAGACGCGGTACGGAGAGCTGCTCGGGATCGTGATGGTCGGGCCGCACGTGACCGACCTGGTCGAGGCGGGCGTCGTCGCGATCGACGCGGAGTCGACCGTGGAGACGGTCGCGGACGGCATGGCGCCGCATCCAACGCTCTCGGAGGCGATCAAGGAAGCCGGCCTCGTCGCCCTCGGACGCGCAATCCACGTTCCGAACCGCAAGAAGCGCGCGGCCGCGAAGGCTTAGAGCTAGGCAGCCGCGCGAGGCTCGGCCGGGCGGCGCACGCTGCGGCGCTCGGCCACCTCGCCGGTGATTGCGCGCACCGGTGGGAGCAGCGCGACGGCGAGGTTCACGGTCGCGACTGCCGCCCCTGCGATCAAGAGCGTCGCCCCGATTCCGATCTGCTTCGCCATCGGCCCGAACGCGACGAACCCGATCGGCATGAACACGAACGACGTGAGCCAGTCGTACGAGCTAACCCTCGAGAGCACCTCGCGGGGGATCCGCGCCTGCAGCGTCGTCTCCCAGAGCGCCTTGCCGAACGAGATCCCTCCGAGGCCGACGGCGTAGCTCACCGCGACGACGAGCGCCGGCAACGGCGGTGCGAGCGCGAGCAGCGGGAGGGCGAGCAGCGCCCAGGCGGTGAACCCTGCGAAGAGCGGTCGCCCCGGCCGGACGCGGAGCGCCCAGACGCCGCCGAGCACGGCGCCGATCGCGCCGCCGCCCGCGATCACGCCCCAGTGCCGCGCGCCGCCGAGCTCGTTGCGCGCGACGACGGGCCCGAGCACGAGGAACGCGGCGAAGCAGAGGTTCGTGATCGAGAACGCGATCATCGACGTCCAGACCCAGGGCCGGATGCGGACCTCCTGCAGCCCCTTCGCGAGATCCGTCAGGAAGTGCGGCGCAGGGGGGCGCTGGTGGGCCGGCAGCTTCAGCCGGAGGAGGAACAGCGCGCTCGCGACGAACGACGCGGCGTCGACGGCGAATACCCAGCCCGTGCCGACGCCTGCGACGAGCAGACCCGACAGCACCGGGCCGAAGACGTTCGTCATCGACTGCGACAGTCCGAGCAGCGCGTTCGCCTCCTGCAGCCGCTCCGGGCTGACCGTCTGGGGCACGAGACCGGTCGACGCCGGCCCGAAGAACGCCGACGCCGCACCGAAGATCGAGATCGTGACGCAGAACATGGTCAGCGTCATCTGGCCGGTGAGCAGCATCGCCGCCGTGAACGCCTCCACGATCGCGCGGGCGCCGTCGCAGACGAGCATCACCTCACGGCGCGGCAGTCGGTCGGCGAAGACCCCGCCCACGAGCGTCAGTGCGACCCGGGAGAGCGTGAACAGGGCCAGGACGAGCCCCAGCGCCGTCGCCGAGCCCGAGACCTCCAGCACCGCGAACGCCAGGGCGACTCCGATCAGCGAGTCGCCGATCGAAGACGACACGCGTCCGAGCCAGAGCAGCCGGAACTGGCCTTCCTGCAGGGCTCCTAGTTTTCCCCCGAGCTGGCGCAACTGTCGGGCAGAGTAACCGTATCTCGCCGGATATCCAAGGCGTTTTCCCTATGGCAATGGCTGCAGTCGCTGCTGAACGGAGGCTGTTTGGGCTGGTCCGCGACCGGGCGGAGCAGGAGTTCGAACGCATGTACCGGCGGCACGCGGAGGACGTCTTCCGCTACTCCCTGCTCGTGCTGCGCTCCCGGCCGGACGCCGAGGACGTCACGCAGGCGACCTTCACGCGCGCGTACAAGGCGATTCAGCGCGGCGAGAAGGTGCGCAAGCCGCAGCACTGGCTGATCCGGATCGCCCACAACGAGTGCCGGCGCCACCTCCGCACGGCGTCGCGGCGCGCGTTCGAGGTCGAGCTCGATCCGGCGATCGCGGACCTGCACGAGCCCGACGACGGCCCGACGGCGGAGGAGATCCGCGTCGCCCTCAGCCACCTCTCGTTCAACCAGCGCGCCGCGCTCGTCATGCGCGAGCTCGAGGACCGTTCGTACGCCGAGATCGCCGAGGTGCTCGGCCTGTCGGTATCGGCGGTCGAGACGCTGCTGTTCCGCGCGCGCCGCGCATTGCGCGAGCAGATGGAGGGGCCCCTCGCATGCGGCGAGGTGGAGGTGCTTCTCTTCAAGCAGATGGACGGCGAGCTGTCCGTCGAAGAGAAGCGCCGCCTGCGCGCACATACGCGCTCGTGCGCGGAGTGCTCGACGCTCGAGCGCCAGCACCGCGGGCGCCGCGCGGCGCTCCGGCGCCTCGGCTCGATCATCACGCTTCCGCCGTCCCTCTCGTCGTTCGTCGGCGGTGGAAGCAGTGCGGTCGCGACCGGCGCGCTCGTCGGCCTCGGCGCGAAGGCCGCCGCGGTCGTCATCGCGGCGCTGACCGTCGCCGGCGTCGGCGTCGCCGAGGCCGTGAAGTCGCACGGCGGGAACGACGTGCGGCAGGGCCGCCCGGTCACCGTCGACGCACCGCGCGGGCGCGCGCCCGCGCCCGCCGCCGCGCGGGTCCAGTCGGCTGCGCCGGCGATCGCGAGCGACGCAGCGCTGCGCGTCGCACCCGCGGCGGCGAAGGCCGCAGCCGTCGGCGGCGTCACGGCCGGCCCGAACCCGCACAACACGCCCGGCTTCGAGCGGCCGGCCGCGAAGGCTGCCGCCCCGCCGGCCGCGAAGGTCCCGGAGCCCGCCGCCGCCTCGACGGCGCCGCCCCCGTCGGCCACCCCGACGCGCCCGGCCCGCGAGGCCGTGAAGAAGACGATCGCGACGGTGACGGCGACGCTGCCGGCCCTCCCGCCGGTGCAGGCCCCCCCGACGCCGACGGTCACGACGCCCGAGCTTCCGATTCCGGTCCCGACGGTCACGGTGCCGACGCTCCCGGCGGTCACGGTGCCGGTGATCCCGCCTCCTCCGCCGCCGCCGAAGCTCCCGTAAGCCTCGCGCCCCGGGGTCCCGATGTTTGTGCACCAGAGCACAATCCAGAGGGTGGGCGCAAGTTTCCGACCCCTGCGGGATCCCTCTCTCTGATGGCACCGCTCCTCGCCAGACGCCCAGCCGCGGACCGCTCGTTCGAGCGGATCTACCGCCGCCACGTCGGGGACGTCTACCGCTACACGCTCGCCGTGCTGCGCGATCCGCACGACGCCGAGGACGTGACGCAGACGACCTTCATGAATGCGTACCGCGCGTTCCAGAATGGCGAGCGGCCGCAGACGCCGAAGAACTGGCTGATCGCCATCGCGCACAACGTCTGCCGCCAGCGCTTCCGCCAGGCGCAGCGCCGGCCGCAGGAGGCGCCGCTCTTCGAGGACGCCGCCGAGATGGCGGTCGAGGAGCCCGAGCAGGACTACACCGCCGAAGACATCCAGCGCGCGCTCGGGCACCTCGCGTTCAACCAGCGCGCCGCGCTGGTCATGCGGGAGCTCGAGGGCCGATCGTACGCGGAGATCGCCGAGATCATGGGTCTCACGGTCGGCGCGGTCGAGACCCTCATCTTCCGCGGCCGCCGTGCGCTGCGCGAGCAGCTCGAGGGGACGCTCTCGTGCGCGGAGGCCGAGCTCGCGCTGTCGAAGCAGGCCGACGGCATGCTCGCGCGCGCGGACCGCGGCCAGCTGCGCGCGCACCTGCGCGAGTGCAAGGAGTGCGCGGCGCTGGCGCGCCGGCAGCGCGCGACGCGCACCGCGCTGAAGGCTCTGGGAGCGATCCCGCTGCCGTCGTCGCTGCTCGGCATGTTCGGCGGCGGCTCGGCGGTCGGACTCGGGCTTGCCGCGAAGGCGGCGATGGTGCTCGCCGCGGGCGTCGTCGTCGGCGGCGCCGGATACGAGGGCTCGAGGCACGTCGACCTCGGCCACCCGAAGCAGGCCGCCGCGTCGAAGCTTCCGGTCAAGAGCGCGCCGGAGGCGAAGACGGTCACGCTGCCGAAGCGCACGTCGGACGCTCACATCGGGCCGCGCCCGCCGGTGAAGGCCGACGCGCCGGCTGCGAAGACGAAGGCGAAGGAGAAGGCGAAGGAGAAGGCGAAGGCGAAGGCGAAGCCGACGAACGTCGCGAATGGGCCGAGGCCGACGCAGGGTCCGGCGATCGGCGCGGCCGCCGCGCATCCGGCGAAGGTGCACGGAGAGCCGACGAACCCGGTGAAGAGGCCGAAACGCGAGCCCATGAACCCCGTCAAGAAACGCCCGGTGCACGCGAACCACAAGCCGACCGTCGCGCACGAGCCGAAGCCGAAGCACGAGCATCCGGCGAAGCCCGTCACGCCGGCGACGACGCCGAAGCCGGAGAAGAAGGAGAAGAAGCCGGCGCCGCCCGCCCCCGCAGTCATCGTCCCGGCGAACACGGACACCCCCGACGCGCCGATTCCGACGGTGACGACGCCGACGACGCCCCAGAGCGGTCGCACAGACTTCCCCAGCGGCCCCGGCGGCCCGAAGAAGTAACCGGGGACAACTTTTTACAAAGGCAGGCCGCAAGGTTCCGGCGGGGGCGGCATCTCAATCGGTGGACGTGCCCTCGTCCCGCCCGGAACCGCGCCCGCCCGCCGGTTCCGGGCACTCTCCCACAGGGCCCCGCCCCGAGCCGCAGGGGGCGGGGCCCTCTTTTTCTCCGGAGGCGGCGGCGTTCTGGCACCCGCCTGGACGCCCTGGGCGCGGCGCAGCCCGCCGCCGCCACCTTCGGGGGTTTGTGACGGTTGAAACAGCTTGCGGCTTTATGGGTTTCCGGCACAATGGCCGGTGGACGGTGCCCCCGTCCCGCAGGGCCCGGACGTGAGCCGCAGACGTCCGGGCCCGTTTCTCTTTTGGCGTGCGAGGTAGGGTGCACGCGTGGGCGTCTTCAACCGTCGCAATGCCGCAATGGGCTGGCTCGCGTGGAACGTCGGCAAGCGCGTCCTGAAGCGCAAGGCGAAGGACGCCGTGCCGAAGGTCGACCTCGACGAGAAGAAGCCGAACAAGAGCGCGATCGCGCTCTTCGCCGCGACTGTGGGCGGCCTCGTGTTCTTCTGGCGTCGCCGCGCGGGCGATGACGGCGCCGGCGAAGACTGACCGACGCCCACGTAGCGCTCTAACGTTCGACGGCTCGGCTACACGCCCTCGTCGCCCCGGGCGCGCAGGTCGTCTGACAGGTCGCGGTACTCCGTGGCGTGCAACGCGTCCTTCACGCGTCCAGTGGCTTCCTTCATCGCGATCAGATGGTCGAGTGAGGCGACGAGGACGTCGTGGCCGGCGACGGTGATCTTCGTGCTGCGCGCTTTGAGCTCGCGATAGGGAGGCGCGCCCGCAGGTTCAGCGAGGACGTCCAGTGCTCCGAGCCTGGTGCTGAAGGTGAAGTTCGCACCGTTCTCGAGCGTCTTCGCGTCGAGCTGGAAGGGCAGCTCGGTTGGAGCGCCGCGCAGTGTCGCTCCAAGATCGCGGAGAACCATTGCAAGCCGTTCGAGGTTCGCTCGGTCGCGCGCGTAGGCGACGTCGACGTCGAACGTGCCGTATGTCGAGCCGTACGAACCGCCGGCGACGCCGCCGATCAAGACGAAGTCGACGCCGGCGGCCGAGAGCGCTGCGAGAAGCGGAATCGGATCGAACGACTCAGCGCCGGACGGCACGCCTCAGCTCGTTCATTCCGCGCGACCAGGATGCCTGTTGGGCGATCCGCTCCTCCGGGCTGAGACGCAGCATCTGCTCCCTGAGCGTCCGGTCGTGCCCGTAGTCGATCGCCTCTGTACCTAGTACGAGCTCCTCACCCATCAGGTCGAGAAGCTCCGCGAGGGTCGCGAACGACGGCGAGACGAGCCCGCGTTCGATCCGCGAGATCGCCGCCTGGCTCGTCCGCGCGCGCGCTGCGAGCTCGCTCTGCGTCAGGCCGTGTCGGAGGCGGACACGACGGAGGAGCTCGCCGGGTGAAGGCATCGACGCATATCATATCCGACGTTCCAGCCGGGGCCGGCCCGTCGTGTCCGTCACGCGGCCGGGCGTGGCGCACGTGCAGACGCTCCATTCACGGGCGCCGGCGCCTTTCCGCACTCCCGGCCCCGATGCCAAGCGGTATCGCCGTCTGTGGAGAAGAAGTCACACACCGCTGTCCGAAAGAGCCGATGACGGCGGTCCCATGGACTGCTTCCATCGAGGCATGCACCGTCTCCAGATCACTTTCGACGACGACCGCTTCGATCGCGTCGCGGCCGTCGCGACTGCGCGGAACGCATCTATGGCGTCCGTTATCCGGGACGCGATCGATGTCGTCCTCGACGGACCGGAGAAGGCAGAGGCGGAGTGGAGATTCCGCGCCGATGAGCTCCGCGGGCGGTTGCCGACGCCGCGTCCCTTTGGAGTCGCGCAATGAGGACAGACGCTCCGCCAACCGTCCGCCAGGTATGGGCGCTCGCGGCAGTGTTGTGCCAATGCGCCGGCGAGGAGTTCCCCAAGTCGCAGCGTGACGCGTCGGAGCTGATCGAGCGGCTGCGGCTCGAGCAAGGCCACCCGGCGCCGCGGGTCGACGACACTCCGCGTCAACTTCGCGGGTCCCGGAGCGGCACGAAGCGGTTGGCGCGCGCGATCGCTGTCGAGGTCGCGAAGGAGTTGCGGTGACACCGCCCCGCGCTGCCGAGGTCGCGGCCGCGCTCGGCCTCGTCGTAGACGAGATGCCGATCTGCCTCGCATGCCTCAGTTTCGTGTCGCTGTCCTGCCACGATGAGGAAGACCACGCGGAGGCGCGCCGGTGGGCGCGGCGAATGGCGCCGGATCTTTGGGAGGAAGGGCTGAAGGAGCCGGCGCTCCGGGCACTTCGCCGCGCTCGCATGACGGGAGTCCGTGGCGCGGAGTCGGCGCTCGCTGACGCCGAGGCGAAAGGCGGGCGGAGCGCGATTGCACGCGAGATCGTCCTGGTCCTAGGCGAGCAGCTCGCCGAACGCGAACGGGCTCTGTGGGCGCGATGGGAGGGGCGCCGGGCCGCCGACCGGCCGTCGATGAGCGTCGTCAGACCGCCCTCGACATGACGGTCGGACCGGCAGCAGGTCCCGTCTGGACCCCCGCGTACACTGGTGCTCCGCGATGCCGGAAGCGCCTTTCGTACACCTCCACGTCCACTCCGAGTACTCAATTCTCGACGGCGCGTGCCGGGTTCCCGACCTGGTCGCGCGGGCCGCCGAGTTCGAGATGCCGGCGGTCACGCTGACCGACCACGGCTCGATGGCCGGGGCCGTTCAGCTCTGGAAGGCGACCCAGAAAACCGGGGTCAAGCCGGTCATCGGCTGCGAGGTCTACGTCGCCGACGATCGCAAGGCGCAACAGAAGGGCTACGCGCACTTGACGCTGCTCGCGGCGGACACCACCGGCTACGGCAATCTCATCAAGCTGAGCAGCCTCGGCTACCTCGAGGGGTACTACTACAAGCCGCGCGTCGACTGGGAGCTGCTCGCACAACACTCCGCCGGCGTGATCGCTCTCTCCGGGTGCCTGTCCGGGCGCGTCTGCAAGGCACTCGAGGAGAACCGCGCCGCGGACGCCCAGAACGAGCTCGACCGCCTCGGCCAGATCTTCGGCAAGGAGAACACGTACGTCGAGCTGCAAAACGCGCACCTCGACGTGCAGGCGCGCATCGTGCCGCAGCTCGCCGAGCTCGCGAAGGCCGCGCGGTTGTCCACCGTGGCAACGGGCGACGTGCACTATCTCCGGCACGAGGACGCCCGAGCGCACGAGGCGTTGCTCTGCATCCAGTCCGGCGACTCGCTGAAGAATCCGAACCATTGGAAGTTCGAGACCGATCATTTCTTCTTCAAGTCGCCGCAGGAGATCGCGCTCGACTTTCCCGGCCACGAAGACGCGATGCGGCGCACGCTCGACGTGGCCGAGCGCTGCAACGTCACGATCGATCTCGGCCAGATTCTGCTCCCGCACTTCCCGACGCCGCACGCGCGCGATGCGTTCGACTACCTCGTCGAGCTCTGCGAAAAAGGCCTGCAAAAGCGCTACGAAACGGTCGATTCGGAGTTGACCGAACGACTGAAGTTCGAGCTCAAGACGATCAAGGAGATGGGCTTCGCCGACTACTTCCTGATCGTCTGGGACTTCATCGCGTTCGCGAAGCGGCAGGGAATCGGCGTCGGTCCCGGCCGCGGCTCGGCCGCGGGCTCACTCGTCGCGTACGCGCTCGAGATCACCGACATCGACCCGATCCGCTACGACCTCCTGTTCGAGCGCTTCCTCAATCCGGGCCGCAAATCGATGCCCGACATCGACATCGACTTCGCCGTCGACGGACGCGAGCGGGTCATCAACTACGTCGCGGAGAAGTACGGTCGCGACCGCGTCGCGCAGATCATCACCTTCTCGACGATGGCGGCGCGCGCGGCGGTCAGAGACGCCGGCCGCGTGCTCGAGGTGCCGTACGGCGTCGTCGACCGGATCGCGAAGCTGATCCCGGAAGGCCCGGGGCAGACGCTCGACGAGTGCCTCAAGCCGGGCGGTGAGCTCAAGCGCGCGGTCGACTCCGATCCGATCGCCAAGGAGATCATCGAGCTCGCGCGGCCGCTCGAAGGCTTGACGCGAGCCGACTCGATCCACGCAGCGGGCGTCGTCATCGGCGCCGAGCCGCTGATCAACGTCGTCCCGCTTCAGCAGAAGGGCGCCGACCAGGAAGTCGTCACCCAGTTCAACATGAACGACGTCGAGGCGCTCGGCCTGCTCAAGATGGACTTCCTCGGCCTGCGCAACCTCGACGTCATCGACAAGGCATGTGCGCTGATCGGCGGCGGCCTCGACATCACGAAGATCCCGATGGACGACAAGCGGACGTACGAGATGCTCGCGCGCGGCGACGCAATCGGCGTTTTTCAGTTCGAATCGTCAGGCATGCGCGAGGCGCTCCGCCAGGTGAAACCGACCGAGTTCGAGGACCTGATCGCACTCGTCGCCCTCTATCGGCCGGGCCCGATGCAGTACATCCCGAACTACGGGCGGCGCAAGGCCGGGCAGGAACCGGTCACGTATCTCGATCCGCGGCTGAAGCCGATCTTGTCCTCGACGTACGGGATCTCGATCTACCAGGAAGAGTCGATGGAGATCGCGAAGCAGATCGCGGGCTTCACGCCGGCCGAGGCGGACGACCTTCGCAAGGCTATCGGCAAGAAGATCCGCGCACTGATGGCTTCCCTCAAGGACAAGTTCATCGAGGGCTGCATTGCGAACGACACGTCCGAGCAGGTCGCGCGCCAGCTCTGGGACGACATGGAGAAGGCGCAGGACTACTCCTTCAACAAGTCGCATGCCGCGTGCTATGCGCTGATCGCCTACCGCACTGCGTGGCTGCGCGCGAACCACCCGTGCGAGTACATGGCCGCGCTGATCAGTTCGGTGATGAACACGAAGGACCGCGTGCCGTTCTACGTCAACGCGTGCCACGAGCTCGGGATCGAGGTGCTGCCGCCCGACGTGAACGTCTCGCAGGTCGACTTCGCGGTCGTCGAAGGGAAGATCCGCTTCGGTCTCAACGCGGTCAAGGGCGTCGGCGAGCAGGCATGCCGCACGATCATCCGCGTGCGCGATGAGGACGGTCCGTTCGAGTCGGTCTGGGACTTCACCGAACGGGTCGACGCCACCGTCGCGAACAAGCGCGTCGTCGAAGCGCTCGTCAAGTGCGGCGCCATCGCCGGGCCGCGCAAGGGCATGCTCGATGTGCTCGAGCAGGCGCTCGCGTGGGGGCAGAGACAGCAGGACGATCGCCGCATGGGACAGAGCTCGATCTTCGATCTCGGCCCGCCCGAGGAAGACAAGCCGCGCCACCACCCGCCGACGCCGAACGAGGAGTACGAGAAGAACGAGCTGCTGAGGCTGGAGAAGGAGGTGCTCGGCCTCTACGTCTCCGAGCATCCGCTCTCGTCGATCCGCGACCAGCTGCGGCGCAAGACGGACGCGACGATCGCCGAGCTCGAGCGCCGTCGCGACGGCGAGGTCGTCACCGTCGGCGGCATCGTCAGCGGCTTGAAGCACATGACCACCAAGAAGGGCGAGCCGATGGTGTTCATGCGCCTCGACGACGTCACCGGCGGCACCGACTGCGTCGTCTTCAACTCCACCTACCAGCTCGCGCGCGAGCTGCTCACCGTCGACCGAATCCTGATCGTGAAAGGCCGGGTCGACCACAAGGAGGGGGAGACGAAGCTGATCGCGATGGAGGTCGCGGCGTTCGAGGCGGTCGCCGAGAAGCGCGAGGTGCGGCTGAAGATCGACGCGATGAGCGCTCGCCCGGGAGTGATCCGCGAGCTCGCAACCCTGATCCGCGACTTCCCGGGCGAGAGTCCCGTGTACGTGGACTGCATGACGTCGCAGGGGCCGCGCGTGTACGCGCTCGGCCCGCAGTTCAAGGTCAAGCCGGTCCCGGACTTCTACGCCGAGGTGAAGATGCTCCTCGGCGAGACCGCGGTCGCCTAGCACGTGGCGGCGGGGTCGATCGGCGCGGGACTCCCGCGTGGAGTCGGCGTGCGCGGATTGCGCGCGACGCGTCGGGCGCCGTGGGCACATCGTCGCGCGCCACGGACGCGTGTTCCGGCTCGACTCGCATTCCTTCGATGCTGTTGTCTCAGTGGACAACTTTGCAGGCGTCGGCGGCGCACCGGCTCCGGCGCTCACCGCGAGCCTGCGCGGGGCCACCTGGTCGCTGCGTGCACGCCTCGACGCGGACGTCGGTGCGGTCGTCGTCGTCTGGGCCGAGTTCCCGCAGGCCCTCGCGTCGGTCGACGGCGTCGACATCGTGCGCGGCGACCGGCTCGCCGACTGGCTGCGCTCGGATTAGCGGCGGAGCGCCCGGAACTGCCCGGCGCCGAAGCCACCGACCTCGAGGGCGACCGCGGCCAGGAGCAATTGGCCCGCGAGCACCGGGGCCGCGACGGCGAGCGCCGCGAGCGCGGCCGCGGCGACGACGTTGGCGGCCGCGACTCGTGCGACGGCTCCGCGCCACGACGCGCTGCGGGCAAGCCGCGCCAGGACGACCGCCCATACGAGCGTGGCCGCCCCCGCCGCCACCGGCACCGCGACCGGGACGTGGAAGAGTCGCGCGACGGGCACGCACAGCGCCGCCGAGATCAGTCCTGCACCCGCGCAGTAGAGCGCGTCGAACCGCAGCAGTCGCCGCCCGAGCTGCTCGCCGGTCACGCCACAATCCTACCCCTTTCGGGGGTTGACCCTCGTGCGGCCGTGGGTGTCAGATGAGGGGGCGATGGCCGCCGCCGGCATCTCGATCGCGACGCTGCTGCGCATGAGCGGGGCCGGCGCCGCCGACGACGATTTCTCACTCGAGCTGTACGGACGGTACGCCGCGCGGCTATTCCGGTACTGCCGCCGCCTGACGCCGGATGCCGACGCGGCCGAGGACGCTGTGCAGGCGACCGTCCTCGACGCCGCGCGTCTGCTCCGAGCGGGATTCCGGCCGGAGTTCGAGGCCGCTTGGCTGTTCGAGCTTGCGCAGCGGCATGCGGCCGAGGGCGCATCACGGCCCAGACGTCGTGCGGTCGCCGCGCTCCCGGACGAGCTGCGCAAGCCGCTGGAGCTGCGCCTCGAGGGGCGGCCCTACACCGAGATCGCGGAGGCGCTCGGCGTCGCCCGCGGAACGATCGAGCTGCGCGTCCTACGGGCGCGGAGCGCCGCACAGCCGCGCCGTGCCAGTCGCCTCGGCGACCTGACGTCGCTCGGCGGCGCGCTGAAGGCGCTCCTCGCCGGAGGCGCCGCGGTGCCCGCAACCGTCGCTGCGGTCGGCGCGCTGGCCGTCCTGCCGCGGGTCGTCCGCCATGACAGCCTGCCGGCTCGCCCGACCCCCGCCGTGGTCGCCCCGAAGGTCGAGCCGGCTGCTCCCACGGCCGCGGCCGTCGTCCGCTCGCCGCGTCGATCCGTCGCGGCGCATCCTGGACGGACGGCCCCGCCCGCGCGCCGCCAGGCGCCCGAGCGCGCGCGCCCTGCGGCTGCGACGCCCGTCGCCGCGACCGCGCCGTCGGCGCCCGTGGCCGCTGCGCCGTCGGCTTCGGCGCCGCCCGCCTCCCCGTCGCCCTCGGCGCCGTCGTCCTCGGCGCCGTCGCCCGAGGCCGTGCCCCGGCCGGCACCCGCACCCACATCCGCATCCGAACCCGTACCTGCGGCGGCACCGACGCCGGTTCCCGCTCCGTCGCCGCAGCCGGTCGCGCCGGCGACCTCGACGCCGGCCCTCGAGCCCGTCGCCGTCCCGCCGGTCGCGTCAGACCCGGTTGCGGCGACCACGGCGGTCGTCGACCAGGTTGCCGGCACGGTGCCCGCACTCCCCGCCGTGCCGCCGGTGCCTGCTCCGGCGCCGGTCCCGACGCTCCCGTAGCGCCGCTCCTCGTTAAGAACCCGTAAATCCTCCGGATCACCCGGTATGGGGAGAACCGCGTCGCGCGTTTTACCGAACAGATGGGTGAGAGGAAGACGATCTGATGCCTGCCACCGAAACCCCCGTCCGCGATCCCGAGCACGAGCGTGTCGAACGTTGGCGCGCCGAGGCGCTCGAGCGCGCGGGCTACGGCGCCGCCGCGGCCGCCGAGCTGGCGGCGCGCCCCGACGTCGACCTCCACTACGCCATGGGCCTCCTCGAGCAGGGCTGCCCGCCGGAAACGGCGCTGAGGATTCTTCTCTAGCACGGCAAGCGCGGCCCGGGCAGAATCTCCTGCCTGTGGCCGCGCTAATCGCTCTCGCTTCACTGGCCGGCCCGTGCTGCGGCCGGCGAAGCCGCCCGCATCACGGGCCTGACGCCGCTGACGGCACGTCGCGTGTGCCCGCGGCACAGCGCCGTACGCCATGTACTGTCACTGCGCCGCGGTCACAGGCGCCGCACCGTCAGCGGCGCCCCAGTGAACCGAGAGAGCGTTTCCTGTGACTTCCATCGTCGCTTCGATCCCCTCTCCGGGCACCGGCACGTTGTCGCTCGGGCCGCTGACGATCCACATGTACGGGCTGATGCTGCTGCTCGCCATCGTCGCCTGCATCGCCCTTACCGGCGTGCGCTGGACGCGCTTAGGCGGCGACTGGGATCTCGTGCTGCGCGTCGCCGTCTGGGGCGTCGCCGCGGGCGTCGTCGGCGCGCGGCTCTACCACGACGTCACGTCCTGGAACGAGGTGCCCGACCCGAAGTGGCGCGGCATCTTCGCTGTGTGGGAGGGAGGTCTCGGCGTCTGGGGCGGGATCCTCTTCGGGTGCATCGCCGGCGCGATCATCGTCAAGCGGTCGGGAGCGAGCGTGTTGCAGTTCATGGACGCCGTCGCGCCAGGGCTGTTGCTCGCCCAGGGGATCGGGCGGCTCGGGAACTGGTGGAACCAGGAGCTGTTCGGGAAGCCGACGCACCTCGCGTGGGGCCTCGAGATCGACCCGGAGCACCGCCCGCCGCAGTATCTCGATTCGGAGACGTTCCACCCGACGTTCCTCTACGAGCTCTTGTGGGATGTCACCGGCGTCCTGATCCTCCTGCTGCTCGCGGCGCGCTTCCGGTTCCGGCCGCCGGCGCTGTTCGCGCTGTACGTCTCGTACTACTGCTTCGGCCGGTTCTTCGAGGAGCTGCTGCGCGTCGACCCGGCCCACGAGTTCGCGGGGCTGCGGCTGAACGCGTGGGTCTCGATCGTCGTCTTCGTGTTCTCGACGGCGTTCTTCGTCTGGTGGCAGTTCCTGCGCCGGCCGCGCGAGCCCGGAGGCGCGCCGCCGCGGCGGACGGTTCCGCGCGGCCCGAAGATGGCGATCCCGAAGGGCCGCGTCCGGTAACGCGGCTAGGGTCCAGCCCGATGCCGATCGCCGTGCGCGAGCTCGAGCTGGACCTCGACGCGTTCGAAGGGCCGTTCGACCTGCTGCTGACGCTCGTCCTGCGGGAGGAGCTGCCGCTGCGCGAGGTCGACCTCGCAGGGATCGTCGTCGCCTTCGTCGAGCGGCTCGCGGAGCGGGACGAGCTCGACCTGGAGGCCTGCGGCGAGTTCCTGGTCCTGATCTCAGCGCTGCTCGAGCTGAAGGCGCGCGGGCTCTTCCCGGAGGAGGACGCGGAGCTCGCCGAGCTCGAGCCGGAGGAGGCGGCCGAGGAGCTCGCACGGCGGCTCGCCGAGTACCGGCGCGCGAAGGAGGCGGCCGCATGGCTCCTCGAGCGCCTCGGCGAGCGGCGCGACGTGTACTGGCGGCTCGGCCCGGCGCCGCTCGCGCCCGCAAGGCCGGAGCCGAAGCTCGCGCCGCAGCGGCCGGACAAGCTCGCGACGGCGCTTCGCGCCCTCTCCGTCGAGCCGCCGGCGCCGTCGCTCGCGCACATGGCGCTGCGGTTCCCGCCCACCTCGCAGTTCCTCGAACGCTGGCGCGCGCTGCTGCGGCGGCGCACGCGCGTCGATTTCGACCAGGAGGTCGAGGGGTTGTCGCGCGTCGAGGTGGCTGTCGCGTTCCTCGCGCTGCTCGAGCTGCGCAAGCAGGACGAGATCGCGATCTCGCAGCCCGCGCCCTTCGCTCCGATAAGGATTTCCCGCGCCGACGCCGAAAGGAGTCTCTCTTGGACCGTCCGCTCCGCCTAGTCGCTGCCAACCCGGTCGATCAGCTCGCCCGGACGATCGAGGCGCTGCTGGTCGTCGCGTCGCAGCCGCTGTCGATCGACGATCTGGTGGCGGCGACGGAGGACGACTCCGAGCGCGTCGAGACGGCCGTCGGCCTGCTCTCCGACCGGTACCGCGAGGGCCGCAGCGGGATCGTCCTCGAGCAGGTCGCGGGCGGCTGGGCCTTCCGCGCCTCGCGCGAGGCCGCCGAGGCGTGCGCGCGCCTCTATGAGCGGCCGGTCGAGAAGGGACTCTCGAATGCGGCGCTCGAGACGCTGGCAATCATCGCGTACCTCGGGCCGTGCTCGCGGCCGGACATCGCCCGGATCCGCGGGGTGAACGTCGACGGCGTCGTCTCGGGACTCGTCGAGCGTGGGCTGATCGCGGAGGCCGGGCGCGAGAACGAGTTCGGCGCCGTGCGGTACCGCACGACGGCGCTGTTCGAGCGCGTGTTCGGGCTCGAGTCGCTCGCGGCACTGCCGCGCCTGGACGACCTCGGCGCCGACGTGACGGAGATCCGCGCGCGCCTCGAGGCGGTCGCGGAGAAACGACCGGCGTAGGCTTCGGCGAGCGCGTCCGCAACGCGCATGCGGACGCGTGGGAGGCCGAGGGTCTCCTTCGCGCGCGGTTCGGCGGCGGCGCCGCGCGCGTGCGCGGCGCGCGGCTGATGGCGTCCGGGATCGCTCAGCCGAAGTGGAACAACGCCGACGTCGTGTCGGCCGACGTCGACTGGGACGCGGTGCGGGCGTGGTATGCCGCGCGCGACGTGCCGTGGGGGCTGCGCGTGCCCCTCGGGCTGGACGTGGACGTGGGGGAGCCGCTCTTCGTCAAGCGCTGCGCGGCGATCGAGCGCGGTGCATGGGCGCGGGCGTCCGCGCGAGGGATCCGCGTACGGCAGGCCGCGCCGTCGGAGGGGGAGCTGGTTGCGGCGCTCGACTGCGAGATCTTCGGTGGAGGCGACGCCTCGCTCTCGCGCGCCTGGGTCGAGCCGGAGGTGGGGGCGCCCGGCTTCCGGCACTGGGTCGCGGAGGCCGCCGGCGCCGCCGTCGGCGGCGCGACGACGATCGCGACCGACGGCGACGCGGGACCGGCGGCGTACCTGACGGCGTTCGGCGCCGTCCCGGGTGCGTCGCGGCGAGACGTCGTCGAGGCGCTCGTGGCAGCCGCCTGCGCGAGCGCGTTCGAGGACGGCGCCGCATTCGTCCACGCAAACCCGGACGACGAGGAATGGGAGGTGCTCGCTGCAGCCGGCGCGGTCGAGGTCACGGGCTTCCAGGTGCGCGTCGTGCGCTGGTAGCTTGTGGATACAACGTCACGAAGTCGGCACACGGCGGGCCGCGACCTCTCGATACGGTTCGTGTAGGGAGACGGGAGTCCCCAGGGGTCCGGGTGCGTGTCCGCCCGCCGCTGTGGACATGGCCGTTCGGGCATCCTCTGCGGTGATGGACGTCACAGACGAGACGTTTCAGGCCGACGTCGTCGAACGCTCGGCCGAGCAGCCGGTCGTGGTCGACTTCTGGGCGGACTGGTGCGGGCCTTGCAAGATGCTCACGCCGGTGCTCGAGGAGGAGACGGCGAAGCGCGACGGCGTCGTGCTGGCGAAGGTCGACGTCGACGCGAACCCCCACGTCGCCGCGGAGTACGAGGTGCGTGGGATCCCCGCCGTCAAGGCGTTCCGGAACGGACAGGTGGTCGCGGAGTTCGTCGGTGCGCAGCCGCGCGCCGCGGTGGAATCGTTCCTCGACGAGCTGACGAAGCCGCCGCTCGTCGAGTTGCTCGAAGGCGACGAAGAGCTCGCAGGCGCGCTGCGTGAGAACGACTACGAGCGCGCGTTCGAGATCCTGCTCGCCCGCCTCGAGGACGCCGACCCGCAACGCCGCGAGGAGGTGCGGCGCCTGATGGTCGAGCTGTTCAGCGAGCTCGGCCACGATCATCCGCTCACCGTCCGGTACCGCCGCCGGCTCGCGTCGACGCTGTACTAGGTCCCCGCGTGCGCGCCCGCGCGCGCGGCCCCCTGGGGGCCTGCGCCTCCCAACACGAACGCTAACGAGCATTCTGTGACGCGTGGGTAACGTCTTCGTGCCGAACGTGGAACTTCTGCAATGCGGCTGAACGCTTGGCTCGCGCGGGCCGGGGTCGCTTCGCGCCGGAAGGCAGATGAGCTGATCAAGGCCGGCCGCGTGACCGTCAACGGCGAGGTCGGGCAGCTGAACACCTTCGTGCAGGCGACCGACGACGTGCGCCTCGACGGGCGACCGCTTGCCAAGCAGGCGCTCGCATACGTCCTGTTGCACAAGCCGGCCGGGGTCGTGACGACGGCGCGCGACCCGCGGGGGCGGCCGACGGTCGTCGACCTCGTCGACCACTCCGCGCGCGTCGTGCCGGTCGGGCGGCTGGATGCGGACACGACCGGTGCGCTGCTCCTGACGAACGACGGCGAGCTCGCGCACCGGCTCGCGCACCCCCGCTACGAGATCGACAAGGTCTACGTTGCCGACGTCGAGGGCGACCCGGACGCCGAGGCGCTGCGCGCGCTCGCGGAAGGCGTGGGGCTCGACGACGGGCGCACCGCGCCGGCGGCGGCGCGGCTGCTCGGGCCCGGGCGCGTTGAGCTCACGATCCACGAGGGGCGCAAGCATCAGGTGAAGCGGATGCTCGCGGCCGTCGGCCACCCGGTGCGAAAGCTCCACCGGGCGCGCTACGCGCAGCTCGGGGTCGACGACCTCTCGCCGGGGGAATGGCGCGAGCTGACGCGCGACGAGATCGACGCGCTTCGTCGGCTTTAGAACCTCTAACTCAACGAAGCGCTGTGCCGCCGGGCCGTCATTGCGTTAGAGGTTCTTAGCCGGGCGCGAGCGTCAGCCGCTCGCCGGCGCGCAGGACGCGCGTCGGCTGTCCGATTTGCTCGGCCTCGCGCACGAACTCGTCTGGCGGCTCGGTGTTGAACTCGAACATGTCGTAGTGCATCGGCACCGCCAGCTGCGCGCCGATCGCGCGCGCGAGCCGCGCCGCCTCGGCCCCGGCGAGGTTCCCGGCGACGCGGCGCTCCGGCGCGCGCCCGTTGATCGGGACGAGGGCGACCGTCACCTCGTGCCGACGCACGCGCTCCACGATCGCGTCGTGCCAGACCGTGTCGCCCGAGTGGTAGATCCGGTGCGG
>DASXTR010000080.1:0-6491 GCA_036505325.1 Gaiellaceae bacterium
CCTCGTACGTGAGCTCGGTCTCGCCGTCCATGCCCATGAGCTCGCGGAGGCCCTTCGACAGGACGAGCTCGCCGGCGTCGACGTCACGGTCCCACGTGCCGATCCCGGCGATCAGCTGGGCGAGCTGGAGGCGCTCCTCGCTGCGCGCGAGCTCCTGCTCGGCGCGCTGGCGCTGCCGTCGCCCCGAGCTGCGTGCCGCAACTCGATTATGTAGAGCAGCGACGCGACGGCGAGCAGCAATCCGACGGGTCGCTCGTACACGTTCTGAACCGGCTCGGGGAGGAGCGCGACGCTTACACCGAGCACGCACGCTCCGAGCGGAAGACCCCACGAGACCAGGGTGCGCGCCGCGTACGACACCTTCGGCGACGCGGCACGCACGCACGCGCTCAAGGTCGTGCTCGAGGCGACTCCCGTCGCACCCGAGCTGCCCGAGCGCGAGGAGACCGCGGTCGGCGTCTAGATCGGCCGTCGCAGAGACCTGGCTGCGGGAAACCCGCAGCCAGGTCTGCGGACATACCGGTATCCCGTCTGCGGCCCAGTGAGGACGTTCAGGGGCCTGCCGTCTCCTAGGTTCGTAGAGACATTCGAGAGGAGACCACCATGAGCTCAGCGCCGCCCGTTTCACCAGCCCCGCCGCGGTCCAACGGCACCGGATTGACGCAACGCGGAGACGCGAGCGGCACGGTTGCCTACGAGGACTCCGACTCGCACGCGATCTGGGCGGCCGTGTCGATGATGCTCGGCCTCCTCGTCGCGATCCTCGGCTTCTTTGCGGTGATGATGTGGTTCGACGCCCACGACGCCAAGGACGCGGCCAACCGCGCGGCGGCGGCGGTGACGAGCGCGAGCGGCGGCACGGCCGGCATGCCGGGCATGGACATGACCGGCGCCTCGGGTGCGACCGGTGCGCTGACGAGCTTCGCCGGCGCGGCGCCGGACAACGCCGACGCGCTGGCTGCGGCCCACGAGCCGTTCCCGGCCGCGCTGCCGGCCGCCCCGGCCGGTCCGGTCGCGAACGTCGACCTCGTGCTCAAGGACGTCACCGTCCAGATCGCACCCGGCGTGAAGTACTCCGCCTGGGCCTGGGCGGGCGGCGCGCCGGGCCCGGTGATCCACGTGCGCCAGGGTCAGCTCGTCAAGGTCACCCTGACGAACGACGGCGCGATCCCGCACTCGGTCGACTTCCACGCCGCGCGCGTCGCGCCGGACAAGGCGTTCGGCGACGTGCTGCCGGGCAAGTCCGTCAGCTACACCTTCCGCGCGAACGATCCCGGCGTCTTCATGTACCACTGCGGCACCAAGCCGGTGCTCGCGCATATCGCGAACGGCATGTACGGCGCGATCGTCGTCGAGCCGAAGCCGGGCGTGTTGCCGAAGGCCGACAAGGACTACGTGCTCGTCGCAAGCGAGTGGTACCTGGCCTCGGACGGCCTCGGGAAGCCGGCGGAGTTCAACATGGACAAGGCGCACGCGCGCATGCCGGACTGGATGACGTTCAACGGCTACGCCGGCCAGTACGTGAAGCACCCGCTGACGGCGAAGCCGGGCGAGCTCGTCCGATTCTGGGTCGTCGACGCCGGCCCGTCGCTCGACACCGACTTCCACATCGTCGGGACGGTCCTCAACACCGCGTACCCGTTCGGGGACATGAACCCTGACGACGCGCTGCACAACGTCCAGACCGTGACGGTTCCGGCCGGCGGCGGCGGTGTCTTCGATGTCCAGATCGACGAGCCGGGTCTCTATCCGTTCGTCTCGCACGCATTCGCCGCGGTCGACCAGGGCCAGGTCGGCCTGCTGAAGGTCGGCAACGTCCAGGGGACGATGTCCCACTGACATTCGATCGCCGCAGGTGGAGGCGCACAGTGAAGAGGATCGACAGCAGGAGGCTGCGGCTCGGCATCGCGTTCGCATCCGCGGCCGTGTTCGCCGTGTTGCTCATCGCGGCGAGTCAGATCGGCGCAGCGACGGAGAAGCCGCCGGCGCCGAGCGCCGCGCCCGACGCGGCGGAGCGGCTGTTCGCGGGCATCCCGCAGAAGGGACCCGTGCTCGGCAGCCCGCGGGCGCCGCTCACGCTCGTCGAGTACGCGGACCTGCAATGTCCGTACTGCGCGCAGTGGGCACTCCAGACGCTGCCCGTCCTCGTCGAGGACTACGTTCGGACCGGGCGGCTGCGGATCGTGTTCCGCGGGCTCGCGTTCATCGGCCCGGACTCGGAGCTGGCCGTCAAGACGGCGATCGCCGCCGGGCGCCACGGCCGGCTCTGGGACGTCGTCGACGCCCTCTACCGGGCTCAGGGCGCCGAGAACAGCGGCTGGGTGGACGACGAGCTCCTGGCGGAGATCGCCGGGCAAGCCCACCTCGATTACGACCGTCTCGCCGCCGAGCGCGACCTGCCGGCAGTCGAGCGCGAGCTCGCGCAGGCGCGGAGGGCGGCCGCCGTCGCCGGCGTTCGCGGCACGCCCGCGTTCGCCCTCGGCCGTACCGGGGGACCGCCGGCGCTCCTCCGGCTGTCGTCGCTCGCCCCTGAAGGCATCGTCCCGCCGCTCGAGGAGGCGCAAGCGGCGTGAGCGTGGTCGAGAATCAGCTGATGGCCACCGCGTCCGCAGTCGACGTCATCCTCCGCGACGGCAGCACGCTGCGCCTGCGCGATCCGGTACGCGTGGACGCTCCGGCGCTCGTCCGCTTCTTCTCCGGTCTCTCGAACGAGAGCCTCTATTTCCGCTTCCACGGTCACCCGGCGGTCGACGAGCAGCTGGTCGAGTCCGCGCTGGAGCCCGACTGGGCCGAGCGCGGGGCGCTCCTGGCCATCTCCGCGGACGACGGCGACGACCGCGTCGTGGCGCTCGCGAGCTACGTCCGGCTCCGCGATCGCGATGCCGCCGAGGCGGCATTCGCCGTCGCGGACGACTACCAGGGCCGCGGCGTCGGAACGCGCCTGCTCGAGCAGCTGGCAGAGCGGGCGTCGCAGCAGGGAATCAAGCGCTTCGTCGCAGAGGTGATGACGGGCAACGCGCCGATGCTGGGCGTCTTCGCGGATGCCGGGTTCGAGCTCACGCGCACGCTGGAGGGCGGCGTCGCCGAGGTCACGTTTCCGCTCGCGACGACGGAGACGTATGCCGAGCGGGTCGCCGCGCGCGACCACACCGCCGTCGCCGCGTCGTTGCGCCCGTTCTTCGAACCGCAGGCCGTCGCCGTGCTCGGCGCGTCGCCGCGACGCGGGACGATTGGAGGCGAGCTCTTCCGCAACATCCTCGCCGGCGACTTCGCAGGCGCGGCGTACCCGGTCAACCGCAGCGGCGACGCCGTAGCCGGCGTCCGCGGGTACTCGTCCATCGGCGAGATTCCGGATGCAGTCGACCTCGCGGTCATCTGCGTGCCTGCGGCGGCGGTCGTCGACGCGGCCGACTCCGCGCTGCGCAAGGGCGTGCGTGCACTGTGCGTGATCTCCGCCGGGTTCGCCGAAGTGGGCGCCGAGGGCGTCGAGCGCCAGCAGGCGCTGCTCGCGCTCGTGCGGGCGCACGGCGCGCGCCTGATCGGACCCAACTGCCTCGGAATCGCCTCTGCCGCCGTGCGCCTCGACGCGACGTTCGCGTCGCGGTCGGCGCCGCCAGGCAACATCGGGTTCTCGTCCCAGAGCGGCGCGCTCGGGCTCGCATTGCTCGAAGCGGCGCACGCCCGCGGCCTCGGCCTGTCGGCCTTCGTCTCGATCGGCAACAAGGCCGACGTCTCGTCCAACGACCTGCTCGAGTGGTGGGAGGACGACGACAGGACGGAGGTCGTCCTCCTGTACGTCGAGTCGTTCGGGAACCCGCGCAAGTTCGGGCGCCTCGCCCGTCGCGTCGCGCGCCGAAAGCCGATCCTTGCAGTGAAGAGCGGCATCACCACGACCGGCGCCCGCGCTGCGAGCTCGCACACGGCGGCGCTTGCCGGCTCCGAGGTCGCGGTCGATGCGCTCTTCCGCCAAGCCGGCGTCATCCGCGCGGGGTCGCTGGAGGAGCTCATCGACGTCGCGACGCTGCTCTCGGCTCAGCCGGCGCCGCGCGGGCGGCGCGTCGCCGTGCTGACGAACGCGGGGGGTCTCGGGATCATGTGCGCGGACGCGTCCGAGGCGGCCGGGCTGGAGCTGCACGCACTCGCCGACGAGACGAGGAGCGCACTCGCGGCGCTGCTGCCCGCCGAGGCGAGCGTCGCAAACCCGGTCGACATGCTGGGCTCGGCGACCGCGGGGCTGTACGAGTCGGCGCTGCCGATCCTGCTCGACGACCCGGGAGTCGACGCCGTCATCGTCCTCTTCGTCCCGGCTGTGTCCGCGACGGCGAACGACGTCGCGGCCGCCGTTGCGGCGGCGGCCACCGCCGCCGACAAGCCGGTCCTCGCGGTTGTGATGAGCAGCGAGGGGATTCCTGCTGCACTCCGCGCGGAGCCGCGTTCGGCGGCGGCCTTCGCGTACCCGGAGTCCGCCGCGCGCGCCCTCGGCCGGGCGGCCGACCGCGCCGACTGGCTGCGCCGTCCCCTCGGCTCCGTCCCCGATCTGGACGGCATCGACCCGGCCGCCGCAGCGGCAGTCGTGGAGCGCGTCCTTGCAGACGCCGACGACGTGTGGCTCGAGCCCGCTGACACCCGGGAGCTGCTGCTCGCGTACGGCCTTCCCCTTGTCCCCGAGGAGACGGCGGCCTCGGCCGACGAGGCGGTCGCGGCCGCCTCGCGGCTCGGCTATCCGGTCGTCGTCAAGACCGCCGCCGCCGGAGCCCACAAGACCGAGAGCGGCGGAATCGCGCTCGACCTGCGCGACGAGGCAGTCGTGCGTGCGGCGGTCGAGCGGATCGGTGCGCCGGTCACGGTGCAGCCGATGATCGCGGGCGGTGCCGAGCTGCTGGCCGGGCTCCTCCAGGATCCCGTCTTCGGTCCGCTCGTCGCCTTCGGCCCCGGCGGGGTCTTCGCCGAGCTGATCGGAGACGCCGCCTTTCGGATCGCACCGCTCACCGACGTCGACGCCGACGAGCTCGTCACCTCCGGCAAGGCCGGACGGCTCGTGGGCGGCTTCCGCGGCGCCCCGCCCGCGGACGTCGGCGCGTTGACAGATCTCGTCCACCGCCTCGGGCGTCTCGGCGAGGAGCTGCCCGCGGTAGCCGAGCTCGACCTCAACCCGGTGCTCGCGCTTCCCGGCCGGTGCGTTGCCGTCGACGCGCGCGTTCGCGTCCGGCGACCTGAGCTCCGCCCGCAGACGAAGACCTGGTGAGCCTGCGGGAAGCCTGCGGGAATCCCGCAATCGGTTCGGGAATGCACCGCAGAGAGCTTCAGCACGATCGCGGATGGCGCCCGGCCCGATCGCCCCGACACTGCACCCGAAAGGTCGAAACGTCGACCATGACCGAAGGGAGCAGAACCATGCGCAAGCTATTCGAGATCGGAGGGCTCTTCGCCGCCGTCGTCCTCGTGGCGTTCGGCATCGGAGCGATCGCGATGAGCATCGACGGCCGCTCGACGGTTCGGGACAGCCTGAAGCTCGAGCAGATCGTCGGCTCGCCCGACATGACGCCCGCCGCGATCGCCGCCGAGGCGAAGCAGGCCGGCCTCACCGGCGTCGACCTGCCGACCGTCTCGGTCGCCGGGAAGGCGATCAACACCGGCCCGCGGGCGAAGGCCTTCGCGAGCTACATGCGGATCCACGCGCTCGAGGCGACCGGCGGACTGACCTACTCGCAGATGGGTCGCTTCGTCGCCAAGCCGGGCGCGCCGGCGAAGTTCACCGACGGCCACGGCGCCACGAGCGACGTGAAGTACGCAGCCGTCGACCCGAAGACGCAGCGGCCGGTCGACAACGGTGCCCGCAACCTCTGGGTCACCGAGACCGCGCTGTCGACGGCGCTGAACGTCAGCTACATGGCCGAGCAGGTCGCGTTGTTCGGGCTCGTGGTCGGCATCGCCCTCCTGCTCGCCGGCATCGGGTTCGCCGTGCTGGCGATCGGCGGGGCGCTCCGCAACCCGGAGACCGCGCTCACGCTCTTCCGCCGGAAGAGCGCGCAGGTCACCCCGGTTCCCACGGCGTAGCAGCGGAGTCTGCTCCCGCAGAACGACGGGCCGCCTCCGGGCGGCCCGTCGTATGGACCTCACTGTTCGAGCAGTCCCTGCGCGAGCGCGTACCGCACGAGCTCCGCGCGGCTCTCGAGGCGGAGCTTCTGCATGATGTGCGCCCGGTGGGTCTCGGCCGTGCGCACCGAGATGAAGAGCTGCTTCGCGATCTCCTGGTTCGTGTGGCCGAGGGCGAGCAGACGAAGCACCTCACGTTCGCGTTCGGAGAGTGGATCCGCGTCGGCGCGCCGCTCCGCCTCCGCTTCGGCCGTCAGCAGGCGTGCCCCGAGCTCCGGGTTGACGTACCGCCCGCCGCGGGCGACCTCCCGCACCGCGGCGACGACCTCCGAATCGGCTGCCTCCTTGAGGACGTAACCGCTGGCGCCGGCCGCGAACGCCTCGCGCACGTAGCG
>DASXTR010000081.1:0-12452 GCA_036505325.1 Gaiellaceae bacterium
TCGTCTCGACTGCGAACCGTGTCGGCTGCTCGCGGGCGACGACCACGAGCTCGTTCTCGACTCGCCCGATCGGTAGCTGCCGCTCCATCACGTAGGCGGAGCGGCCGTTCGGCCGCACGCCGGTGACGGCGGAGTTCCAGGACGGGAAGTTGCGCGGGTCCGCCACAAAGGCGAAGACCTCGTCGATCGGGCGCTCGACGCGAACGTGACTCTCGACTCTGGTCATGCCGCCACCTGCGCGGGCACCGGCTGGACGATTCGCCGCTCGCGCAGGCGCAGCTCGGTCTCCGGGTCGTGCGCGACGAGGTAGACCGTCGGAGTCTCGGCGGCGTAGGCCCGAATCCGCCGGTGCGTGAGCCGCTCGGCTTCCTCGTCGGCGCCGACGCCGTCGACGACTCCGCGCAGCATCAGGTCCTGCGTGTACGAGCTGTCGCCGGCGAGGAACACGGCGTGGTCGCTCTCGTGCACGAGCACGCCGACCTGCCCGGGCGTGTGGCCGGGGACGGGAACGACGGTGACGTCGCCCGCTCTCGTCAGCCGGAGGCTGTGCGGGAACGGCCCGATCGGCGCCGGCTGCAGCTCGATCGTCGTCGGGTCGAACCAGCTCGGCCAGCGGTTGCTCGGGTACCCGCGCAGGCGTCCCTTCGCGCCGGTCGCGTACTCGAGCTCGGTGCGCGTGACGAGGATCTCGGTGCCGCGGAAGTGATGCAGGCCGCCGGCGTGGTCGGTGTGCAGGTGCGTCAGCACGACGCGGCGGACGTCGCTCGGTTCGATGCCGAGCCGTTCCAGCTGCGGACCGATCTCCTGCTCGGGCTCGACCTGCTCGCGAACGGCGAAGCGGAAGAACGGCTGCCAGCGCGGGAAGTAACCGGGCTCCATCGCGCGCGCCGTTTCACCCGTGTCGACGACGATCACGCCTTCCGGATGCTCGATCGCGAACGCGTAGATCGGGAGCGGGTCGGTCCACTCGCGATCGAGAAGCGAGTTGAGCAGGCGGCGCTTGCCGTGGCCGACGCCTTCGCGCCAACTCCTCGTGAGGGCGACGGTGCCGGTCTGAATCGCATGAATCTTCATGAGCTCTCCTTCGATGTTGGTGCGAATCCGCGCAGGATCAGGTCGACGACACCGACGGCGAGCCGCTCGTCGATCGGGCCGCCCGTGACGAGCAGCCGGTAGAAGAGCGGGCCGCCGAGCACGTCGAGCGCGAGTTCGAGGTCGAGGTCGGGGTCGAGGTCGCCGCGGTCGATGCCGCGGAGGAGCACGTCTTGCAGGGCGCGGCGGCGCGCGGCGAGGAATCCGTCGCGCACCGCACGCGCGAGCTCGGCGTCTCGGTGCATCGCGGCGACGAGCGCGGGCATCGCTCCCGCGGCGACCCGGCCGGAGTAGACAGCCACCGCCTCGCGCATCAGCGCGAGCAGGTCGTCTTCGGTCGTGCCCGTATCGGGAACGGCGATGTCGCCGACCAGGGCGGCGATCGCGGCCGTCACCAACTCGTCCTTCGAGCGGTACCGCCGGTAGATCGTCGCCTTGCCGACGCCGGCGCGGTCGGCGACCTGGTCGACGCGCAGGTCGTGAACGCCCTGCGCGGCCAGGAGCTCGAGCACCGCGTCGAGGATCGCGCGGTCGGCGCGTGCCTCGCGGGGCCTTCCGATCTGCTTCTGCATCCTCCTCCTTACGGAACGCTCGGTCTCGTAAGGAGGATAGCAGCTTTACGAGACCAAGCGTTCCGTATCGGTCGGCTGGGTCAAACGCTGGTAGAAGAACCCGCCGAGCAGGAGGACGGCGCCGACGGCGAGGAACGAGAAGGCGCGCGCGATCGAGCTCAGCATCGTCAGATCGAAGATGAAGAGCTTCGCGATGCTGATCCCGAAGAGTGCGAAGCCGCCGAGCTGGAGCGCGCGGACGCTGCGCTGGAGGCCGGTGTAGAGGAGGGCGAGCCCGATCAGGCCCCACAGCGCGGAGACCGCCGTGTGCCCTCGCTGGTAGGCCGTGACCGGGCTCACGTCGCCGAGGTGGCGGAAGAGCTCGAGCAGCGCGAGCGACACGCCGTAGACGGCGAGCGTGCCGGTCGCCCACCACGTGTGCGCGCGCAGCTGCGTCGCGCGCGACGCGTAGACGGCCGCGGCGACCGCGAGGAGCAGCGCCGCGGGCGCGCCTGCGCCCGGGTGCGCGTGCACGCGGACGAGCAGGTCGGGCCGGGCCTCGAGCGTCAGCGTCCAGACGCCTGCCAGCACGAGGTAAGCGAAGGACGCAGGCTCGAACCGCTGCTCGTTTAGCGCGCGCGGGAGCAGGGCGAGGCCGGCGGCGGTCGCCGTCCACGCGAGCACGAGCCACGTCCCGTCGAGGACGATCGCGGAGGCGGGTACGGCCACGACGAGCGCCGTCACCCAGTGCAGCGTCGAGAGGTCGCGGTCGCGGCGGAACGCGCCTGCCGCGAGCGCGGCGTGCGCCGCCGCGACGCCGAGCAGCGCGAGGCCGAGCTCCGTCCCTTCGAGGAGGCCGATGAGGCCGCCGGCGGCGAGCGGGATGCTGAGGATCGTGCCGGCGAGCGAGATCTCGAGCCGGCCGTAGAAGTAGCCGATCAGGAGCGCCGACGCGGCGATCACGAGCAGCGCGTACGAGCGCGGCTCGGGCGCGAGCTCGGCGATCGCCTCCGCCGCGAGCGCGACGGTGGCCGCGCCGAGCGCGAGGCCCGCGATGCGGCGGCCGGCGAGGACGGCCGCGAGGCCGAGCGTGCCCCAGAGGCCGGCGATCGCGACGTGGCCCCAGTCGAACGGCAGCACCTCGAGGATGCCGAGCGAGACCGCGTAGAGCGGCGCCGCGCACGCGACGACCGTCGACGTGAGGCGCACGGAGCGCTCGCTCGAGAGCAGCGCGACGGCGAGTCCGGCTGCGCCGAGGGCGAGCAGCGCGGGGATCCCGTGCCACGGGTGCGCGGTCGGGAGGACGAAGTCGCGCGGGGGCGCGTCGACGATGAGTACGTGCGCGGTCGCGACGCCGAGCCACGCGAACGCGCCGAGCGAGACGCGCAGGCGGTTCGTGCGGTGGCCGACGTACGCGAGCGCCGCGGCCTCGGCCGACCAGACGAGCGCGAGGGGCGTCCCGTCGAGGAGCCACGCGGCGCCCGCGCCGCCGAGGACGAGGCCGGCGCCGAGGAGGCTCCAGGCGATCTCCTCACCGCTCGTCTCGTCGAAGCTCGCGAGGAAGACGGCGAGCGCGACGGCGAGGAACGCGTAGCCGCGGGGCGTCTGCGCGAGGAACGTCGGGTCGTAGGTGATGACGAGCGCGATCGCAGTGCCGAGGATCGTCAGGCCCGCGACGCGCACGCCTGCGCGCACGCACGCGAGGCCGGCGAGGCCCAGGAGCGCGGCGATGCCGACGTGGCCCCAGTCGAACGCTGCGTCGACGTCGTCGCCGATCCACTCGGCGACGCCGAGGATCGCGAGCGCGCCCGCGTAGAGGGCGAGCGCGCCCGCGAGCCACGACGCGACGACGCGCAGTCCGTCCTGGCTCGCGCGCAGGTCGGCGAGCAGGCGCGAAAGCGGGCGCAGGATGCCGCGCTGCTCGCCGGTCTCGTCCCAGTCGCCGGTGTGCAGTGCGACGAGCGCGGCGGCGATCGCGACGGCGACGACGGCGAGCAGGCCGCGGGCCGGCGTGTCGCTCGCGACGAAGAGGTCGCGCGGTGCCGCGTCGAGCCCGATCGCGTGCGCGACCGCGAGGCCGAGCCACACGAGCGACGCGAGCTGGAAGCGCAGCTCGCGCACGCGGCGGGCGAGCCACGCGAGGACGGACGCCTCGGCGGCCCACGCGACTGTCAGCGCGTCGCCGTTCAGCAGGTCGGCCGCGGCGACGCCGCCGACGCCGAGCGCGACGGCTGTCGCGAGCGCGGACAGGTCGCGCTGCTTCGCGAAGAGCGCGGCGGCGAGCGCGGCGTACGAGACGGCCACGGTGAGCATCGAGAGTCCTTGCGCGCGGCCGTCGAAGAGGATCGCGCACGCGTTCCCGGCGAACGCGCCGCTGAAGACGAGGAACGCCGACGGCTCCGCGGTGAGCGCCGTCGCGCGGCGGCGCAGGTGTCCCGCGACGCCCGCGGCGGCGTAGAGCAACCAGAACGCGATCGCGAGCGTGAGCGCGCGGCCGTGGCGTCCTTCGGCGTCGAGCATCAGCACTTCGATCTGCGGCGCGCTCGCGATCGCCGCGACGGCGAGGAGCGTCCACCACTCCTGCCGCAGGGCGACGACGATCGTCCCGCCGAGCACGACTGCGACGAACGCCGTGCCGAGCGACGAGAGGCCGCCCTGCTCGAGCGCGACGAGCGGCACGAGGATCGCGCCGATCAGGCCGAGGCCCGCGATCGTCTCGGAGCGCCACGCGAGGGAGGTCGCGACGCCGACGCCCGCGATCGCGCCGGCGAGCACGAGCGCGACCGGGGCGGGGAGGAGGTCGTAGAGCGCGGCCGCCGCGAGCAGCGTCGCGTAGCCGCCGGCGATCCCGGCGCCGACGGCCGCGTACGTCGAGTAGACATCGCCGTAGCGGCGGCGGGCCCACACGCCCGCGCCGAAGAGGAGCGTCGACGCGGCCGCGCCGAGCGCGACGCGCAGCGACGGGCCGATCCAGCCGCGCTGCACGCTCAGCACGAAGAAGAAGACAATGCCGAGCAGCGTCACCGCGCCGCCCGACCAGGCGAGCGCGCGGGCGCTGAAGAGGAACGAGAGGTCGATCTCCCGCGGCGGCGCCGGCGGCTTTGGCGGAAGGGGCGGCGGCGCTGCGATGCGCACAGGCTCCGGCTTCGGTGCAGGAGGTGGAGGCGGAGGTGGCGGCGGCGGGAGCTTGGGCGTCTCGAAGTAGGTCCAGGTCGGTTGTTCCGGTTCGGGTGTCGCCGTTTCTTCCGCAGCGAGCCGGCGCAGGTCGTCGAGCTCGACCTCGAGGCTCCGCAGGCGCCGCTCGAAACTGTTCAGGCGTTCGGTGATGGCGGTCATGTGCGGAAGGTGCGACCGGCCGCGCGAAAGGGCAATGAGGCTGTCGGCGAGCGGCCCCTTCCCACCGCTCAACGGCGCGTTCAGCGCCGAGCGGGGAAGTAGCATCGCCCTGGTGCGTCCGCGTCCAGACCGGCTCGGCCGGCTTCCGCAGCAGTACTTCGTGACCCTCCTGGGGCGCGTCGCCGCGGCCGCGGGCGAGGAGGGGCCGCCGCTCGTCGACCTCGGGCGCGGGAATCCTGACGTCGGGCCGCCGCCGCACGTCGCGGAGGCGCTGCGCGAGGCGGCGCTCGACCCGTCGGTCCACGGGTACTCGCCGATCCGCGGCCTCGCGCGCACGAAGGAGGCGATCGCTGCGCGCTACCGCGACGTCTACGGCGTCGAGCTCGACCCCGAGCGCGAGGTCGCGCTCGTGCCGGGGACGAAGACGGCGATCGTCGAGCTGGCGATGGCGCTCGCGCAGCGCGGCGACACGATCCTCTTCCCCGACCCGTACTACCCGGACTACACGTCCGGCCCCGCCCTCGCCGGCGCGGAGATGAAGGTGCTGCCACTCGACCCGGCCGCCGGTTGGGCGCCGGACTTCGACGCGGCGCCTGCCGCGGCCGCGCTGTACCTGAACTACCCGTCGAACCCGTGCGCGGTCTGCGTCGCGCCCGGTGTGTTCGACGCGGCGGTCGAGTACGCACAGCGAACCGGCACGGCGATCGTGCACGACGCCGCGTACGTCGACCTCGTCTTCGACGACCGCTCGCCGCAGAGCTTCCTCGCCGCGCCCGGCGCGAAGGACGTCGGCGTCGAGATGTGGTCGATGTCGAAGACGTACGGCATGGCCGGCTGGCGCGTCGGGTTCGTCGTCGGCAACGCGGACATCGTGGAGCGCGTCAACCTCTTCAACGACCACACGCGCGTCGGAATCTTCGCGCCGGTCCAGGCCGCGACGGTCGCCGCGCTCGAGGGGCCGCAGGACTCGGTCGCCGAGCGAGTCGCGCTGTACGAGCGCCGCCGCGACGCGCTCGCCGCCGCGCTGCCGGAACCGCCGGTCTGCGAGGGCACGTTCTACGTCTGGGTGCGCCTGCCGGACGGGCTCAGCGCCGAGCGCCTGCTCGTCGAGCACCGCCTCGCCGTCGCGCCCGGCGAGGGGTTCGGCCCGAGCGGAGAAGGATGGATGCGGCTCTCGCTGTCGGTGCCGGACGAGCTGCTCGAGCTCGGCATCGAGCGGCTCGCGCGCGCGTTCGCGGGCGCGCCGGCATGAAGATCGGCATCGTCGTCCCGTTCTCGTGGTCGTACTGGGGCGGCGTCGTCGAGCACGCCGAGAACCAGGCCGCATCGCTCCGCGAGCGCGGGCACGACGTGAGGATCGTGATCGGCCACGACCCGCCGGGGAAGCTGACGCGCCTGCTCCACCCGCGCACCGGCCGCCACGGCGACCTGCCGCCGGGCGTCATCCCGGTCGGCCGCTCGGTCGTCGTCCCGGCGAACGGGTCGCTGCCGAACATCGTCCTCTCGCCGCAGACCGTCGGCCGCATCCGGCGCGTGCTCGAGCGCGAGCGCTTCGACGTCGTGCACGTGCACGAGCCGATGACGCCCGCGATCGCGGTCGCGACGCTCGCGCTCGCCCGCTGCCCGCTCGTCGCGACGTGGCATGCCGCCGGCGAGCTCGGCTGGATGAGGGGCGGAGTGCACATCTGGGGCTTCCTCGCCGACCGCGTCGACGGCCGCATCGCCGTCTCGGAGCAGGCAGCGGCGACGGCGCGGCGGTGGCTGCCCGGGGAGTACGAGGTCGTCCCGAACGGCGTCGTGATCCCACCGGCGACCGACGCGGCCGACCGCGAGCATCGCGTCGTCTTCATCGGCCGGCACGATCCGAGGAAGGGCCTGCGCGTGCTCCTCGGGGCGTGGCCCGAGATCCACCGCCACACCGGCGCGCGGCTGCGGCTGATCGGCACCGACCCGCTGCAGTACCGCCTCCTGCACGCGCGCCTGCGCACGGACGAGGCCGGCGTCGACGTCCTCGGCATCGTGACCAACGAGCGGCTGACCGAGGAGCTGCGCGCCGCGAAGCTGCTCGTCTCGCCGGCGCTCGGCGGCGAGAGCTTCGGAATGGTGCTCACGCGCGCGTTCGCGTGCGCGACGCCCGCGGTCGCGTCGGACATCCCGGGCTACGCGGCCGTCGCGACGGCCGACACCGCAGCGCTCGTCCCGCCCGGCGACGAGAACGCGCTGGCCGACGCGGTCGTCGCCGTGCTGGACGACGAGGAGCGCCGGGTCGAGATGGGGCGCGCCGCACGCGCGCTCGCCGAGGAGCGCTACGCGTGGCCGTCGGTCGCCGCGCGCCTCGAGCAGACGTACGAGCGGGTCGCCGCGTGAAGCGCGTGCACCTGCCCCGCGGGTGGCGGCTGCTCCTGTTCCTGCCGTTCATCGGCATCGCGGTGGCGCTGATCTGGTGGCGCGGGCCCAACTGGAGCCTCGTCAAGGACGCCTTCACGGTCGTGCGCTGGCGCTGGGTGTGGGCCGCCGTCGGGCTGAACCTGCTCTCGGTCGTCGCGCGCGCGGTCGCGTGGGACACCGCGATCAAGCAGGCGATGCCGCCGCCGCATCCGCGGTTCCGGCTCGTGTTCTCGGCGTTCTGCGTCGGTCTGTTCGCGAACGCCGTGCTGCCGGGGCGCGTCGGCGAGCTCGCGCGCGTCGCCGTGCTCACGCGCCGCATGCCCGGGCGCGACGGCGCGGGCGTGACGCTCATCGGCTCCGTGTTCGCGCACCGGGTCTTCGACCTCTTCCCGGCGCTGACGCTCGTCGTGTGGGTGCTGCTCGCGGCGAAAGTGCCCCATTGGGCGATCACGAGTCTCCTGGTGGTGATCGCGATCGGCTTCGGCCTGTTCATGTTCGCGCTCGCGACTGCGCGGCGCCACCACGACGCGATCGACGGGCTCGGAACGGTGCGCAAGCTCGTCGCGCGGGCGCGCACGGGCCTCGCGGTCATGCGCGCGCCGGTGCCCGCGCTCGTCGCCGCGACGTTCCAGTTCATCGGCTGGTTCTGTCAGCTGCTCGCCGTGTACACGGCGATGCGCGCGTTCCACATCCACGAGCCGCTCGCCGCCGCGGGGCTCGTGCTCGTGCTGATGAACATCGCGACGATCTTCCCGCTCTGGCCGGGCAACGTCGGCCTCGTCCAGGCGGCCGTCGCGCTGCCGCTCGTGTCGTACGGCGTCGCCTACGCGCGCGGGTTCGCGTTCGGGATCGGGCTGCAGGCGATCGAGGCGTCGGTCGGCGTCGGCGTGGGCCTACTGTTCCTCGCGCGCGAGGGGCTCTCGTACGCGACGCTGAAGCAGATCCCGGAGGCCACCGAGAGCGACGTCGGGCCCCTCGGCGCCGCGGCGGAAGAGGAGGAGCCGGAACGTGCTCGTGCTCGCGTGCCCGGGTAGCCTCAAGGGCGTCCTCAGCCCGGTCGAGGCCGCGTCGCTGCTGGCCGTGGGGATGCGCCGCGTCGAGGGCGTCGAGGTCGACGAGGCGCCCGTCGCGGACGGCGGCGACGGGACGGCCGAGGTGCTCGAGCGCTCGCTCGGCGGCGAGTGGCGGACGGCGGTCGTCTCGGACGCGCTGGGCCGGCCGGTCGCGGCGCGGTTCCTGCTCCTGCCGGACGGCACGGCGGTCGTCGAGGCGGCGCAGGCGATCGGCCTGGCGCGGCTGCGCGAGGACGAGCTCGATCCGCTGCGCGCGACGAGCCGCGGGCTCGGCGAGCTGATGCTCGCGACGCTCGCGGCGCGGCCGACGTCGATTCTCGTCTGCCCCGGCGGGACCGCGACCGTCGACGGCGGCGAGGGTCTGCGTTCCGTGGTCGGGCGGTGGCTGAGCGACCTGCCGATCCGCGTCGCGTGCGACGTGCGCAATCCGCTGCTCGGCGAGCGCGGTGCCGCGCGCGTCTTCGGTCCGCAGAAGGGCGCGAGCAGGGAGGGCGCGCTGATGCTGGAGCTCCGGCTCGAGGCGATGGCGGAGCTCGCGCCGTACCGCGACGTGCCCGGAGCGGGCGCCGGCGGCGGCCTCGGCGCGGCGCTCGCGGCCCTGGGCGCGGAGCTCGTCGACGGCGCCGACCTCGTCCTCGGGCTGATCGGCTTCGACGCGCGCGCCCGCTGGGCTCAGCTCGTCGTGTCGGGCGAGGGCACGGTCGACGCGACGACGTTCGAGGGCAAGGCGCCGGGCACCGTCGCGCGCCGCTGCCGCGAGCTCGGCGTGCGCTGCATCCTCTTCGGCGGGAAGGTCGAGGGCGAATGGGACGTCGAGACGCGCCCGCTCTCGGGCGATCGCTCGCTCGCCGCCGAGGATCTCGTCCAGCTCGGCGAGGAGCTCGCGCTCGCGGAGCTCGAACGGGCGTAGCAGGACCTTCGCGAGCGAACCGCACCTTGTGACAACTTGTCACAAGGCTCCGACGGCCGACGCGGCCGCTCCGAGGCGCTCGTCGGCAGGACCGAATGCGTACACATTGGGCGTCTCCTCATTCCGTCCACGCTCGACGTGCGCGGTCTCCGAGCTTGTGACAAGTTGTCACAAAGGTCTCGCGGGGTCCGTCGCGGACGTGCTCGAGGCAGCCGCCTTCCGCGACGGCTCGTTCGGTCGCGCTAGCTCCGCCCTTCGATCTCGCGGAGCCGCTTCGCCATCGACTGGAGCAGCGGCCACGCGATCGAGGCGTTCTCCTCGACGAGCGGGCGGAACTGCCACGGCGTGAGGCCGTAGCACTTCACGTCCGTCCTCGCGGTGATGGTCGCCGTGCGCGGGCCCTCGTCGATCAGCGCGACCTCGCCGAAGTAGTCCCCGGTCGAGAGCGTGCGCACCTCGTCGCCGTGGACGCTCACGACTGCCTCGCCGCCCTCGATCACGAAGAAGCCGACGCCGCCGCCGCCCTCGTGGGTGATCTCCTGCCCCGCCTTGAACGTGCGGTCGGTGAAGTTGCGCGAGAGCGTGTCGAGGTTCTTGTCGTCGAGGCTCGCGAAGAGCGGGACGCGCTTGAGGAGTTCCTTGGGAGCCGCCATGCCGCGATCCTAAAGGAAGGCGGCGAGTCGCTCCGCGAACGGGCGCACGCGCTCGATGTCTCCGTCTTCGAACTGCCGGCCCTCTCCGTCGCGGTAGACGTTGACGCAGCCGACGACCTCGCCCTCGCGCAGGAGCGGGTAGAGCACGATCGCCTCGGCGTGCACGGGGTCGGAGTACACGACCGCACGCGGGTCGAGATGCGCGTCGTTCACGACCATCGGCGTGCGGCGATCGAGGGCGCGGCCGGTCAGGCCGGCGTACGGGAGCGTCGTGCTGCGCTCGATCTCCTCAGCGGCCTCGCCGCGCAGCAGGACGCGTGTCAGCGTCCGCTCGGCGTCATTCGCGCGCAAGACGAGGATGCCGTCGTTGCGGACGGCCTCCGAAAGCTCGTCGACGATCTGGTCGATCTCGTTCACTCACGCATCCTCGGCGCGCCTCGCGAGCTCCTCGATCCTCCCTTGCGCGCTCGACAATTGTTGGGCACAAAGCCTGTAGAGCTCCTCGCCGCGCTCCCACAGCTTCGTCAGCTCGTCGAGGCCGACGTCGCCGCGCTCGAGGCGCTCGACGATCTGCTCCAGCTCCTTCTGGGCTTCCTCGAACGTCGGTTCCGGGCTCATTCGACGCGGGCTCCGAAGGATCCTGCCGCGACCTTCACGTCGATCTCCGTGCCGCTCCGCGGCGGCGTGCGCACGAGCTCGTCCCCTGCGCGCACGATGGCGTAGCCGCGGTCGAGTGTTGCCTGCGGGGACAATGCGCGTAGCCTTCCGTGCGCGTTCTCGAGCCGCGCACGCTTCCGTTCGAGCGCGAGGACCGGTGCTCGGCGCAGACGGTCGTGGACCGCGCCGACGCGCTGGGCGTGCTTCTCGACCGTGCGCCGCGCACCGCGCCCGAGGCCAGCGTGGGCGCGCTCGAGCCACGTGCGCAGCTCGGCGAAATCCGGCACGACGAGGCGCGCTGCGACCGACGGCGTCGATGCGCGCATGTCCGCAGCGAGGTCGCAGAGCGGCGTGTCCTGCTCGTGCCCGACCGCCGAGACGACCGGCACAGGACAGTCCGCGACGGCGCGCACGAGGCGCTCGTCGGAGAAGGGCAGGAGGTCCTCGAAGCTCCCGCCCCCGCGCGCGAGGACGAGCACGTCGACGCCGCGCGCACAGAGGTCGCTGATCGCGGTGACGATCGCGATCGGTGCGCGTGGGCCTTGCACGTATGTCTCGGCGACCACGACGTTCGCCGGCGGGAAGCGCGTCGTGATCGCGGTCAGCACGTCGCGTTTCGCCGCTGCGTCGTTGCCGGTGACGAGGCCGACGAGGCGCGGGATGCGGGGCAGCGGCCGCTTCCGCTCCGCCGCGAAGAGGCCCTCGCGCGCGAGCTTCTGCTTCAGCCGCTCGAGCGCGGCGAGATGCGCGCCGAGGCCGTAGCGCTCAATCGAGAGCACCCGCAAACGGAAGTCGCCGCGCTGCTCGAAGAGCTCGGGCCGGCCGTAGACGTGGACGCGCTCGCCGTCGACCAGGTCGAGCCGAAGCGCGTCGAACTGCCCGCGCGGCATCTGCGCAGCGAGGCACGCTCCGTTCTCCGGATCCTTCAATGTGAAGAACACCGACTGCCAGCGCGCCTGCCGGCGCAGCTCGGTCACCTCGCCCTCGACCCAGACGGTCGGGAGGCGCTGCAGCCACGTGGCGACGCCCTCGTTGAAGGCACGCACGGAGAAGACCCTGCGCCCTTCGATCTCCGTCGCAGCGACCTTCGCCATGCCGCCGATCGTATCGGCGTGCGCCGCGCGGATCGGGACGCCAGAACGAGTGTCCCTCCGGCGTTACAGAACTTTTACTAAAGCAGGATCTCGGCGGCGGTGACGTGCGCGCAGCCGGCGAGGACGAGCTCGACGGCGGTGTGCAGGTCGGCCTCCGAGTGGGCGATCTTCTCGGCCAGGGGAAGCGGATACCCCGCCTCGACGAGCACGTGCAGACGCCACGACTCCACCTTCTCGCGCTCCGACTGTGGGTGTTCGATCGTCTGTGCCATCGTGCCGCGCCTTTTCGCCTCTACCTAGACGAACCCTGCCTCGGAAAGTTGGACTTGAAACTCATATCCAGCCTACGCCCGTGCGGCAAGCTCGTCGAGGCGTCGGGCGAGCTCGTGCAGGCGGGCGTCGAGCACCGCGCGCTCGGCCTCGGCGTCCGAGGCGATCTCCTGGAGGCGGACGCGGAGGCTCGCCTCGACCTCCTGCGCGCGCAGCTCCAGCGACCTCAGGGCCTCGTCCCGCTGGCGGTCGAGCGCGGCGCGAAGCTGCGAGAGGCGCGACTCGATCCGGTGGACGGCCGCGTCCGAGACGTGCGTGACGCGCTCGGCGAGCACGCCGTCCGCCTCGCGGGCGAACCGCTCGACCGCGACGTCGAGCTCGCGGCCGAGGCGGCGCGCCGCCTCCTCGCGGGCGCTGCGGATCGCCGT
>DASXTR010000082.1:0-3083 GCA_036505325.1 Gaiellaceae bacterium
CGTATGTCAGAGCCGCAGCGACTGCTGCGTGGAAGACGTGTCGAGCCGATGCTCGACCGTGACGCCGCCGTCGAAGACCTCGGGGTCGAGGAACGCCCGCATCAGGCGTTCGTGGAACCGGTGCCGCAGGATCTGGGCTTCGAGCCGGACCGCGCCGGCGTAGTCGACCGGGTCGGACGGTCGTTCCTCGAGCGCGCGCCGTTCGACGACGCGCTCCGCGGCCCACGCGTAGACCGCGTTCGCCGCGACCTCGACCTCGAGCATCCGGTACGGCAGGTATTCGCGCACCCGCGAACGCGAGAGACCCGCGCGCCGCGCGGCGCGCTCGAGCGCCTTGAACTCCCGCCGGCCCTCGTAGACCGTCACGACGCCGCTCTCGGCGTCGAACGTCGCCTCGATCTGCGCGTCCTCATCCTTGCGCGCGATCTCTCGCACCCACCCGCTGGCGTGGTGACGGACGATCAGCACCTCCAGCTCCGCGAGGTGCTCACCCGCCTGCGCGACGACCGCGAGGCGTGCGCCGGGATCGGCGGAGACGCGGGCACGGACGTGACCGCTCACGCGCGACCAGCCGAGCCGCCCGGGTGCAGGGACGGCTGCCGCCCACAGCCCGACGTGCAGGCCCGGGTCGGCTGCGACCTCGATCGCGGTTCCCGGCGGCACGCGTTCGGGGTCGAAGAGCAGCGAGATGCCGCGCCGCTCGCCCGGGTGGAGCCGGATCGGCGACTGCCTGAACCGCATCGCGGCGCCGAGTGCGGTCTCGCGAGCGACGCCGCGGCCGCCGGGCGGCGGCACGCCTGCGGCCTCCTGCTCCTCCGCGACCGGCGGGGCCGCGCTTGCAGCTCCTCCGCGGGCGAACCCCGCCGCGCCCGGCGCGTCGAACGCCGCGCGGAGCGCGTCGTTGAGCGCGCGCAGACCGACCTCGTCACGCGCCCGGACCGCGCGGCCGGCCGCGATCAGGTGCGCGCCGGCGCGCCTCTCCTCGGCATCGATGATCGGCTTCAGGACCCGCTCCAGCTCGCGGTAGAGGCTCCGGACCAGCGGATGGTTCTCGTTCAGGCCGCTGCGGTCGACCTTCACGACCACCTCGGGCCGCGGCGACTCGAGCGCTTCGCGCTGCAGCTGCTCGATCGCCTCGCACTGCACCTCGCCGAAGAGGTGGCGCGCGCCCGGCCGGCTCTCGAGCCCGGCGAGCGTCGTCTCGTGTGCGGCGCGCCCGGAGCGGACGACGAGGCCGCCGCGGCGCGTCGCGCGCGACGGCGCGAGCGGAATCGGATCGGCGGCGCGGCGCACGACGATCCGGGCCGTGTGGCCTCCCGCGAGCCGGAGCTCGGAGTCGAACAGCACGGGACGGTCCGGATCGGCCTCGGGAGCCGCGTACGTCACGAGCTGGAGCGGCTCGCCCGGCAGCTCCAGGAACAGCTCGCGCACGGGATCCTCGAGCACCGGCCGAAGCTGGACGAGGTTCGTGACGAGCGTCCGCAGACGCGCGCTCGGAGGCAGCCGCAGCGCGAGCGGAACGGTGACGCGCGTGCCGTCGCCGTCGATGCCGAACAGGCGGCGAAGCGTCTCCGTCACCGGCTCGTCGACGAGGTGCGCGAACGCGTACGGCTCGTCGCCCGGGGCGGGGAAGAACCACGACTCGACCGCCCGGCCGCCGCGGACGCCCTGGATCCGCCCGCCACCCTGCGCCAGCCAGACGTCGCGGAGCCCGCGACCGAAGAGGCCACGCGTCCCGGCCCGCTCGGGCGTGACGCCGAGGGCGCCCAACCGCCGTTCGACCGTCGTGGCGTCCACGCCTTCGCCGTCGTCGGCGCAGCTCACCTCGTGGCGCCAGTCGAGCAGCGCCGGCGCCCGGATCCGGCGGAGTTCGCTCCTCCAGAGCCGCACGAACTCGGGCTCCGGCATCCCGAACCGGAGGACGATCCGGCCACGAAGGCGGCCGGATGCCGCGATCGCGGCGTCCGCGTTCGTGACGAGCTCTGGGACGACCTGCGCGAGGTCGAGCCCGCCCTGCGCGAAGTTCTCGCGGAAGTAGCGCCCCCGCACCCGCCCATACCGCACGGAGCTCGAGTCCAGCACCGCCATGCGACGAGCTTAGAGCTCGCGGTCGACGGTGTAGAGCGGCCTGCCTTCCACGTCGCGTTGGATCCTGCCGAGGTACTCGCCGATGAGCGCGAGGATGAACCCCTGCACACCGAGGACGAAGATGATGCCCACTCCGCCGAAGAGCGGGCCCGGGAAATCCTCACGGGTCACCCAGTAGACGACGCCGTAGGCGCCGAGCACCGTCGCGGCGAACGTGCACACGATCCCGAGCGTGACCCCGATCCACTGCACCGGCTGCGGCCAGAATCCCGCCAGCAGATGCAGCGTGAGCCGCACGAGGCGCAGCGGCGAGTAGCTCGAGCCGCCGCGTGCGGCCGCGTGTGACACGTCGACTTCCTCCACTGTTGCCCCGGACGACAACACGAGCGCCTTCGTGAACTTCTGCTTGCCGATCGTCCCGAGCAGCGGCTCGATCGCGTCGCGCCGGTACCCGTTGAAGGCGCACCCGAAGTCCGAGATCGGGACGCCGGTGAAGCGCCGCAGCATGCCGTTCACGAGACGCGACGGCATCGTCCGCGACACCGCGTCACGGCGTCCGATGCGCCGGCCCGAGGCGACGTCGGCGCGCTCGAGCGCAGCGAGGAGCTTGGGGATGTCCTCCGGTTCGTTCTGCAGGTCTCCGTCCATCGTCACGATCGCGTCGCCGCGCGCGCGCACAAGCCCCGCGTGCATCGCCGGATGCTGACCGAAGTTCCGCTTCAGCCGCACCGCGCGGACGCGTTCGTCCTCCGCGTGCAGGCGCTCGAGCGCTGCGAACGTGCCGTCGGTCGAGCCGTCATCGACGAAGACGAGCTCCCACGGCCGCGCGTCGAGGGCGGCGGCGGTGCGGCGGTAGAGCTCCTCGACCGAGCCCGCCTCGTTCAGCACCGTCACGACGATCGACAGCATTTACAGCACACTAACCCCGTGCCCTTAGAGTCGCGGGGCGTGCGACCGGGTGACCCCGTCCTCCTGCGCTCGATCTACCGCGGCCG
>DASXTR010000083.1:0-20723 GCA_036505325.1 Gaiellaceae bacterium
CAGCAGGAGCAGCACGCCCACGATCCAGTTCAGCTCGCGCGGGTACTTGTACGCGCCGAACAGGAACACGCGGCCCATGTGCATGAACATGAGGATGATGAAGACGCTCGCGCCCCAGCGGTGCATGCCGCGCACGAGCCACCCCGCCCAGAGATCGTTCGTGATGCGCAGGATCGAGTCGTAGGCCGTGTCCGGGTCCGGCCTGTAGTACATCGCCAGGATCACGCCCGTGACCACCTGCACGAGGAACGCCGTCAACGCGGCCGAGCCGAGCGTCTGGAACCAGTTGACGTCCCCCGGGACGTTCCGGAACAGGAAGTAGCGGACGCCGCCCACGAGGCCCGAGCGCTCCTCGAGCCAGTCGAGTGGATACAGGATCGCGCTCTGGAGCTGCTGCTTCCGGGTCGGTGCGCGCGTCGCCATCAGTGCGGGGGCTGGATCGGGTAGAGCCAGGATTCGAGGCCGTCGACGTGCTCGCCGGGGTACGCGAACGCCCACTTCTCGATGCGCGCGTTCGCGCCGGCGCCCTCGACGTGCGAGACCGAGTACGGCTTGCCGACGTAGAGGTTGCCGTTCCGGATCGAGAACGAGTAACGGTCGAGAGCGCGCACCGGCGGCCCGGCCGTGCGATTGCCTTCCGTGTCGTACTGGCCGCCGTGGCACGGGCACCCGAACCCCGCGGGGACGGTCGGGATGATCGTCACGCTCTTGTACTCGACCTTCTGCTTGTCCTCGACCGGGCCGTTCGGCTGCACCGGGCAGCCGAGATGCGCGCAGTGGTTCGAGATGATCGTGAAGCTCGGGCCGGTCTTCGTCGCGCCGTTGTTGCGGATGAACGCCGTGCGGCGCGAGACGACGCCCTCTTCGGGGCGCTCGACGAAGGTCGTGACGACGTACTCGCCCTCGGGGTAGTTCTCGAGCGGGCCGAGATCGATGTCCTTGCGACCCTGCTTGAGGAACGGCGGCAGGACCATGAAGCCGAGGGCGGGCACGGTGACGACGCCGCCGATCACGGCGCCGAGGCCGAGCGTCGACAGCTCCAGGAACATCGACCGCGAATATCGCTCGTCCGGCGCAGTCTCGGGCATCGCCGGTCCGCCTGCCGGGGCCGGGAGTGGAGGCTGCCGCGCCGCCGCGCGCGTCTCGGGCGCCACGTCGGGCGCGTGGGTCAGCTCGTGGCCGCCGGCGAGGTCGCGCACCCAGAGGAAGCCGAAGCCGAGCGCGAGGATCGCGCCGAGGATGACGATCGGCCAGCCGACGACGATGCCGAGCAGCAACACCACCACGCCGACGGCGAAGCCCACCGGCCAGAGGCTCGGGCCCGGGACGTGCGGTTGCTGACGGTGTGGTTCCAACGACGCCTAGTCTGAATTCAAGCGCTAGCCCGGCACGGCGGTCAACGTCGTAACAGCCGGCGCGAACTCTGACGGATTCCACCGTTGCCCGTCGAGGGATCCGTCGCGATCCCGTACTCCTCCCAGCGGCGGTCGACGAGCGCCCTCGTCGCGGCGTCCATCTCGATCTCGGGCGGCCATTCGCGGGTCCCCTCGTCCGGCCCCTTCGCGGTCGCGTCGATGCCGAGCTTCCCGCCGACGAACTGCCGCGAGGGCGCGTGGTCGAGGTGGTCGAGCGGGCCTTCGGACAGGACGACGTCGCGCTGCGGGTCGACGTTCGCCCCGACGTAGAACGCCACCTGCGCGTAGTCGTGGACGTCGACGTGCTCGTCGACGACGATCACGCCCTTCGTCAGGCTGAGCATGCCGAGCCCCCAGATCGCGTGCATCACCTTGCGCGCGTGGCCGGGGAACGCCTTGCGGATCGACACGATCGCGATGTTGTGGAAGGCCCCGGACACCGGGAGGTCGTAGTCGACGATCTCCGGCACCGTCGCCTTCACGGCCGGCAGGAAGATCCGCTCCGTCGCCTTGCCGAGCCACGCATCCTCCTGCGGCGGCTTGCCGACGACGATCGACGGGTAGATCGCGTCGCGCCGCATCGTGATCGCCGTGACGTGGAAGACGGGGAACTTCTCCGCCGGCGTGTAGTAGCCCGTGTGGTCGCCGAACGGGCCCTCGTCGACGAGCTCGCCCTTCTCGACGTAGCCCTCGAGAACGATCTCCGCGCTCGCCGGCACCTCGAGATCGACGGTGACGCCCTTGACGACGTCGACGGCCTCGCCGCGCAGGAAGCCCGCGAACATCAGCTCGTCGATGTGCTTCGGCAGCGGCGCGCTCGCGCTGTACGCGGTCACGGGGTCGAGGCCGAGCGCGACCGCGACCTCCATCCGACCCTCGGTGAAGAGGTAGTCCGCGCGCCCGTCCTTGTGGATCTGCCAGTGCATCGCCGTCGCGCGCGGCCCGAGCTTCTGCAGGCGGTACATGCCGACGTTGCGGCGTCCGTCGCGCGGGTCGCGTGTTATCACCGCGGGCAACGTGATGAAGGGCGCCGCGTCGAGCGGCCAGCAGGTCTGGATCGGCAGCGCGTCGAGGTTCACGTCGTCGTCCCTGTAGACGACCTCCTGCGCCGGCGCGCGCTTGACGAGCCTCGGCCGCGAGTCGGCAATCGATTTCAGCTGCTTCAGGCCGCGCAGCTTCTCGGCCAGGCCTTCCGGCGGCTGCATCTCGAGCACGTTCGCGAGCTTCTCGCCGACCTCGTCGAGGTGGTTCACGCCGAACGCCATGCACATCCGCCGCTCGGTGCCGAACTGGTTGATCAGCAGCGGGTGGCCCGCGCCTTTCGGGCGCTCGAACAGCAGCGCCGGCCCGCCGGCCTTCACGGTTCGGTCGACGATCTCGGTGATCTCGAGATGCGGATCGACCTCGGCGGAGACGCGAGCGAGCTCGCCCTCGCGCTCGAGATGTGCGATCCAGTCGCGCAGGTCCGCGAACGGCGCCATCGCCGTCGAGTCTAGAGGGCGGGAAGATTTCGCAGCGCTCCCCCGTCTAGTGTCGCGAGGGACACGGCAGGGGGAGGGGATGGCGCCGCCCATGCGGCGGCGCCGCCGTCCCTCTCCTAGTACGCGGCGCGCCTCGAGCGTTTGCGTTCCTGGCGCTTGTTGCCCGCCCAGTGGACGAGCTCGCCGAGCAGGATCGTGCCGAGGAAGATCAGGCCGACGACGAGCATCGCGACGATCACGTTCCGGCCCTCTTCCGCCGCGTCGAAGATCAGCACGGCGCGACTCTAGCGGAGTGGCACGCGAGGGCGCGCGCGGTCGCATCGGCGTCCGGGTCGCCGCCGAGCGCGCGCGCCGCGTCGACCCACGCGTCGCCGTCACCGACGGCGCCGTCCGCGCGCAGCGCGGTGCAGCGCGCGATCAGCTCCGCGAGGACCGCGACCGCGTCGACGCCGCCGGCGCGGGCGATCCGCACGAGGCCGTGCGCGTAGAGGTAGTCGCCGAGCAGCACCCGCTCGTCCTCGCCCGGCGCCTCGAAGAGCCGTGGCCGCCCGTAGTGGACGAGGTACGCCTCGTACACGGTCTCGAGGCCGAGCGCGAACCGTTCCGGCGCGAGCTCCGAGAAAACGGGCTCCCAGTCGGGCGCCTCGCGGAGCGTCTCGGCCCACAGCGGGCTCTCGCGCCGCGCGCCGGCGGCGATCGCCTCAGCCGAGGACGTCACCGACGGCCTCGATCGTGCGGTCGATCTCCTCGTCGCCGTGCGCGAGCGACGGGAACAGGCACTCGTACTGGCTCGGCGCGACGTAGATCCCGCGCTCGTAGAGACCGCGGAAGAGCTCCGCGTACCACTCGGTGTCGAGCTCCCGGAAGCGCGTGACCGGCTCGGGGAAGAGCGTGAGCATGGCGCCGACGCGCTGGACGACGCCGTGCCGCGCGAGGCCGTCGGCCAGCCGCGCCGAGCGACGCTCGAGCTCGTCGTACACCTCGTAGTCGCGGAGGCGGCGCAGCACCGCGAGCCCGGCGGCGGTCGCGAGTGGGTTCCCGCTCAGCGTGCCCGCCTGGTACACCTCGCCCGCGGGCGCCAGCCGCTCCATCACGTCGCCGCGCCCGCCGAACGCGGCGAGCGGCAGGCCGCCGCCGACGATCTTGCCGAGGATCGTCAAGTCGGGTAGGACGCCCAGCCGCTCCTGCGCGCCCCCGCGCGCGACGCGGAAGCCGGTGATCACCTCGTCGAAGACCAGTAGCGCGCCGCTCGCGTCGCACAGCGTCCGAAGCACCTCGAGGAACCCCGCCGCAGGCGGAACGCAGCCCATGTTCCCGGCGACCGGCTCGACGACGATCGCGGCGAGCCCTTCGCCGTAGCGCTCGACCGCGGCGGCCGCGGCCTCGAGGTCGTTGTACGGGACGACGACCGTGTCGGACGTCACGCCGGTCGGCACGCCCGGCGAGGACGGGATCCCGAGTGTCGCGAGGCCGGAGCCGGCGCTCGCAAGGAAGGCATCGGCGTGGCCGTGGTAGCCGCCCGCGAACTTGATCACGCGGTCGCGCCGCGTGAACCCGCGCGCGAGCCGCACCGCCGACATCGCGGCCTCGGTGCCGGACGAGACGAGCCGCACCATCTCCACCGACGGCACCGCGTCCGCGATCTCGGCCGCGAGCTCGACCTCGGCCTCGGTCGGCGCGCCGAAGCTCGTACCGCGCGCCGCCGCCTCCTGCACGGCCTTGACCGTCTCGGGATCCGCGTGGCCAAAGATCAGTGGGCCCCACGACAGCACCCAGTCGAGCAGCCGCCGCCCGTCGGTCGTGTCCAGGTATGCGCCCTCGCCGCGCGCGGCGAAGAACGGCTCGTCGAGCCCCACCGCGCGCATCGCGCGCACCGGCGAGTTGACGCCGCCGGGGATGAGCTTCTGCGCGCGGTGCCAGAGCTCGGAGCGGACTAGAGCCAGGGCGCGAGCTCCTTCGCCCAGTAGGTGATGACGATGTCCGCGCCGGCGCGGCGGATCGCGGTCAGCGACTCGAGCGCGGCTGCGCGCTCATCCATGTCGCCCGCCGCCGCGGCCGCTTTCACCATCGCGTACTCGCCGGAAACGTTGTACGCCGCGAGCGGGAGGTCGAAGCGGTCGCGCACGGCGCGCAGCACGTCGAGGTACGGCAGCGCGGGCTTCACCATGATCACGTCCGCCCCCTCTGCGATGTCCAGCTCGCACTCGCGCAGCGCCTCGCGGACGTTGCCGGGATCCATCTGGTAGCCGCGCCGGTCGCCGAACGCCGGCGCGCTGCCGGCCGCCTCGCGGAACGGCCCGTAGAACGACGACGCGTACTTCGCCGAGTACGCGACGATCGGCGTCTCCGGCAGCTCGGCGCGGATCGCGGCGACGCGGCCGTCCATCATGTCGCTCGGGCAGACGGCGTCCGCGCCCGCCTCGACGTGCGAGACCGCCGTGCGCGCGATCAGCTCGAGCGAGGCGTCGTTGTCGACCTCGTCGCCGCGCAGCACACCGCAATGGCCGTGCGCCGTGTACTCGCAGAGGCAGACGTCGGTGAGCAGCAGCAGCTCGGGGAAGCGCGGCCGCAGCGCGCGCAGCGCCTGCTGGACGATTCCGTCCTCGATCCACGCGCCCGACCCCTCGTCGTCCTTCTCCTCGGGGATGCCGAACAGGATCACCGCGCCGACGCCCGCGCGGACGAGCTCCTCGCACTCGCGCACGACCCCCTCGACGGTGAAGCGCGCGAGCCCGGGCAGCCGCTCGTTGGGAAGTGCCTCGGGCGCGACGAAGAGCGGCATCACGAGGTCGTCGAGCGCAACGTGCGTCTCGCGCACGAGGTCGCGCAGCCGCCCGGTGCGCCGCAGCCGGCGCAGGCGCGTGGTCGGAAAAGCACTCACGCCCGTGAACTGTACGCCGGACGGCCCTTGTGACAAGTTGTCACAAGGGGATGTCGGCCCGCGCTTACGCTTCGCGCGTGCAGAATCGCCGGAGCGGACGGCGAGACGGACTACTTCCTACGTGCCACCGGACGCTCGTCGTGGCAGAGATCTTTTTCGGAACCCAGGACGGGCTGCGCGTCTGCCGCTCACGGGCCGCCCACGCTCGAAGCGGGACGGCGCGCGATGGTCGAGACAGTCGAGCGACCCGAGTGGAACAGCGAGGGCGGCCGACCCTAAGCTGCGGCTGGTGCGGAACCGGCTGCTGGAGACCTCTCAGGGACGGGTGCTCGTCCAGCGTGCGGACGACGGCGCGACGCGGCTCGTGCTCTTCGACGAGCGCGGCGTGCCGGTGCGCGAGGAGGGGACGGTCCGCCGCCTCGGCGACGCGCTGCGCGATCTGCTCTGGCTGCCCGAGGACGAGGCTCGCCGGCTCGAGGAGGACGTCGCGCTCGACTGGCCGGAGGGGCAGGCGGGCGGCGGGCTGCTGAACCAGGCCGCGCCGTGGGCGACGGTCGTCGCGTGGGCGGCTGCGGGCGCGATGCTCGCACTCGTGGGCGCCTGGATCGTCAGCCGCGTGTTCTAGACGTGGAGCCTCCGTACGGCCGCGGTCGCGCCCGCGGCGAAGAGGCCTCCCAGACCGGCGAGCCACGCAGCCTCGCGCGCGATCGAGTCCCAGGGCGAGACGGCGTACAGCGACGCGTCGAAGAGGCGGAACGCGTGCACGAACGGCAGCGCGTCGCTCGCCCACGCCGCGGCCGGGGCGACCTCGCGCGGAATCAGCCCGAGGAACACGAGCGGGAGGACGACGAGCACGGCGACGAGCGACGCGGTCCGCGCCTCGCGCGCGACGGCTCCGAGCAGCGCGCCGGCGCCGCCGAGCGCGGCGCCGGCGACCACGAGCCCCACGGCGAGCAGCGGCAGCCGGCTCCACGGCTCGCCGCCGGTCACGCCGCCGGCCGCGACGACGACCCCGAACGCGATCGCGATCACGAGCCCGACGACCAGCGCGACCCCCGCGGCGAGCGCCACCTTCGCGGCGACGAGGCGGCCCGGCGAGACGAGCCCGCGCACGAGCCGGCCGAGCACGTTCTCGTCGCGCTCGGACGCCAGCGCGCCGGCCGCGAGGACGAGGCAGAGGAACGTCAGCGTGAGCGCGAGCGCCCAGCTCTGCACCTGTGCCGACAGCGATGCGGTGCGGCCTCGCTTCGGCAGCTCCCTCAGCTCGATCGGCGCCGCCGTCGCGCGCAGCGCGTCGTCGGTCCGGGCGAGCGCGAGGCGCGCGGTGCGCACGAACTCGCGCATGCGGTCGACCCGCGCACTCGACGGCAGCGCGTCCAGCTCGCGCTGCATCCGCTCGAGGCCGAGCAGCGTGAACTGCTGTCCGAGGAATCGGCCGCGGCCGCCGTGCAGCAGCAGCCGGATGTACTCGACGTTCGCGCCGATGTACGCACGCTGCAGCCTCCGATTCAACTCGTACACGAGCGCCTGCACCTGCTGCCGCACGCGCGACGACGTTCCGCCACGGGTGATCGCGAGCTCGAGCGCCGGACTGCGCGCCATGCTCTCCAGCGTCGCGACGAACCCCGGCGGCACCGTCACGACCGCGACGACGCGCCCCTCGGCCAGCTCGCGTGCCGCGGTCTCCTCGTCGGCGCGCACGAGCGTCACGTTCTTCGCGACTTCGTCGATCGTGCGCGAGACGTCGAACCGCCGGCCGGCGACCTCGATCGACTCCGGCAGCCCGTCGCGGTCGACGAGCGCGACGCGCGGCTTCGAGCTCGCGTAGCCGGCGACGAGGCCGACGAGCGCCGCGATCGCGAGCGGGTACGCGAGCAGCACGCCGAGCAGAACGGGCGTGCGCAGGAGCGTGCGCACGTCCTTGCGCAGGACGAGGATCACGCGAGCCGTCCGTCGACAAGCTCGAGCACGCGGTCGGCATGCGACTCCAGCTCCTCGTGGTGGTGCGTCGCGACGAGCACCGCGCCGCCGTCGTCCCGCAGCTGCGCAGCGAGCTCCCACAGGCGGCGCCGTTGCTCGGGATCGAGCGACGCCGTCGGCTCGTCGAGGAGGAGAACACGCGGCGCGCCGAGAAGCGCGATCGCGACGTCGAGTCGCTGCCGGTTCCCGACGGACAGCTCTCCCGCTCGCACGCGCTCCGGCAACTCGAACGCCTCCAGCAGCTTGTGCACCAGAGCACGATCGTCCCCCTCCAGGCTCGCGAACAGCTCGAGGTTCTCCCGCGCCGTCAGCTTCCCGTAGTGCGCCGACTGCTGCGGCACCCACCCCGTCCGCGCCCGCCGCTCGACCGTCCCCTCGCTCGGCGCGAGCGCTCCGGCGAGGATCGACAAGAGCGTCGACTTCCCGGCGCCGTTCGGCCCGACGAGCGACGTGAGCTCGCCCTCGTGCAGGTCGAGGTCGGTGGGATGCAGCGCGACGCGACGACCGAACGACCGCGCGACCCCGCGCGCGAGGAGCAGGCTCAACGTTCGGCAGCCGTTGGGTGCTCGACGATCTCGACCTCCACGGGCACGGAGCCTCCGGTCCACGGCTCGAGTGTGATGCGGTCGCCGAAGAACTCCCACGTCGCGCGAGCTGTCGCCAGAAGTGGCAACGCCATCAACGCGCCCGGAAGGCCGTAGATCTCCGTCCCCACGAGGAGACCGAAGATCACGAGCAGCGGGTGCAGCTGCAGCGCGCTCCCCATTACGTTCGGCACGACGATGTGGCCCTCGATCTGGTGGATGATGAGAAACAGGATCGCGATCCAGAGCGCGGACACGGGATGGACGACGAGCGCGTACATGAACGGCGGGATCGCACCGAGCCACGGGCCGACGTACGGGATCACCTCCGTCACGGCGACCCACGCGCCGAAGAGGAGCGCGTACTTCTCGCCGTTCGGCATCCACCCGAGAAAGCCGAGCAGGTAGATGCCGACACCGGCGCTCGTCCCGATGATCAGCGAGAGCAGGAGCTGGCCGCGCACGTACGCCGCGAGCGCGCGCTCGACGCGCAGGAGCAGCGACTCGCCGCCGTGCGGCGGGAATCGTCGGTCGAGGAACCGACCGAAGCGCTGCATGTCGAGCAGCATGTAGATCGAGATCACGAACAGCAGCACGGTGGCGAAGAGGCCCTTGCCGACCGAAACCGCGGTCCCCTCGGCGAAGTCGACGACGCGGCTCGTGTACTTGCCGACGTCGCGGTCGCGGACGCGCTTCACCAGCTCGTGCCCCCGCTTCTGCATCTCGATCGACTTCAGGTGGTGCGTGTCGAGCCACTGCTGGAGCCGATCGACGTCACGGTCGGCCTCCGTTTCGCGAGTCCGTCCGTTGGTGTCGGTGAAATACTCGTTGAACCTGTTCGCCGCCGTCTTCGTCTGGTCGACGACGACGGTTGCGAGCGCGAGGATGGCCACGACCAGAATCGCCGCGAAGCTCAGGTACACGAACGCGACCGAGACGCCGCGGGGGAATCGCAACCGCTCGAGCGTGCGCACGAGCGGGTCGAGCAGCAGCGCGATCACGCCGGCGACGAGGAACAGGAAGACGACGTGACCGGCAGCGAGAGCGACCACCCACGTCAGCAGCAGGACGAGCGGAAGCCCCACGAGCTGAATCCAGCGCGGGATGAGGATCCGGGGAGGCGGGAGACCCGCTCCGGCGCTCATGCAGGCGATCGTACAGCGGTGGTCAGGGCCCTCAGACCGCCAGATTGGGACTGGTCCTTCCCGACTGACGGGGCGCTGGCGCTCGACCATCACGATCTCTGGCTCGAACCCGTTTCACCATCCGGGAAACAGATGTCACGAACCCGTTTGTTGAAAGGTGCGGAGGGGTTCGCTACGGTGCCCCGGATGTCGCCGCCCCAGGCCCCAGGGCGTAGCGCGCGTCTGCCTCGCCGCAACGCCGAGCGGGAGCACCGCCGCCGCAGGCTCGCTGTCGTCGTCGTGATCGCCGTCGTGGCCATCCCGACCGTGCTCGCGACCGCCTTCACCGGGGGCGACCACCCGTCGACGACGGCGGCGGCTCCGGCGAGCGCGTCGCGGCTTCTGCCGGCGGGGCCGCCGGAACCCCAGATGATCGCGCGCTACGGCTCGCTGCACCTGCAGCTGCCCGTCTCGCATTCGCGGGTGACCGCGATCGGCTACCACGGCGGCACGGAGGGCGCGCTCGCGCTCTCGCCCGTCGGGACGCAGGCGAACGAGGGCCTGCTGAAGCGTCTCGCGCACAGGGTGATCGGCGGCGGCACCGGCTCGCCGCGCTGGTACCAGCTGCCCGGCGGTGCAGGGCCGTCGACCTCGGCACTCGCCGTCGGCGCCGCGCCGGGTACCGACGCGTACTCGCCGGTCGACGGGACCGTCGTGGGGATCACCGACGTCGTGCTGAACGGACGCCGCTACGGCTCGCGCATCGACATCCAGCCGACGGGGGCGCCGTCGGTCGTCGTATCGGTCTCGCACCTGCGCGCCGACCCCTCGCTCGTCGTCGCCGCGACGGTGACCGCGTCCGGCTCGAAGCTCGGGCAGGTGCTGGACTTCTCGCGCGCGGAGCGGCAGGCGCTCGCGCGCTACACCAACGACGCGGGCAACCACGTCCTCATCGAGGTGCACCCGGCCGCGACGCTCGCGGTTCCGTAGTTCTGCGCATCCTGTTCGTCGCCGACGTCTTCGGCCCGCCCGGCCGGCGAGCGGTCGAGTCACGGCTGCCGGACCTCCGCGAGGAGCTCGGCGCGGACTTCGTCATCGTCAACGGCGAGAACGCCGCCGACGGGCGCGGCATCACCGCGAAGATCGCCGAGCGCCTCCTGGCGTCGGGGGCGGACGTCGTCACGCTCGGCAACTGGGCGTGGGGGCAGCGCGGATTCGCGCCGTACTTGTCGGGGACGGACCGCGTGCTGCGGCCCGCGAACATGTCGTCGCAGTCGCCCGGGCGCGGCCTCGCCGTCCACGACGGCGTCGCGGTGATCAGCCTGCTCGGGTCCTATGGGCTGATGCCGTCGGAGAACCCCTTCCTCGCCGCCGACCGGCTGGTCGAGGAGGCCCGCCGCGAGACGTCCGTCGTCGTCGTCGACTTCCACGCAGAGGCGACGAGCGAGAAGGTCGCGCTCGCGCGGTACCTCGACGGCCGCGTGACGGCCGTCCTCGGCACGCATACGCACGTGCAGACCAGTGACGCGCGCGTCCTCGCCGGCGGCACCGCGGCGATCACCGACGCAGGCATGACCGGCCCGCACGACTCGGTCATCGGCTCGGTCGTGGAGGGCGCGATCCGCCGCTTCGTCACGGGGATGCCGGTGCGGCTCGAGCCGGCCACGGGCGACGTCCGCATCGAGGGCGCGCTCGTCGAGTGCGACGCCGACGGCCGCGCGACGAGCTGCGAAGCGGTCCGCATCGCTGTCCCGTAAGGCCATGTCCGCACTCCGGAGTGCGGACATGGCTCGAGCGGACGTGTCTACTTGAGGTCGGCGAGGATGTCGGCCGCGACGCGCTCGCCGGTCTCGACGCCTCCGTTCAGGTAGCCCTGGAAGTCCTGCGAGGTGTGCTCGCCGCAGAAGTGGCAGTTGCCGCTCCGCTCGTACTCGGCGCCCGAGAAGCGCGTGTACTGGCCGACCTTCCAGTACGAGTACGAGCCGCGCGTCCACGGGTACGCCGTCCAGAAGTCGAGCGTAACGCGGCCGTTCCACGCCTTCGTCGCGCCGGGCAGAACGGGCTCGACCTGGCCGAGGAATTGCTTCGCGCGCGACGACGGGGTGCCGGAGCCGAAGGACGCGCCGATCGTGCCGCCCGTGTAGTTCACGAGGATCCCGTTCTTGCCGGGCTGCGCCCGCGAGACCTCCCAGGTGTTCTGGTAGCCGCGATCGGAGTACGTCTCGCCGTTCAGCCCTTGGGCGCGCCAGAAGCGGGACGAGAACTGCAGGTGGAGCTTCGAGTTCGTCCCCATGCCGAGCTCGTCGATCGCCAGCGCCTTCTCGCGGCCGAAGCCGGCCTGCGACCAGTCGACGGACGCGCGCATGATCGAGAACGGCAGCGCGAGCACCACGTGGTCGGCCGTGACCTGGAACGACCCGGTCCCGCGGACGAACGAGAGCGTGAACGTCCCGCCCGCGTTCCGCTTGACGGCGACGAGCTCCGTCCCCGTCTGGATCTGCGACGCCAGCTGCGCCGCCATCCGGGTCGCGAGCTGATCGTTCCCGCCGCGCACGTGGAACTTCTCGTTCGACTTGCCGAACGTGCGGAACTGGCCGGGGCCGACGTAGCCGAGGAGGTAGAGCATGTTGAGCGAGCTCTGCACGGTGCAGTCGGCGCCGTACTCGATGGTGTACGCGACGTCGAGCAGCTGCCCGAGGCGCGATGCGTGGCCGCCCGGCACGTAATTGTCGATCCACTGCGCGATCGACATCCGGTCGAGCTCCCGGCCGCGCGGGGTCGACACGTGATACGTCGTCGGATAGCTCGCGGCCGAGGTGTCCTTGTGCAGCTGCTGCCAGATCGTCTTCAGATCGTCGCTCATCTGCGCCACGGTGTACGGCTGCCCGAAGAAGTGGCCGAGCTGCTCGGTGCCCGCTGCTTCGGCCTGGATCAGGTTGTCGAGGTCGAGTCCGAGCTCCTGGGCGAGCTGCTTCACCTGCAGGTGTCCGTTGTCGATCAGCTCGCCGCCGCGCTCGTAGATCTGACCGTCCGCGAAGGCTCCGCGGCCGGTCCAGCAGCGCCCCCCAATCCTGTCGGAGGCCTCGTAGACGTCTGCGTAGAGACCCTGCTGCCGGAGGCGGTAGGCGCACGTCAGGCCGCCGAGGCCCGCTCCGACCACGACGATCTTCGGCACTGCGGCGCCGCGCGCCGGCCGGGCCAGCGCGGTCGCGCCGACGAGCGCCGCGCCGGCGCCCAGCAGCAGCCCTCGTCTCGTCGTGCGGAGCTCCTCGTCGGCGACGCGCGCGACCGCGTCCTCGACCGCCTGCGCGAGCGGCGTGCGAGCCATTCGTCCCTCCTCGTTTGCTTCCCCGGTCGCTCTGAATCTCGCGTATTCAGCGATGCAGCGCAAGCACCGCGACGAGCGCGGCGAGCGCGAGATCGCGCGCGAGCACCACTCCGGCGAGATCGAAGTGGTAGACGTAGTCCCAGTACCGCGCCGGGAACCAGACCTGCGTCAGCACGAGCGCAGTCACGAGCAGGCCGATCGCGGCGAGCGCGCGGCGGCCGCGCACGAGCGGGACGAGCGGCACGAGCCAGACGAGGAACTGCGGCGAGAGCACCTTCCCGAACGCGACGAAGGCCGTCACCGCTGCGGCAGCCGAGCGGGGAAGGTCGTCCGGACGCCGAGCGAAATCGATCCACAGCGCGACGACGACCCCGATCTGCACGCAGACGGTGAGCAGCGCAAGCCAGCCGAACCCGACGACGTTCTGGGAGCCGTGGCTCGTGACGACGTCTGGATGCGCGAGCGTCGTCACGGCGGCCGCGCCGAGGCTCTCGATCTGCAGCGGCCGCGACGCCTGGCCGTACAGGCTGTCCCAGACGCCGCCGGGCGAGAGCACGAAGAACGGCAAGACGATCGCGGCGAACACGACGACCCCGGCCAGCGCGTCGCGCAATCGCGCACGGCGCCACGTCCACGCGAGCGCCAGCGGCACGAGCACGAACGGGTAGAGCTTGGCGGCGACCGCCGCGCCGAGGAAGCCCCAGCCGAGGCGGTGCCGGTCCTCGAGCAGCGCGGCGAGCGCGATCGCCGTCAGGGCCGCCGGCCACAGGTCGAAGCGCGAGAGCACGAGCGATCCGACGAGCAGCGGCGAGACCGCGACGAAGAACGCCGCCGCGAGCCGCACGCGCGCGACCGCGAGCAGCGTCACGAGCCCACAGGCGGCCATCAACCAGGCGAAGACGCTCGCGTAGTCGCCTCCGAGCGCCGGCAGCACGAACACGGGCAGCGCCCCCGGCGGGTACTCAACGCGGAAGTCGCGGTACGGCACGTGGCCGTCGAGCAAGCGCTCGCCGTACGACTCGTACGTCGGCGTGTCGACGATCTCGTGGCCCGCGTAGAAGCCACGGTGGATCAGTCCCCACGAGACGAGGAAGACGGCGGCCGCCAGCGCAACCGCGACCGTGCGCGCCTCAGGCCGCTGCAGCCTCTCGGCGAGCGCCGTCACGGGCGAGGAGCGCGAACGCGAGGAAGGGGAAGAACCACGGCAGGTACAGGTAGAACCAGTGCGTCAGAACGAGCTCGAAGCCGAGCAGGACCGCGGCCGTGAACGCCGCGAGCCGCAGCGGCGAGCGCAGGCGCGGCCACCAGAAGAGCGCGAGCGCGCAGAGGACGAGGAGCGCTTGCAGCACGCGCTGCACCAAGTGCAGGTCGGGGATGCCCTTCGCGTGGTACTGCCGCCAGTCCCAGATCGAGAACGGCGACTCGCGCCCGACCTGCCAGCTCACGGTGCGGTCGTAGAAGGTGCGCGCCGCATGCCACGGCGAGGGCTCCAGGAAGAGGACGAAGAACGCAAGCGCCGTGCCGAGGGCGACACCGAGCGCGAAGACGATCGCGGGTCGCGGCCGCCGCGCCTCCGGGTAACCGGACCAGAGCGGCAGGACGAGGAGCGACGCGAACTTCGTCCACGACGCGAACGCGGCGAACGCGCCGCGCGCGACCGGCGACGTCGCGAAGAAAAAGCCCCACACGAGCAGCGCGGGCATGATCGTGTCGTTCGTGTTCGAGTTCGAGGTGTACTGCGTGAACGGCCACGCCACCCACGCGAACCCGAGCGTCGCGGCGAGCCGATCGCCGCCGAACCTCCTCCCCACGAGAACGAGCCCGAGGAGGCAGATCAGGTCCCACCCGATCGAGGTCGCATGCGCGGCCGGTAGGTCGTCCCATTTGCCCGTCCAGCCAAATGCCCAGTAGCCGGGAAGGTACGCCTCGTACGAGACGGGGCCGTAGGTGTCGCCGCGCTCGTTCGCCGATTCGCAGCGGCCGTTCGTCTGGATCCGCTCGCGCACCTCGCCGGCCGTGTCGGCGGGACCGCATTTCGGCCGGTTGCCCTCGACGGGGAAGTGCTTGTACGGGCTCTCGCCGTGCCAGATGCGGTCCGCGCCGATCACGCCCGCATAGCCGACGTCGATCACGTTCGACGCGCGGACGTTCAGGCCGATGCGGAAACCGGCGAGGAAGACCGCGGCGGCGGCGAGCACCCAGACCGGCCAGACCGTGCGCCCGCGCGGCGCGCGGTCGCGCCAGCCGATCCAGACGGACCGCGCGAGCAGCCAGATCATCCCCGGGTAGGCGAGCGGCATCGCGGTGAAGACGTCGCCGCGGTTGAAGAACCACAGCGACACCGAGAATGAGAGCAGCACGAGCAGGTCGAGGTTCCGCAAGGAGACCAGCCGACGCCAGTCGACGAGCCCGAGGAGGAAGAGCGCGCACAGTCCGAGCCAGACGGGGTAGCTGTTGATCTTCTCCCCGCCGAACGCGCCCCGCCCTCCGCGCGCCATCTTCCACGCCACCTGCGGCCCCGTCCACGCCTCGGTGACAACTCCCTGCGCGTCGTCGACCTTCCCGGTGGCGATCTCGCCGGCCTTTCCCGACCAGACGTTCACGGTCCACGAGCCGTTCTCGAACGTCGCGTCGGTGACCGGGTGCGGCGCGTAGCGCTCGAGCCAGTCGCGCACCTGCGGATCGGCGAGGAACTCGCGCGTCGCCTCCGCCTCGGTCATGCGCGGCTTCGCCGGCGGCGGCGCGAACGGCGTCTGGACGATGCGCCCCCGCGCGTCGTAGACCGGGTTCGAGGGCGTCGTCTCGGCGCGGGCGACGCTTGTGCACCAGAGCACGAGCACGGCGAACGTGCTCAGGTGCACAAAGAGCGCGCGTCTTAGCGGCGGAACGACCAGAGCTTGTTGCCGACGAAGTTGAGCGGCGTCACGAGCACGATCGCGATCGCCTGCGCCACGATCTTCCCCAGCCCGGCGAGGTCGAGGAAGACGACGAGCCACAGCTGGTTGACGAGCAGCGCCGCCGTGGAGACGACGAAGAAGCGCGCGCCCTGGAGGCCGAAGCGGCCCTTCTGGTGCGCGAACGTCCAGTGGCGATTCCACCAGTAGTTGTTCGCCGCCGAGACGACGAACGAGATGGCGGCCGCCGTGTGTGCGCCGAGCCCGAGCAGGAGCGCGTAGACGATGAGGTTGATGGCATAGCCGCTCCCGCCGACGACGCAGAACTTCGCGAGCTGCTTCCAGTTCGCGGGACGCCGGAGCGCGCGGACGGCGCGGTTGTCGAACGCGGCCACGGCGGCCGAGGGTACACCGGGCCGCGGCTACGCTGCCGTGCGAGCCTCGATGACCCGGCCGTCCTCATCGATCCACGGCTCGGCGAGGCCGAGATCGGCGAGCCGCCGCGTGCGCTCGCGGTAGTAGGTGAGGGCGCGCTCGTCGAGCAAGGTCAGCGCCGAGGCGACCGCGATCTCGCCGTCGCGCACGTCCGCGACCGCGAACGGCAGGAAGCGGTGCGCGCCGTCGCCGCACAGCAGCTCGAACCCGACGACGCGCTCGCCCGTCTCGTGGAGGAGCACGTCGATCGGCCGCCCGAGATAGATGCCGTGCATCCGGACGGGGAGGGCGAACAGGTCGTCGACGGAGATGCCGCTGCCGCGCAAGCACGCCCGTCGTGCCCCTCTCACCGGACGCGAAAACCGGACAGCCCCTCCGGCTCCTCCCAGGTCACCTCGACCTCGTCGACGCGCGCGCTGCGCGGCCCGCGCCTGCACCACTCGACCATCGACTCGACGCGGTCGCGCGGACCCTCGAACACCGCCTGCAGCGTTCCGTCCGACTCGTTGCGCGCCCAGCCGTCGACGCCGAGCGAGCGAGCTCGATCCTGCGTGTCCCCGCGGAAGAACACTCCCTGCACGTGGCCGCGGACGATCACGCGCGCGCGCTCAGGCATGGCCTTCTTCGCCGAGAAGCGGGACGAACCGCGCCGGGACGGACTCGAGCAGCCGCGGGCCCGCGGGCGTCCGCTCGATCACCCGCAGCTCCTGGATGCGCAGGTCGCCGACGGGGACGACGATGCGGCCTCCCTCGCGCAGCTGCTCCCACAGCGGCCTCGGCACGTCGGGCGCGGCGGCGGCGACCGCGATCCCGTCGTAGGGGGCGTACTCGGGCAGCCCGAGCGTGCCGTCGCCGACGTGGACGTGGACGTTCTCGTAGCCCGCGTCGGCGAGCGTCCGGCGCGCCCGCTCGGCCAGCTCGGGAATGCGCTCGATCGAATGCACCTCACGCGCGAGCTCGGCGAGTACGGCGGCCTGGTAGCCGGAGCCCGTGCCGACGTCGAGTACGCGCTCGTCGCCGTCGAGGGCGAGCGCCTCGGCGATCAGCGCGACGATGTACGGCTGGGAGATCGTCTGGCCGCAGTCGAGCGGGAGCGCCGCGTCGTCGTACGCGAGGTCGCGCACGTCGGCCGGGACGAAGAGCTCGCGCGGAACGCGCTCCATCGCGGCAAGAACGCGCTCGTCGCGAATGCCGCGGTCGCGCAGCTGCCGGTCGATCCACGATCTACGCCGCACGGGCGACCGGGAGGCCGAAGTGCTCCAGCACGGCGCCCTTGACGCCCGTGATGGAGGCGGGAGGCTCGCCGAGCCCGACGGTCAACATCGGCACCTCGGAGTCCGCGGCCGCGATCGACCCGTGGCTTCCGCCGCCGAGGTGATGGCGGCCGGCGAGGTCGACGAACTCCCACCCGGGCGCCGCCGAGATCAGCACCTCGCCGGCGTTCGGATTGTGCAGCGCCGCCTCGGCGCGCGCGCGTCCCTCCGGGTACTCGTCGAGCAGCGCGTCGTCCTCGTCCCCGTCGGCGCGCGCGACGACGCGATCGTCCTCAAGGAAGAGCGTGAGCCCGACGGACGGCTCGCCGTCGACCGCCTCCGCGAGTGCGCGCGGGTCGTCGCCGTAGAGCATCGCCGCGCGGTTCGACGCCGTCACGCGCGCGCCCGGGACCTCGAGCCGCGTCGTCTGCTCGACGCGCGACTGCCCGTGGTCGGCGCACAGCAGGACGGCGTAGCGCTCGAGGAACTCGTCCGGTCCGCCCGCCGCGTCCATGAGCGCCGCGACCGCCGCGTCGCTCCGCGCGAGCGCCTCGTGCGCGGAGTCGGGGCCGAGGACGTGGGACGCGTAGTCGTAGTCGGGGAGGTAGTACACGAGCAGGTCGAACCCGTCGCGGGTCACGAGCCAGCGGCCGACGGCGGCGGCGTAGGCGTCGATCGAGCCGAGCGCGCGGTTGCGGACGGCGATCGGCGCCCCGGTCCGGTCGGACTCGTAGAGGCTGTAGAAGAAGAACCGCTTGGGGCCGTTCACCGCGGGCACACCGGGAAGCGTCGGCAGATGCCGGTGCCGCCCGCGGTAGCACGTGATGTTGATCGCGGCGGTCGTCAGGCCCTGTCCCTCGAGCGCCTCGTAGATCGTCTCGGCGCCCTTCCCGAGATGGCGCTCGTTGAGGTTCACGATCGTGTCGCGGAGCCCCTGCGTGAGGCCGGCGGCGCGCATCGCCGCGAAGGACGACCCGTACTCGACGAGCCGCTGCTCGCCGCGGTGCCACCAGACGAGGTGCGGGATCTCGTGCACGTCCGGGTGCGCGCCGGTCGCGATCGAGGCCAGGCACACGGGCGTCAGCGACGGGAACGCCGACGCGGCGCGGCGGTACGTCCCGTGCTCGAGGAGGAAGCGCAGCGCAGGCGTGTCGGCGGCCTCGAGCATCGAAGGCGTGAGGCCGTCGATGACCACGAGCACGACGGGCTTCGGCGCCACGGCTAGTCCCGCGCGAGCGTGCGCAGCCCCGCGTGGCGGTCGGGCGCGCGCGCGCGCAACCGCAACCCAAGGGCGGGCACGGCCACCGCCTCGAGGTAGCCGAGGACGGGCACGAACGCGAGGGCCGCTACGCCGAGTGCGCCGAGCCCGACGAAGAGCGCGAGCCCGCCGCGCGTACCGCCGCGCCGCAGGGCTCCCGCGACGACCGGCGCGGCGCCCGCCGCCCCGGCGATGCCGCCGACGGCGCCGCCGACCGCCTCGTCCCAGTTGTCGACGAGCAGGCCGACGGCCGCAGCGACGACCGCCGCCGCAACCGCGGCCACGAGCCAGCGCGGCACGATCGTCGAGGCGAGGATCCCGAGCGCGACTCCGAGCCCGACGAGGAGGCCGATCGTGTACCAGTCACCCATCCGGCGGCCAGTGTAGATGCGCCCGTGGTTTAGCCGTGGCGCCCGCTCGGGATACCGCGGAGAACTGCGACCTACGGAGGATCATTGACTGACGACGCCCGGTCCCTGCTCGTCTTCTTCTCCTGCTCCCGATCGGGCCCGTCGAGAAGGATGGAAAGCATGCTTGCACACGTCGCGCGCAAGGAGCGGCACCGGCTCCGCGTGATCCAGGTCGACGTCGACCGGCGCCCGGATCTCGCGGGGCGACTGCGGGTCGAGACGGCGCCCGCCCTCGTGCTCGTGAGGGGCAAGCGCGCGATCGCGCGGATCGAGGGCCGCGCTAGCGCCCCACTCATCGAGGCGATGCTCGAGCAGCACCTCGGGGCGTCAGCCCCGATCTGAACGAGGCGGGCGGCCGCAGCGCCCGCCCCGCCTCGGCCGTCAGTTGCCGAGTTGTCCGCGGATCTCGCCGCCGGGGAAGTCCCCGGGGCCGGTGTTCGTGCCGTCCACGCCGTCGTTCGTGTGGACGTCGACGTACGTCCGGCCGTCGGCGATCGCCGCCAGCAGGTCCGAGAGCGGATGCCCACCGAGCGCACCGACCAGGTTCGCCGCGGTGATCGTCTGCGACGCGGAAGGTCGCGTACGCGGCTAGAGCTCGTTCGGATTCTGGAGGCGCCGGATCACGGCGAGCGCGAACTCCGCGGCCCGCGCGCCGTCGACCACGCGGTGGTCGAAGGTGACGCTGATGTTGCCCATCCTGCGCACGACGATCTCGCCGTCACGGACGACGGCCCGGTCGGCGATGCGATGGATGCCCAGAATGGCGACCTCCGGGTGGTTGATGAGCGGCGTGACGAAGAGCCCTGCCAGCTTGCCGGCGCTCGTCACGGTGAAGGTCGAACCGCGGAGCTCCTCCGGCGCGAGCCGGCCCGCGCGGGCCTTCTCCGCGAGCGTGTCGATGTCGGCGCGGAGCTCCTCGATCGGGCGCGCGTCGCACGCGCGTACGACCGGCACGACGAGTCCCTCGTCCGTCTGAACGGCGACCCCGAGGTCGTAGCGGTCGAGGTAGACGATCTCGTCACCCTCGAGCCGCGCGTTCAGCTCGGGGAACTCGCGCAGCGCGAGTGCGGTCGCCCGTAGCGCGGTCGGAAGGAGCTGCCTCAGATCGACGTTCGAGAAGTCGCACTCCTCGACGTACGTCACCGCGGGAATCTCGCGATGCGCGCGCGTGAGGTGTTCGACGATCCGGCGGCGAACTCCGCGCACCTTTTCGCGGCGCCCTTCCGGGGGAACCGTCGCGCCGTTCGCCGCCGCACGCACGTCGTCCTCGGTGATGCGACCCCCCGCGCCGGAGGGCGTGACGCTCGCGAGGTCGACGCCGAGCTCCTGCGCGACGCGGCGGACGAGCGGCGTCGCCTGGATCCGCTCGGGCCGCGCCTGCTCCTCGCGAGCGGCCTCCTTCGCCGGCGCCTGGTCGGCGCGCGTCTCCTCGCGGGCCGCGGGCGCCGTGCCGTCGGCGATCGCCACGAGGACGGTGCCGACCGGGACGACCTCTCCCTCGCCCACGAAGATCCGAGCGACCGTGCCGGCGGCCGGCGACGGGATCTCGACCGTCGTCTTGTCGGTCTGGATCTCCACGAGCGGTTGGTCCTCTTCGACCACGTCCCCTTCGGCCACGAGCCAACGGGCGATCTCCCCTTCGGTCAGGCCCTCGCCGAGATCCGGCAGCTTGAACTCGTA
>DASXTR010000084.1:0-2635 GCA_036505325.1 Gaiellaceae bacterium
CGCCCAGGTAACGGGCTCGGCGCTGCCGATCGCGCGCGCCGCTGGCCGACGCGTCGGGCGGCGCGACGCCCCCCGATGCCATCGTCGCGTACCGCCGGGCCAGTTCTCCGGCGCCACGGCGCTCGTGCACCAGGGCGAGCGCTCCCGCCACGAGCGCGATCTCGTCCGCGTCGCCGCGATCCCGAGCGCTCTCGAGCGCCGAGTCGTACAGCACCATCGCGAGATCGTCGCGGCCCGCGCGCTCGGCGCACCGGCCGCCGAACCGCCAGAGCCGCGGACCGCCGACGCCGCTCGGCGCCGCGCGCTCCGCCCACCGCGCCGTCTGCGCGGCGCCCCATCGCGAGAGGATCTCGTCGCCGTGGCCGAGGAGGATGCGGGCCGCGTCCTCCTCGGCCCCGGCCTCGAGGAACGCTTCGACGGCGTTCCCGAACTCGCCGCGTCGCTCACAGCGCTCGGCGAGCGTGCGGGCCCATTCGCGATAGGCCTCCGGTCCGTGGTGTTTCCTGAACCAGGCCTCGGCCTGCGCCCGGATCGGCGCGGTGACGAAGTGTTCCAGATCGGGCAGCGCCTCGGGCGCCGCGCCGAGCGCCTGGAGCGTCGGCACCGTCACGCGGTGCAACGGCGCGGCCCGTGCGACGAGCTCCTGTGTCGCTGGCGAGAGCCCATCCCACATCATCTGGCCGATCGCCGCCAGCCCGGTCTTGGCCTCGCCCAGATGTCGGCTGACGTTCGCGAGCCGCGATCCCAGCAGATGGGTGAAATGCCGCGCGAAGGTGGGATCGCTCAGCAGCAGGCGGTCGAGCTTTTGCCGCGAGAGCCGCCACACGCGGGTCGGCGACGTCGCGCGGACGGTCGCGGTGCGCCGGTCGCCGCCCAGCAGGGCGACCTCGCCGATCAGCTTGCCCGCGCCGATCGTCTCGAGCGCCGTGGTCCCGTCCGGTCCCTGGAGCTCGGCACGCACCTGTCCGCTGGCCACGATGAACAGCGCGTCCGCGGGATCACCCTGGCGCACCAGCACGTCACCGGGCGCGAGGACGACCTCCTCCAGCTCCGGGACGAGCCTCGCGACGTCCACCTTGGAGAGCCCCTCGAACAGCGGGACGCTCCGGTAGTCGATCATCGCTCAGGACCGTCGCCGCTGCGCGTCCTCGTCGAGGGCAGCGACGGCTCGTGCGTAGAGCGCGTCGGCGTCGTCCGGCCTGCCGGCGATGGCGGTGAGTCCGAGGCGGCCGAGCTCGCTGACGGCGCTCCACATGTGCAGCACCACCCCGGTCTGACGGGCGTGGTCGAAGTGCAGGCCGCGGCGACGCATCACCTCGACGACGTCGTCGGGCGCGAGCGCGCAATACGCCGGCGACTCCAGGTGGTCGGTCGCGACGTAGTACTTCGGCTGACCGCGCGGCGTGGTGAAGACGCCCGTGTCGGCGTCGTACTCGCCGTCGGTCAGGTACTGGAGCGTCAGGAACGGAGCGGTGGTCCCGCCCTTCCGCAGATTCACCTCGATCGCGAATGGCTGCCAGACGCCGGCCGCAGAGCGCACGACGACGAAATCGATGCCGAACCGGCCGACGACGCCTTCGCGCGCGAGTCGAGCCCCGACCTTGGCGGACTCACGAACGATCGCCGGACCGTAGGTGGGATCCGCGGGAAACCGGCAGCCGAGGTACGCCTGGCCGTGCGCGCCGCCCAGGATCTGATCGTGCGTGGAGAGCAGCTGCACCACCCCGAGCGGCGTGATGCGCAGCTGTGCGCTCGGGCTCGTCACCACCTCGCCTTCGATGCACTCCTCGACGACACCACCGCCCTTGCGCAGCCGGGCGAGGTACGAGGCGGAGTCGACGTTCCGGGCGAATTGCATCGTCGGCAGCCGCTGCGCGATCGCGGCCGGCTCGTGCGGGTCGCCCGACGACGGCAGCCCGTCCAGATCGAGGAGCGCGTTGCCGCTGCCGGACACCTCGTCGTTCAGCTTGACGATCGCGCGCCGGAGCAACGGCTGCTTGGCCCGCAGCCGTGCGACCGCGCGCACCACGTCGTCCGCGTCGAAGAGGTTCTCGAAGCCGAGCGGGTGGCGCACGCCCTCCTCCGCGAACAGCCGACGGCAGCCGCTCTTGCCGCCGAAGGCGAAGAAGCGCGGGTCCGCCGCGTACATCGGAATGCCGAGACGCAGCGCGAGCTCGCGCTCGAGCTCCGTCGTGTTGTACGGGACGACGTGGGCGCGATCGAGGTCCGGGATCAAGCCGCGGACCTCGTCGATCACCTGCGGGCGCCGGAGGAGCTTCGACGTCAGAGGCACCGGTGTCGCGTCCTCGGGAGACACGAACCGCAATCGCCGCCGCGCGGCGGCGACGTCGACGCCGGGCAGCAGCTCGAGATAGTAGTCGACGATGCCCGGCGCGATCGGCTGCGAGGAGACGTAGACGAGTCGGATCCCGGGCTGGCGCAGCAGCAACACCATGAAGAGGAATCGTTCCTCGAGGAGCCGCTGCACCGCCGGACGGTATTCCTTGTCGAGCGACATCGACGGCACGACGACGATCGTGTTGTCCTGCTGCGGCACGCCGCCCGGGTCGGTCCGGCCGATCGACGCCCACAGCGGACGGAGCTTCGCCTGCAGCGCGTCGAACCGAGCGTGGAT
>DASXTR010000085.1:0-2804 GCA_036505325.1 Gaiellaceae bacterium
TCGGCGAGCTCGCGCAGCTTCGCGCGCATCGTCTCCTCGTCGCCTGCCTCGAGCGCGCTGCCGACCTCGTCGTCCAGCTCGTTCAGGCGCTGCTGGAGGTCGCCGTCGACGCGCCACTGGCCTTCGCCCATCACCCGGACGATCATTGCCCGCCCTCCAGCTGCTTGGCCTCTCCGCCGCTCCCGAGCTCGGCCTTCATCTTCGCGAGCTCGTCGTCGACCTGGGCACCCTGCCCGAGCTGCGCGAGCTGGCGGTCGATGTCGTCGCCGCCGCCCGTGTAGTCCTCGAGCGCGCCGGAGGCGGTGAGCTCTTCGATCGCGCCCGCCCGCGCCTGCATCGACTCGGTCTTGTCCTTCGCCCGCTGGATCGCCAGGCCGACGTCGGCCATCTGCTCGCCGATCCCGGTCGCCGCCTCGCCGATCCGGACCTGCGCCTCGGCCGCCGAGTACTGCGCCTTGATCACTTCCTTCTGCGAGCGGAACGACTCGACCTTCGTGCGCAGCGTCTTCTCGCCCTCGATCAGCTTCTGCTGCTGGGCCTCGAGCTGCTGGCCTTGCTGCATGATCCCCTCCAGCTGGCTCTCGATCGCGGCCTTCCGGGTCAGCGCCTCGCGCGCGAGATCCTCCTTGCCCTGCTGGAGGGCTGCGCGCGCCTGGCCGTCGAGCTTGTCGGCCTGCTGCTGCATCGTCGTGTACTGCATCTCGAGGCGCTTCTTCGCCGTCGTCACGTCGGCGATGCCGCGCTTGACGTTCTGGAGCTGGCGCAGCTGCTCCTCGTACGAGTAGTCGAGGGTTTCCCCGGGATCCTCGGCGCGGTCGAGCAGCCGCGAGAGCTTCGACTTCACGACCAGCGACGCGCGTCCCATCAAGCCTGGCATTCGTCCTCCTTGCGGGCGAGTTGACCGTTAGCCTAACGACCGGTGCTGGTCGCCCGGAGCATGGATCCGAACTGGCTCTCGAACGCCTACGTCGTGGGCGACGAGGAGGGCGGCACGTGCGTGTTCGTCGACTCGGGCGCGCCGCTCGGGCCGCTGCAGGAGTTCGTGTCGAAGCACCGGCTGACGCCGACGCACGTCCTGCGCACCCACTCGCACTCCGACCACGTCGAGCACGAGGCGGAGCTCGGCCTGCCGGTCGCGCGTCAGTCGCTCGAGGCCGGCGACCTGTGGATCGAGGCGATCCCGACGCCTGGGCACTCGGACGACATGGTCTGCTTCGTCGTCAACGACCACGCGGTCTTCTCCGGCGACACACTGTTCAAGGACGCTGTCGGCGGCGGCGACTACGAGCAGGTGCGGCGCTCGGTGATGGAGATCTACATGGCGATGCCGCACGACCGCCGCGTCCTCCCCGGCCACACCGAGGAAACGACGATCGGCCGCGAGTGGGAGCACAACCCGTTCGTCCGCGTCTGGCGCGGCGCCGACCCGGAGGGCACGGAGCCCGTCCGCGTCGGCGGCCGCGAGGCGACGCTGATCGTCTGGTCGCCGGACTACGACGGCAAAGGCAAGGCGTGGGTCCGCTTCGACGACGGCACGGACGCGATCGTCGGCGGCTCGCGGGTCGAGCGCTGACGTCGGAAGTCGACGCGCCAGCCGGCGCGCAGGGCTAGACGCGGAGGACCGCCAGTGGCGGATGCACGGCGCCGATGCCGGCGAAGTCGTCGTCCTGGGTAACGACTGGAAGGCCGTGCTCCACAGCGGTCGCCCCGATGAGCGCGTCGAGCACGCGAGGACGGATGCCTGCTTGACGGCAATCATGTACGAGCCGCGCAAATGCGCTCATCACAGGCTCGCCGATCGGGATGGGGTCCGCTGCACGGGCGAGCTCGAGTGTGCCTGCACGACGCGCCCGTGTTTCCGGGTCGGCGGCCGCGAGTACGCCGAGTTCGAGCTCGCCGATCGTCACGACGGAGACGGCGATCTCCGACGGCAGCTCGCGGAGCGGCCGCCCGCTCGCCTGCGCGATAAAGATCGAGGTGTCGGCGAGGGCGCGGGTCACAGCTCGTCGATCGTGCCGCCGGCAAGCCGAGCGAGGTCTTCGCGAAGCCCCGGGTCGGCCTGGCGTTCCACGAGCTGCCCAGCGAGCCACTCTCCCGGCAGCCAACGCGTGCGTCGGCGGTGCGGGACGATGTCCGCGATCGGCTCGCCATGCGTCGTGAGCGTCACCGACTCGCCGGCCTGGACGGCCGCCACGACCGCCGCCGTGTTGTTCCTGAGCTCGCGAATGCTGACCTTCATGTGCGACACCGTAGCACGGTCTGCTGGGGCGCACAAGCGCCAAAAGCTGACCTGTCCGGAACGGACAGTAGGTTCTGCCCGTGCGCCTGATCGTCGCCCGCTGCGAGGTCGCCTACACCGGCCGGCTCAACGCCTACCTGCCCGAGGCGACCCGCCTCCTGATGCTCAAGGCGGACGGCTCTGTGCTCGTCCACGCCGACGCCGGCGGGTACAAGCCGTTGAACTGGATGACGCCGCCGGCGGTGATCGAGGACGGCGGTGACGTGCTCGTGGTTCGCAAGCGCGCCGGGCGCAGCGAGGACCGGCTCGAGATCCGGCTCGTCGAGGTGCTCTCCGACGTCGAGCACGACATGGGCGAGGCGGCGGCGCTCGAGAAGGACGGCGTCGAGCGCGACCTGCAGGAGGCTCTCGCTGCACAGCCCGACGCGCTCGGCGAGGAGCTTCGGCTCGTCCGCCGCGAGTGGCCGACCGCCGTCGGCCCGGTCGACCTCATGTGCCGCGACTGCGACGACGGCTGGGTCGCGGTCGAGATCAAGCGCGTCGGCACGATCGAGGCGGTCGAGCA
>DASXTR010000086.1:0-5206 GCA_036505325.1 Gaiellaceae bacterium
ATCCTCGTCGACTATCCGGGCGTCGGTTCGTCGACCGGCGAGCCGAGCAGAACGATCGCGGAGGCGGCCCGCCGGATGATCGCGTTCGTCGGCGCGCTCGGCCTCGACCGAGTCGACCTGCTCGGGTTCTCGATCGGCGGATTCGTCGCACCGGCGCAACCGACCGGCTCCCGGCAACCGATCCGGCCTGCGCGGGGGAGGGCAACGGAGATCATCACCACGGAGACACCGGAGACCACGAGGCCGTTGATCATTGATGTGCGCCTGATCTAACGAAGCCGAGTCTGGCGACGGCGAACTGCCGTCGCCAGGCCGTAGGGGCGAGGCACCACGAACGAGACGCCGGGCACGTGCTCGACGAGGTTCCGAAACTGAATGGGCCGTGTAGGACTCGAACCTACGACCGGCGCCCCCACAGACTGAGCCGGGCCGGGTTCGGCGGGGACCGAACGAGCGGCAGCCGCGGGAGTGCCAATCCCATCGCCACGGGTGGAGATCTTCCGCGCGTGCCGCGCGGTGCGTACCGCGCACGAACGAGCCTCGGTAGACCTCGAACGAACCCCGCCGTGTACGTCATCTCGTACACATAGGGCGCGCCTCGGCCGCAGGCGACGATCCGGAATCCGCGCATGCAGGGATTTTCCGCGGTCGGCGAGGTGCCGGCACGAGGACCAGAATCCCCTGTTTTGCGAAATGCGACGGGTGCCGAAATTCGGGCGATTTGCAGGCTTTTCTCTGGGCCGGGCAGGGATCGAACCTGCGACCTTGGGATTAAGAGTCCGGATGAACAAGCTGCGAGGCGCTGCCAGGAACCGAAACGCGCTGTAAGCGGCGCGAATCGTGGCTGCAACGAGCTGAAGCGGATGGCGGCGTCCAGAGACAAGCCTGTACGCGCATCCGTACACACATTTGATGTCTGTGCAGGCAACAAACGAAGACAACGACGCCGAGGGGCAAGATCCCGTTCGCGCGGCGCAACTCCGTGTTCTCTGGGATTAGACGAACGCGCTGTGCCCTGTTATCGCGCGTCCGACGATGAGCGTGTTCATCTCGCGCGTGCCTTCGTAGGAGTAGATCGCCTCGGCATCGGCAACGAAGCGGCCGACGCTCTCCTCGAGCAGAATGCCGTTCCCGCCGAGGAGCTCGCGGGCCCAGCCGACGGTCTCTCGCATCCGGACCGTGCAGAACGCCTTCGCGAGCGAGGCGTGCTCGTCCTCCATCACGCCGGCGTCCTGGAGCTGCGAGAGGCGGACGAGCAGGCACTGGCTCGCCGTGACGTTGCCGAGCATGCGCACGAGCAGGTCCTGGATCAGCTGGAAGGACGCGATCGGCCGGCCGAACTGCTCCCGCCGGCCCGCGTACGCGAGCGCGAGCTCATATGCGCCGAGCGCGCAGCCGACCGCCTGCCATGCGACGCCCGCGCGCGTCATGCGCAGGACGTCCGCGGTCGCGCGGAAGCTCGTGGCCTTCTCGAGCCGGTGCGACTCGGGCACGCGAACGCCGTCGAGCGAGATCAGGCCGTTCTGCACGACGCGCAGGGCGATCTTGTCCTTCATCGTCTCGACGGTCATCCCGAGCGCGCCCCGCTCGACGAGGAAGCCCTTCACCTGCCCGTCCTCGACGTCGCGCGCCCAGATCGCGGTGACGTCGGCGAACGGCGCGTTGCCGATCCATTTCTTCTGCCCGTCGAGGACCCACTCGTCGCCCTCGCGCCGTGCGGTCGTCGTCAGGCCCCGCGCGGCGCCCGACCCGACGTCCGGCTCCGTGAGGCCGAACGCGCCGATCTTCTCGAAGCGCGCCATGGCCGGCAGCCAGCGCTTCTTCTGCTCCTCCGAGCCCGCAAGGTAGATGCTCCCCATCGCGAGGCCGGAGTGGACGCCGTGGAAAGTCGCGAACGACGCGTCCACGCGCGCGGTCTCCATCGCGACGAGCCCTTCGAGCAGGCAGGTCCTTCCGGGGCAGCCGTAGCCCTCGTACGCGAGCCCGCCGACGCCGAGCTGCGCCCACGGCTCGACGAGCTCGAACGGGAACTCTGCGCGCGTCCAGTACCGGTTGATCACCGGCGCGACGCGCTCCTCCATGAACGCGCGTACCTGCTCGAGCAGCACGCGGTCCTCGTCGGGAACGAGCTCGCGGACGTCGTAGAAATCGTGGAGCTCGGTCATCAGTGCGGTCATGAATCCTCCTCTGCGAGAAACCGCTCGACGAGACGAGCGGTGGCCTCGGGTCGGGTGATGGCGAACAGGTGGCCGCCGCCCTCGATCACTTCGGCTCTCGCGTCCGGGATCAGGCGGGCGAGCAGTCGCGCGTTCGCAACGTGTGCGATGGGGTCGTCGTCGGCGGCGAGCACGAGCGTGCGGTGGGGGAGCCGGTGGAGCCAGTGGACGCTCGTCCAGCCCGCGGTCGCGAGCAGCTGCCACCAGTAGCCGGACGTCGTCGGCGGATGGAGAAGCCGCAGCGCGCCCTGGCGGCGCAGGAGCTCGGGGTCGCGGCGGACGTCGCCGCCGTACAGCTTTGGTCCGATCTCCTCGAGGAAGCGCGGCGACGTGTAGCGGCGGGTGTTGAGCAGGATCGGAAGCACGCGGACGTCGCCCGGAACGCTCGTCCAGCCGGTGCCGGTGGCGGCCAGCACGAGCCGGCGCACGCGCACGGGATGCCGGCGCGCGAGCTCCTGCGCGACGAGGCCGCCCCATGAGATCCCCATCAGGTCGACGCGCTCCAGCCCCAGCTCGTCGAGCACGGCGACGGCGTAGTCGGCGACGCGCCGCAGCGACGGCCGCGCCCGCGGGACCTCCGACTCGCCCGCGCCCGGCGCGTCCCAGGCGATCGTCGACCGGCTCGCGAGCGCGGCGAGGAGGGGCTGGGTGAGCTCGAGGCTCGCGCCGATCCCGCTCGTCAACAGCAGGGGCGGCCCCGTCCCCGCCACCGCGTAGCGGAGGCGCGTTCCGTCCCGGATGAGGTACGTCATCCGCGCACGTAGCTGCCGGGAGCGGGCTCGAGCGCAGGATGGGACGTCGACCCGAGCCGGCGGGGCGCCCGCCGCTCGTCGCCGGAGCGCACCGCGAGCCAGTCGAGCCAGTGGTCCCACCATGTGCCCTCCTGCTCGTCGGCGCCGGCCAGCCACGCGTCCGCGTCGGCGGGCAGCGCGGGGTTCGTGAGGAATCGCGACCGCGGGTTGCCGGGCGGGTTGACGAGCGCCTGGATGTGCCCGCTCGAGCTGCGCACGAACTGCGCCTCGCCGCCAAAGAGCAGCGAGCTCGCGTAGCACGCCTTCCACGGCGTGATGTGGTCGGCCGACGCACCGAGCACGTACGAGTCGACGGCGACCTGTCGCAGATCGATCGGCGTCCCGCCGAGGTCGAACGCGCCCGGGTGCGCGAACGCGTTCGCCGCGAAGAGGCGCAGGAAGTCGACGTGCAGGCCGGCCGGGAGGTTCGTGTTGTCCGCGTTCCAGGCGAGCACGTCGTACGCGGGCGGGTCGTTCCCGAGCAGGTAGTTGTTGACCCAGTAGCTCCAGACGAGGTCGTTCGGCCGCAGCCACGCGAACGCGCGCGCGAGCTCCTCGCCCTCGAGCACGCCCCGTTTGCGCGAGCGCCTGATCGCGCGCGCGACGGCGCGGTCGGTGCCGAACCGCATCAGCGTGCTCGGTGAGGACGCGTCGAGCGCCGTGACGAGGAACGTCGCGGAGGCGACGCGGCTGTCGCCGCGTGCGGCGAGGCGTGCGACCGCGGCCGCCGTCGTGATCCCGCCCGCGCACGCGCCCACGACGCCGACGGACGGCGCGCGCGCGATCGAACGCGCGACGGCGAGCGCACGCTCCGTCTCATCGACGTAGCGCACGAGGTCCCAGTCCCGGTGCTCGACGCCGGGGTTGCGCCAGCTGATCGCGTACACCTGCTGCCCGCGCGCGACAGCGTGCTCGATCAGGCTGCGGCCGGGCGCGAGGTCGAGGACGTAGTACTTGTTGATCTGCGGCGGGACGACGACGAGCGGGCACCGCCGCACGATCGGCGTCGCCGGCTGGTACTGGATCAGCTCGAGGACGTCGGTGCGGTGGACGACGGCGCCCGGGGTGCACGCGATCGTCTCGCCGAGCGTGAACGGCTCCTTGTCCACCATCGACGGCATCGCGCCGTTGTGCCGCAGGTCGCCGACGAGGTTCCGCGCGCCTGCGACGAGGCTCCGTCCGCGCGTCGCCCGCGCGCGCCTGAGCGCGGCGGGATTCCCCACGAGCACGTTCGTCGGCGCGACGGCGTCGGCGACGAGCGAGAGGAGGAAGCGTGCTCTGTCGGCGGCGTGCTCTTCGACCGGAGCCTCGTCCGGGAGCGACTTCAGCTCGCGCTCGAGCACGCGGTACGCACGCAGCCAGCTGCGGAAGAACGGGTTCGTCCGCCAGCTCGCGTCGGCGAACCGCCTGTCGCCGTCCACGTCGACGCCGCGGGCGTTCCGCCACAGTGCCCGCGGCCGCAGGAGGGCGCGCGCCATCACCTTCGCCGTCGCGGCCAGCGTCTCGGTCGGGTCGGCGCGGACGAACGGGTTCGCGCCGAGCGCGGCGTCGACGGCCCGCTCTGCGACGTCGCTCGTCATCGGAGCAGCTCCCGCTTGAGGATCTTGCCGGTCGCGGTCTTCGGGAGCTCGTCGAGGAACCACACGACGCGCGGATACTTGTATGCGGCGACGTGCTCCTTGACGAACTCGCGCAGCTCGTCCTCCGTCACGCGCGTGTCCGGCTTGAGCGCGACGGCGGCGGCGATCTCCTCGCCGAGCTCGGTGTGCGGCATGCCGACGACGGCGGCTTCGCGGACCGCGGGATGCGAGTACAGGACCTCTTCGATCTCCCGCGGATAGACGTTGTAGCCGCCGCGGATGATCATGTCCTTCTTGCGGTCGACGATGAAGAAGTAGCCGTCGTCGTCCAGCACGGCAAGGTCGCCGCTTCGGAACCAGCCGTCGGCGGAGAACGCCTCGGCGGTGGCGTCCGGGCTGCGCCAGTAGCCCTTCATCACGTTGTGGCCGCGGATGACGATCTCGCCGACCTCGCCGCGCGGCACCTCGCGTCCGTTCTCGTCGACGAGCCGCATCTCGACGCCGTCGATCGGCGTCCCGATCGACCCCGGCTTGCGTTCGCGGTCCGGATGGTTGAAGGAGGCGATCGGCGACGTCTCGGAGAGCCCGTAGCCCTCGAGGATCGCGCAGCCGAACGACT
>DASXTR010000087.1:0-23090 GCA_036505325.1 Gaiellaceae bacterium
GAAGCTGTGCGGCTCGCGGCGCCCGATCGTCACGAGGCCCACGGGGCGCGCACCGACGAGCAGCGGCGCGGCGACGCGCGCGTGCACGCCGAGGCGGACGAGCTCCACCTCCTCGTCGTACTGCGGTTCGGTCATGTCCGGGCGGTAGATCGTCTGGCCCTGCGCCAGGACGTCCGCGAGCAGGTTGCGCCGGAGCGAGGCCGTCGAACCGGGCGGCAGCACGTCCTGCGCACGGTCGCCGGCGGTCGCGATCACACGCGCACGCCCTTCCTCGGCGAGCACGATGGCCATCCGGTCGAAGCGGATCAGCCCCCGCAGCTCGCGCACGAAGGCGTTGAACGCCTCGTCGAGGTCGAGCGACGAGCTCAGGGCCCGTGCGCAGCGGGTCGCGGCGTCCAGCAGGTCGACGCGGCGGCCGAGCTCGTCGCGCAGCGTCTCCGCCTCCGCGGCGCGCGCCTCGGCGCGTCGCGTCTCCGCCCGCAGACGGCCGACCAGCCAGCCGACGATCGCGCCGACGAGCAGGACGATTCCCGTCGGGAAGGTGACCCGGTCCCAGACGTACCCCGGCGGCCCGAACCGGTCCGCGCGCCACCACTCGAGGAAGACGAACGCCGGGAACAGCGCGAGGGGGAGGAGGATGGCGCCGGCAAGCCCGAACCGCAGCGCGGCCTCGACCACCGGGAAGACGAGCGCCCACCGCGTCGGGCTCCCGTACTCGTACGAGTAGAGCAGCGCGTAAGCGGCGATGATCGCCGCGTCGAAAGCGACCGACGCGACCGCCATACCGGTGGTCCAGCGGCTCGGCGCGCGCCGCACGACGACCGCGAAGGCGACGGCGCCCGCGGCAAATGCCGCTGTGAGCGCCCACGCGCGGCGCTCGTACCCCGCCGGGTAGTGCTCGGTGAAGACGCCGACCTCGAGCACGGCGAAGACGACTGCCGCGACCCGGACGTCGGCGATCCAGCGTTCGACGTCGCGCCTCACCGAGTCCGCTCTCGCACACGCGCGAGCGCCCAGGCGGCGTGCTCTGCGAGGAGCTCGTCGTCGCCGTGCGCGTGGCGCTCGAGCAACCGCTCGTGCACTTCAGTGCCGACGTTGCCGAGTGCGACGAGCGCGTTGCGGCGCAGCCAGCGCGCCTCGTTCCGGGGTACGTACAGCCGGTCGAAGTCGTCGACGAGCGCGCGACCGTCGCGCTCGAGCCAGTCGACGAGGTCGACATGCGCTGTTGCCTGTGTGGGCAACGAATCTGCGCCACGGCGTTTCTCGACGCCGCGGTTCCACGGGCACACGTCCTGGCAGATGTCGCAGCCGTAGACCTGGGCGCCGAGGTGCACGCGGTGCTCGAGCGGCACCGGCTCCGGCGCCTGCGTCGACCACGAGAGGCACTTCGTCGCGTCCAGCACACCCGGCTCGTCGAGTGCGCCGGTCGGGCACGCGTCGATGCAGAGGCGGCACTCGCCGCAGTCCGTCTCGAGCGGCGGCGTCGCGACCAGCTCGGCCGTCGTGACGAGCGTGCCGAGCACGACCCACGAGCCGTGACGCCGCGTGATCAGCATCGTGTTCTTCCCGTAGAACCCCACGCCGGAGCGCGCGGCGGCCTCGCGGTCGACGTGCTGATTCGCGTCGACGAAGACGCGGTACTCGCCGCCGAGCGCGCGGCCGAGCGCGTCGAGCTTCTCGCGCAGCTCCGCGTAGCGGTCGCTCCACGTGTACCGGGCGAGCCGCCCGTGTCCGGGCCCGAGCGGCGGCTCGGGCTCCCAGTAGCAGAGCGCTGCGGAGACGACGCTGCGCGCGCCGTCCAGCAGCGCCTCCGGGTGGCACGAGATCTCGGGCTGCGCGGTCGTGAACTTCATGTCCGCGAAGAGCCCGCGGGCGCGCCGCTCGCGGATATGCCGCTCGGTCTCGACGTAAGGCTCGGCGCGCGCCACGCCGACCGCGTCGAGCCCGAGCTCCATCCCGAGCCGAAGGACGTCCTCGGTCGTCACCCCCGAATTGTGCCCGCCGTCCGCCCGGGACACGTCCCCGCGGGACACCCCCGAGTGCCAGGCACCGCGGTGGAAGCGTGTCGAAAAGCGCCTGCAAATCGCCGAAACCCCTGCTCGCGGCGCTGGCCGAACGGACATGTCCGCGGTGCCAGGCACCGTTACCGAAGTGTCGCACGGGTGTGACGCGTGTGTGCCGTGACTCTGGTTGGATCCTCCGCCGTGAAGGCGATTCGCATCCACGAGGACGGTGGGCCCGAGGTGCTGCGCTACGAGGACGCGCCGGATCCCGAGCCGGGCGAGGGCGAGGTGCTCGTCGAGCTCCGCGCTGCGAGCCTCAACCACCTCGACGTGTGGGTCCGCAAGGGGCTTCCGTCGGTGCCGAAGCCGCGCATCCTCGGCGCCGACGGAGCCGGTGTGATCGCGGGCACCGACGAGCGCGTGGTCATCAACCCGGGCATCGAGCACGACGGACGCATCTCCGTCGTCGGCGAGCACATGAACGGAACCCACGCCGAGCTGATCGCCGTTCCGCGCGACTACGTCCATCCCATCCCCGGCGGCCTCAGCTTCGAGGAGGCGGCCGCGTTCCCGCTCGTGTTCGAGACCGCCTACCGGATGCTGGTGACGAAGGCGCACCTGCAGGCCGGCGAATGGGTGCTCGCGTGGGGAATCGGGAGCGGCGTCGCGACGGCCGCGCTCGCGATCGCAAAGGCGCTCGGCGCGCGTGTCGTCGCGACCTCTTCGTCCGATGCGAAGCTTGCGCGCGCCCGCGAGCTCGGCGCCGACGAGACGGTGAACCACGACACCGAGGACGTGCCGAAGCGTGTGAAGGAGATCACCGGCGGCGGCGCGCACGTCGTCGTCGAGCACGTCGGCGACGCGACGTGGGCGCGGTCGCTCAACGCCGCGCGCCAGGACGGGCGGATCGTCGTCTGCGGCGCGACCTCCGGGCCGAACCCGCCGGCGGCGCTGCACCGCATCTGGTGGAAGCAGCTCGCGATCCTCGGCTCGACGATGGGGACGCGCGAGGACTTCAAGGGCGCCTACGACCTGATCGCGGCCGGGAAGGCCAAGCCGGTCGTCGACGAGGTCTTCCCGCTCGCCGAGGCGCGCGCAGCGCACGAGCGCATGGAGGCCGGCGAGCAGCTCGGGAAGATCGTGCTGCGCATTCCCGGCTGATCCGGACCTAGAGCCGCGCGCCCAGCACGGCGAGCGCCGTCCCGAGGCGCTGGCCCGCCGTGCCGCCGGACAACGCGACCTGCAGCCCGCGCCGCCAGAGCCCCTTCTCCCGCCGCACGCACTCGGGCGTCAGCTCGGCGACGGCCGGCTCGAGCCGGTCGGCGCCGCGCACCGACAGCTCGAGCGCGTCGAGTGCCTTCGCGTAGTCGGCGACGAGGAAGCGGACGCGCGCGATGTCCGCCGCGTACGCCGCCGGAAACGGCCACTCCTCGGTCCACCCCTCGTTGAGCTGTTCGAGCGCTTCGTCGACATACTCTTCGACGGCGAGCGCGAAGGCGCGTGCGCGGTGACCCTCGTAGTTGAAATCGACCGCCTCGCCCTCGAGCAGCAGGTCGGCGGCGCAGTGCAGCGCGACGGAATCGCGCGCGAGCGCGAGGCGCCAGGTCTCGTCTCCGTACCCGCGGCGGGCGCTCATCGGACGCGCAGGCTCCCCAGGTACTCGCGCACCTCGCGTGGCGACCGCAGCCGTACGAGCCGCGCGTCCGCGTGGCGCGCGACCGACGCCTCGAAGGTCCTCCGGTTCCTGCGGTGGCTCGCGAACGCCCACTCGAAGATGTTCGGGCGCTCGAAGAGATCCCGGACGCGCTCGCGGTTGCCGTTCCACAGCTCCTCGCGCGTGACCATCCGGCGCAGCGTGCGGCGCGCGAGCCGCGGCAACCACACGCGGATCGGCAGGTCGAGCCAGACGATCGTGTCGGCGCGCTCGTGGATCATCGACCCGAGCTTGCTGCGGTACGAGCCGTCGATCACCCACGCGTCCTGCGCGACGATCGGGGCGACCTTCGCGCGGAGCTCCTCCGGCGTCGCCTCGACCCAGCCGGGGCCGTGGTTCAGCGCGTCGAGCTCGACGTAGGGAAGCCCAAGCCGATCCGCGAGCAGCCGGGCCGTCATCGACTTCCCCGTCCCGCTGACCCCCTGGACGACGACGCGCGTCGGCCTAGCCGAATCCGAGGATGAACTTGGCGTCGTCACTCATGCGCTCGGGCGTCCAGGGCGGATCCCACGTCAGCTCGACGTCGACGTCCTCGACGCCCGGGATCTGGCGGACCGCGCGGTCGATGTCCTCCATGATCATCGGCCCCGCGGGACAGCCCATCGACGTCAGCGAGTGGGTGACCTTGACCTTCGCGCCCTCGATCTCGGCGTCGTAGAACAACCCGAGCTCGACGATGTCCATGCCGAGCTCCGGGTCCTCGACCTGGCGCAGCGCTTCAACGACTTCTTCCTTGGACGGCATGGCTAGAGGCTAGCTCAGACGGACCTCTTCGCGCCGCTCGCGGGCGAAGAAGTGGATGCCGTCGACGAACCGGACCCAGTTGCAGCGCGTGCACATCACGAGCGAGTGGGTCTGCGCCGAATCGGCGAGGAACCGCACGCCCCGCAGCAGCTCGCCGTTCGAGACGCCCGTCGCCGCGACGATCACCTCCTGGGGCGCGAGGTCGTCGATCGTGAAGATGCGGTTCATGTCGTCGATGCCGTGCTCGCGCGCGGCCTCGATCTCGGCGCGGCGCGTCGGCCAGAGCTGTGCCTGCAGCTCGCCGCCGAGGCAGCGGAGCGCAGCGGCGGCGAGCACGGCCTGGGTCGTGCCGCCGATCCCGATCGCGAGGTGGTCGTTCGTCCCGCGCACGGCGGCCGAGATCGACGCGAGGACGTCGCCGTCCTGGATGAGCTTGATGCGGGCGCCGGACTCGCGGATCTCCTCGATCAGGTCGTGGTGGCGCGGGCGGTCGAGGACGATCGTCGTGATGTCGTTCACCATGCGCCCGAACGCCTCGGCGATCGAGCGGATGTTGTCGCCGACCGGTCGGGAGAGCGCGATCTTGCCGCGCGCCACGGGGCCGACGGCCATCTTCCGCATGTACATCAGCGGCAGCGACGGGATCGAGCCGCGCGGGCCGACGGCGATCATCGAGAGCGCGTTGTTGCCGCCGCGGGCGGTGACGGCACGGCCCTCGAGCGGGTCGAGCGCGAGATCGACCTCCTCGCCGCCCGCGCCGATCGTCGTCCCGACCGCGAGCTGCTCCGCGTCCTCCGGCGCACCGATCACGATGCGGCCCCGGATCGGGAGCCCCTCGAGGGCGAGCCGCGCGCCCGAGAACGCAGCTTCCTCGGCCGCGTCCTGGTCCGCGCGCCCGAGCCAGCGCGCGCTTGCGAGCGCCGCACGCTCGGTCACGCGCGCGTAGCTCTCGCACAGGCAAAGACCGCGCCGTACCGGATCGAGTGTCTCCGGGACCGAATCGATCTGGACGTCGGTCACGACACCGCCTGCACGCGCTCCGCCGTCGACAGCACGAGCTCCATCACGTCGCCGGTCGCCTGGTCCGGATTCGCGAAGTCGACGACGGGCGTGCCTGCGCGCTCCGCGCGCGTGACGATGTAGTCCTGGATCCGCCGGATGTCGCCCATGCGCGAAAGGTACTTGTCCATCGCGCGCACGCCTCCCGTCGCAGTCTCGCGGACGTGGAAGTGCGTGCGGTGCACCTCCTCGCTCTCGATCCGCAGGACCGCGTGCACGACGAGCGCGCCCTCGATGTGCGTCGGCACCATTCCCGGCACGAGGTGGACGCCCTCGAGCACCATCGACCAGCCCTCGTTGAGCGCGCGGCCGATCGCCGCCTCGACGCCCACGAGCACGTTGCGGGTCTGGTCGAGGAACCCGAGCAGCGTCGCGTCGCCCGTGTCGGCGTCCGCGACCGAGTCGCCCGCCTCGAAGCTCGAGTGGTGCACGGACGGCATGAAATCCTCCGAGAAGAACGCCCGGATCGTCTGGCGGATGAAGTCGGTCGACGTCACGCGCGTGACGCCGAGCCGGTGCGCAACCTCCGTCGCGACCGTCGACTTGCCGGTGCCGGTCGCACCGCCGACGAGGACGACGATCGGCATGTCGAGCGCCTGCAGCTCGGCGTAGCGGCGGAGGCGGCGCACCGCGCGCGGCCCGTCCTCCTCCCCGAGCATCTCGACCGCGAGCTCTTCGAGGCGCTCGAGGTCGACCGTTCGCTCGTCGCGCTCGGAGAGGTCGAGCTCGATGCGCCGCGCGAGGCCGTACGCGCGCTCGGCGCGCACGCCGGCGCCGATCAGCGCGCGCGCCATCAGCCCCTTGGAATACGGGAGCCCGCCGGGCTCGCCGAGCGGAAGCGGGTCGCCGTAGCGGCGATGCGTCACGAACCCGCCCCTAAGCTGGATAGCTGCGGTGCACGTACGGTAGCCGGGCGAACGAGTCCTCCAGCCAAACTGAACGCGTAGCGTGTCACGACCGCAATGCCTCCGGTGCGAGCTGCAGCAGCGCCTCGTCGAGGCCGGGGGCGACGACGTCGTTGCCTGCGAGGACAACGCGTCGGCCGGCCGCGCGTGCGTGCTCCGCCACGACATCGATCGCGGCCGCTTTCAGCTCGACGACGTACGTGTCGGCGTCGACGCGCGCGAGCTCCTCGCGCAGCCGGTCGCGGTCGGCGAGGCTCGCCGAGCAGTGCACGACGTCCGCGTCGAGGTGCGAGACGTCGGTGCCGCCGGCGGTGAAGACGGCGACGCGGCCGTCGAGCGGCTCGACGGGCCGCAGGCGCAACGACGCGGAGATCGCGCCTTCGACGACGCAGTTGACGGCGACGACCACATCGGAGATGAGACGGCGGTACGTGTTGAGGTACGCATCGGCGTCCTGCGCGCCGCCGACGACGAGCACCCGCCGGTCGGTGGCGATGGGCGGGATCGCGGCGCCGCTTCCGTCGAAGACGACGACGTCGGGTTGCCGTTCGGCGGCGAGACGCGCTCCCGCGAGCATGTTCGACGTGAACACCTGCCCAGCGAGCCCGCCGCCCGCACGGCGGCAGCCGATCGTCGGCACGCCGCAGAGCGCCGCCGTCTCGAGGTGGTCGGAAGCCGCGTGCCGTCCCGAGCGCGAGAGAGCGAGCAGGTCGTCGACGGTCGGCGGCGACTCGATCACCTCCGGCTCCGCCGGGCCGCCGCGGCCCATCGCAACCACGACGACGTCGCGGTCGCGGGCGAGGAGCCGCGTCAGGTGCCCGGTCACCGCGGTCTTCCCGACGCGCTTCCCGGTTCCGATCACGGCGATCGACGGGAGCTCGAACGGCTCGAACGCAGGAGGGTCGAACCGGAAGTCGGCGCCGACGTAGGGCAGCCCGGCCGCAAGCGCACGCGACGCCCACCGCATCCGCTCGGCCGGCCCGAGCACGGGCTCGTCGGACAGGTCGACGACGAGGTCGGCCTCGCCGAAGTCCTGCACGAGCGGCACCCCGTAGTCCTCTCCCCCGCGCAGCTTCTCCGTCCCGCCGACGAGGATCGCGCCGACGAAGTCGTACGGCAGCTCCGCAAGCGCGTCGCGGACGACCGAGACGTAATGCTCACCATCGATGAGAGCGACCGCCCTCACGTCCCTGACCCTCCTACGGAGTCCAGAATGACGAGCGGAGCCGGGCTCCGCGAACGGCTCGCGTCGCTGCACGTGATCCTGGAACGCGTAGCGTTGGGCCCGTGCAGAGCACTGTGCCCTCCGGCATCGCACCGGCAGCGACGCGTCATGAACGTGAGGAAGCGCGTCACCGGTGCGTCGTCACCTCGCGCTCGATCCGGCCGGTGTATTTCTCGTACTCGAGGGTCTTCAGATCGAACTGGATGATCTGCTCTTGCCCGTGGAACGGATAGCGCCTCCACACGGCGACGTGCGAGCCCGACACCTCGACGACGTTGTAACAGGGCCTCGTGTTCCCGCGGAGGCGCAGCGACGAGACGGTGCCGGTGTTGACCACGAAGAGGTTCTCGAGCTTCCACGCGTACGGAACGTGCTTGTGCCCCGACAGGACGAGATGGACTCCGGCGCGCTGGAGGCACTCGATCGCGTCGCCGGCGTCGTAGACGACGTTCCGCTCCCGCCCGGTGCCTGGCACCGGAAGCAGGTGGTGGTGCACGACGAAGATGCGGAACTCCGACGGTTCGGCGGCGAACTGCTCCTCGATCCACGGATAACGGCCACGGCCGATCTGGCCGTGGTCGAGGTCGGGCTCGGAGGAGTCGACGGCGACGACGGTGCAGCCGTTCTTGCGCAGGACCGAGCTGCGCTCGCCGTACATCTCCTCGAAGTGCAGGTAGCCGACGTTGCGCGAGTCGTGATTGCCCGGAATGACGATGAACGACTCGCATTCGATCCGGTCGAGGTAGGACTTCGCCTCGGCGAACTCCTCCTTGAACCCGTAGGTCGTCAGGTCGCCCGAGCAGATGACGATGTCCGGGTGGAGGCCGTTGATCTCGGCGATCGCGCGCTCCATCAAGTCCGGCACGAAGTGCGGATCGCCGCAGTGGATGTCCGACAGGTGCGCGATCGTGAACGTGTCCATGGGGGAACTCTATGGTGGCGTCCGATTACGCTGCTACTTTGCGGGTAGTGAAGCCGGAAATTCCGGATTTCCAGGCATATCGCGGAGTAACGCCACCACGCTTCGTCAACGAGGCCGAGCTCGAGTACGCCAAGATCCTCGACTACTACGGCGTGCCGTGGATGTACGAGCCGCGGACCTTCGTGCTCGAGCAGGACGATGCGGGCCGAGTCACCGAGGCGTTCACGCCTGATTTCTACCTCCCCGAACAGGACCTGTACCTCGAGGTCACAGTGATGAAGCAGTCGCTCGTGACGCGGAAGAACCGAAAGCTGCGGAAGCTCAAGCGGCTGTACCCCGAGGTCCGCATCAAGCTCTTCTACGAGCGCGACTTCGAGCGGATCGCCGCCCGGTACGGGCTGCGCAAGGCCAGCTGACGGCGCTCGATCCACGGATCGGCGAGGTGTACCTCGACGCCGACGAGATCGCCGCGCGGGTGCGCGAGCTCGGGGCCGAGATCGCGCGCGACTACGAGGGCGGGGAGCCACTCCTCGTCGGGTCGCTGAAGGCCTGCATCCCGTTCATCGCCGACCTCTCGCGCGCCGTCTCGATCCACCACGGGCTCGACTACGTCGAGCTCGCGGGCTACGGCGGCGCCGAGACCGGCGGCCACGAATCGATCCGCTTCCTCAAGGACCTCGACACCGAGATCGAGGGGCGCCACGTGATCCTCGTCGACGAGGTGGTCGACACCGGCCTGACGATGCACTACCTCTGCCGGACGCTGTCGCTGCGGGGGCCCGCGTCGCTGGTCGGGATCACGCTGTTCGACCGGCCCTACCGCCGGCTCGTCGACGACGTGCCCATCCGCTACGTCGGGTTCACCGTCCCGGACGAGTTCTTCGTCGGTTACGGGTTCGACCTCGGGGAGCGCTGGCGCAACCTGCCGGATCTCCGCCTGCTGCGTGAAGTTTAGGACCGGCTAAACTTAGCGCGTTGGCCATCGTCACCAGAGACGCCGAGCTCCCGGAAGGCCTCAAGACCGTCGATGAGGCGCTCCACCGGACGCGCTTCCGCATCCTGCCGTTCCTCGGCCCGGCGTTCATCGCGTGCGTCGCCTACATGGACCCCGGCAACTTCGCGACCAACATCGCGGGCGGCTCCAAGTTCGGCTACACGCTCGTGTGGGTGATCGTCGTCTCGAACCTGATGGCGATGCTGATCCAGACCCTGTCGGCGAAGCTCGGGATCGCCACGGGGCGCAACCTGCCGGAGGTGTGCCGCGAGCGGCTCTCGCGCCGGACGTCGATCGGGCTCTGGATCCAGGCCGAGCTGATCGCGATGGCGACCGACCTGGCGGAGTTCCTCGGCGCCGCGCTCGGGTTCCACCTCCTGTTCGGCTGGGGCCTCTTCATCTCGGCGGTCCTGACCGGCATCGCCGCCTTCGCGATCCTCGGACTGCAGCGGTTCGGGTTCCGCCCGCTGGAGGCGGTCATCGCGACACTTGTCGGCGTGATCGGCGCCTGCTACCTCGCCGAGCTCACGTTCGCCGATCCCGACTACGGCGAGGTCGCGAAACACGCCGTCATCCCCGCCTTCGAGGGCTCGGAGTCGGTGCTGCTCGCGGTCGGGATCCTCGGCGCGACCGTCATGCCGCACGTCATCTACCTCCACTCCGCACTGACGCAGGACCGGATCGTCCCGGAGAGCAACGAGGACGCGCGGACGCTCCTGCGCTACACCCGGATCGACGTCATCGTCGCGATGTCGATCGCGGGGCTGATCAACATGTCGATGCTCGTGATGGCCGCGGCGACGTTCTTCCGGACCGGGCGCGAGAACGTCGACTCGCTCGAGGGCGCGCATAGGACGCTCGAGCCGATCCTCGGCGGCGCGTCCTCGACGCTGTTCGCGCTCGCGCTGCTCGCGTCCGGCCTCTCCTCCTCGGCGGTCGGGACGCTGTCCGGCCAGGTCGTCATGCAGGGCTTCATCCGCCGGAAGATCCCGCTCTGGGTGCGGCGGGCGGTGACCATGGTGCCGGCGTTCGTCGTGATCGGAATCGGCCTCGACCCGTCGCGCACGCTCGTCATCTCGCAGGTCGTGCTCTCGTTCGGGATCCCGTTCGCGCTCGTGCCGCTCGTGTGGTTCACGGCGCGCGGGGACGTCATGGGCCCGCTGAGGAACCGGCCGGTGACGACGGCTGCCGCGGCCGTCGTCGCCGGCCTGATCATCTGCCTGAACGTCTTCCTGCTCGCTCAGACCTTCAACATCGCCTAGCGGCGGCTCACCATCGGTACCAGCGCGCGCCCTCGACCCCGCGGACGAAGAATCCGATCAGCCACACGATGGCGAGGATGATCGCCACCCACAGCAGGAACTTCACGGCGAACGCCCCGACCCCGAACAGGATCAGGATGAGAAGCAGCACGAGCAGCAGTGCGGCCACAGGCGTCTCCTTGGTCGATTGAGAAGGGGTCTTGCGACCTCTTCATTCCCTACGCGAAGAAGGGCGTAACCGGAATCGCAACTCTTTCGTTTATAGTTTGAAATCCGTAAGCTGCGGCGGTGCCGAGCCGCCGCGAATGCTTACAGCAAGTCGTCTCCCGACGACGCGGCCGCCTCCCCCCGGGGCGGCCGTGCTTTTACGTGGGGGGAAACCTCCGGTTCCCCCTTTGTGCTCTGGTCTACAAGGCGGTCAGGGTGACGGGCGCGTAGCTGTGGTACCGGGCGCAGGACGGCTCGAAGCCGTCCCAGACGCGGAAGCGCCACGTGCCCGCGGTGGGAAAGACGACGTGCGCGCGGAAGACGCCGGGCTTGGCGGTCCGCCTCGCGGCGAACACGCGCCACGGGGCGGTGCCCTTCTTGATCTCGATCCGCGGCTTCGCGTCCGGCAGCGATGTGCGCCCGTGCTGAAGCGGCGTCACGTTCACGTTCCAGACCAGGCCGTGCGGCAGCGAGCTGAGCTTCACGGTCGCCCAGCACCCGGCCTGCGCCGACGGCGCCGCGGCGAAGGCGAACAACGCGACGGCGAGTGCAAGCGGCTTCTTCATGGCGTCCTCCTTTGAGCGTCGACCGACTACCGGGATATCGGTGCAGCGGTGCCAAACGTCACGACGCTCTCGAAAAACATCTGCCGCCCGCGCGGGGGTCGAGGCCGCTCTGGCCTTGTGACAAGTTGTCACAAAGGAGGTTCGGCACGCGTGGCGCGCGGGCTCGGGGCGTGGCGTCTTACAAGTAGCCGAGCGGGTCGACGGGGTTGCCGTTCACGCGCACCTCGAAATGGAGATGCGGGCCCGTCGAATGGCCCGTCGAGCCGATGTAGCCGATCGTCTGGCCCTGGTCGACGTGCTGGCCGCAGGCGACCGCGATCGAGCTCTGGTGCCCGTAGGCGGTCGAGATGCCGCCGCCGTGGTCGATCGCGACCAGGTTGCCGTAGCCGCTCATCCAGCCGCAGTAGACGACCGTGCCGGCGGCGGCGGCGTGGATCGGGGCGCCGTACGGCGCGCCGATGTCGATCCCCTCGTGCATGCGGCCCCAGCGCCAGCCGAACGGGCTCGTGACCGGGCCGCTCGCGGGCCAGATGAAGCCGCTCGCCGACGGCGCCGCACCGGACGTGACCGACCCGTTCGGCGCCGCCGCCTGCGCCTGTGCGGCGCGGATCTTCGCGCCGAGGTCCTGGCTCGCCTGCTGGAGGGCGTCGATCTCCTCGACGTCGGCGCGCTCCTCGGCCGACAGCTTGGAGAGGTCCTCGAGCTTCTGCTGCTTCGAGGTCGAGAGGTCGTCGCGCGCGCCGACGAGCTCGTTGCGCACCTCCCGCGTCTGGCTCGCCCGAACCGCGATCGCCTGCGAGGCCTGCCGGACAGTGGTGCGGATCTTCGCCGTCTGCGCCCGCGCGGCCCGGACGACGCGCTTCGACTCGCCGACCTCGCGCGCGATCCGCTCGTCCTGCTGCCCGATGAGCTTGACGTACTCGAGCTTGTCCAGCGCGTCCTGGATCGAGGACGCGCCGAGCACGACGTCGAGCGTCGAGGGCTCGTCCGACTCGTAGATGTGGACGAGGCGCGCATTGAGCCGCTGGATCGACAGCGCGTGCCAGCGCTTGAGCGCGACGAACCGCTTCGTCTGATAGCGGTAGAGCTCCGTGAGCGCGTCCAGGCGCTCCTGGTGCAGCGCGAGGTCCTGCTCGAGCGTCTGCAGGCGCAGCGAAACGTCGCCGACCTGCGTCTCGAGCGAGCGGATCCGCGAGGTGACGCCGGCGATCTGCGAGCGGATCGCCGACTCGCGCTCCTTCTGGCGCTCGAGGTGGCTCTGGAGCAGCGAGATGCGCGAGTCGATCGAGCGCTTGCGGCCGGCGTCGTCGCCGAAGGCGGGCGTCGCCACCGCCAGCGCGCACAGGAGCGCAAGCGTCAGACGCTTCATGGCGGGGAGTTCGGCGCCCGCAGGCGCTACTCCTGCGGAGACGGCTCCGGGACCTGGGGGCTGGGCGGCGTCGCCTCGTCGGGCGGCGGATACGGCTCGGGCACCGGGGCGGGCGTGGGCGGCGTGCCCTCGTCCGGCGGCGGGCCCGGCTCCGGAACGGGGACGGGGCTCGGGAATTCGATGCTCATCGGAGCACCGTACCGCGCGTGCCGGTCGAGCGCCTTCAGCGTCTCGGCCGCCCGGCGGCGGAGCGGGCCGAGGAGCTCGCGGTACTCGACGTCGCCGACCTTCCCCGTCCGGTGGTCGAACTCGAGCTCCTTCAGCGCGGCCAGCGCACGGTCGCGCTCCTCGGCGAGCGCGAGCCACCGCTCCTCGGCCGGGGTCGGCGCGTCGAGCCGGTCGTCGGCCGCCTGCGGCTCGCGCAGGAACGGCCACGCGACGAGCACGACCGCCGCGACGGCGAGGACGGCGCCGGCGACGATCCACGTCATGCGCGCGCCAGCGCGAGGCGGGTCGCGAGCCGCCGCTGCTCGCGCGCGTCCGGCCACAGCGCGACGAGCGCCCCGCCGACGAACAGGAAGCCCGCGATCCAGATCAGGTTCACGAGCGGCTTGACGAGCACCTTGAAGTAGACGCTGCCGTCCTTGTCGATCTGATCGGCGATGACGTAGAGGTCCTCCCCGCGCAGCCAGTTCGTCTGGATGCCGACCTCGCGCGACGTCGGCTGGTCGCCCGCGCCGTAGCGGTTCACGCCCGTGCGCAGCGTCCCGTCGCCGCGCCCGGAGACGTCGAGCACTGCGCGCACCTCGGTCGCATTCGCGCCCGGGTGCGTCGTGAGCCCGCGGTACGCGAGCGTGTAGCCGGCGACGCTGACACTCTCCCCCGGCGAGAGCTTGCGGTCGCGCTCGCTCGCGTACGCGCTCGAGCCCGCGACGCCGATCGCGAGCAGCACGACCGACGCGTGCACGACGTAGCCGCCGTAGCGGCGCCGGTTGCGCGCGACGAGCTCGAAGAGCGAGCCGGTCACGCGCGTACCGCGCACGAGCTCGACGACGATCGACGCCAGGACGAACGCCGAGAACGTGTACGCGATCAGGCCCGCGCGCGACGAACCGGCGCCGAGAGCGACGAGCAGCAGGCCGGTGGCGAGCGCGGTCGCGATCGGCCACCGCAGCGTGCGGGCGAGGGTGCGCGCGCTCGTCCGCCGCCAGGCGACGAGCGGACCGATTCCCATCAGCAGGAGCAGCGGCAGCCCGAACGAGCGCAGGAAGAAGTCGAAGTACGGCCGGCCCATCGTGCGCGTCTCGCCGCGCACCGCTTCCGTGAGGATCGGGAACATGACGCCCCACAGGATCGTCAGGCAGAGCGCGACGAGCAGCAGGTTGTTGTAGAGAAATGTTGCCTCTCGCGACAACGCAGACTCCAGTCGCGTACGCGCACGGAGAAGCGGCAGGCGCCAGAGGATGAGCGCGACGGAGAAGAGCGACGACAGCACGACGAAGCCCAGGAACCAGCTCCCGATCGGACTCTTCGCGAAGGAGTGGATCGAGTTGACGACGCCCGACCGCGTGAGGAACGTCCCGAACACCGACAGCTCGAACGCGAGCGCGACGAGCACCATGTTCCAGACCTTCAACATCCCCTTGCGCTCCTGGACCATCACCGAGTGCAGGAACGCCGTCGCGGCGAGCCACGGCATCAGCGCGGCGTTCTCGACCGGGTCCCACGCGTAGTAGCCGCCCCACCCCACCTCGACGTACGCCCAGTGCGCGCCGAGCAGCTGGCCGACGCCGAGGAACGCCCACGCCGCCAGCGTCCAACGGCGCGTCGCGACGATCCACCGCTCGTCGGTGCGGCCCGCGAGGAGCGCGCCGGCGGCGAACGCGAACGGCACCGCGAGGCCGACGTAGCCGAGGTAGAGCAGCGGCGGGTGGGCGACCATGTAGGGGTTCTGGAGGCTCGGCGTGAGCCCGGCGCCGTCGACCGCGCGCGTCTGCGTCTCGAACGGGCTCGAGACGGCGACGAGGACGAGCGCGAAGAACGTCGCGATGCCGCCGATCACCGGGACGACCCACGCGACGAGGTCGCGCAGCAGACGCCGGTTGACCGCGACGGCGAGCGCCCCGTACGCGCTCAGCACGAGCAGCCAGAGCAGCAGCGAGCCCTCCTGCCCGCCCCAGAACGCGCTCAGGGTGTAGAGCGCCGGCAGGTCGCGGTTCGTGTGCGCTGCGACGTACGTGAACGTGAAGTCGTGGCGCAGGAGCGCGACGACGAGCACCGCGGAGGCGACGGCGGTCGACCCGAAGCAGGCGATGAGAGCGTTGCGCGCCGAGTCGGCGAGGCGTCTTCGGTTCGCGCGCGCGGCGACGGCGCCGGCGACGGTCGCGTACACCGCCAGCCCGAGGCTGACGACCAGCGCCGCCCTGCCGAGGTCGGCCATCTACGTCTGGTTACTCGTCGCCGGGGCGTATTTGGAAGGACACTTCGTCACGAGGCTGTTCGCCTCGAAGACGCCGTTCCGGAGTTGCCCTTCGACGACGACGTCGCGGCCGCTCTTGAAGAGATCCGGCACCGTCCCGCGGAAGGCAACAGCGACCGACGTCTCGCTCCCGCCTTTGATGTCGCGCATGTGGAAGCGCAAGCCGCGCGCCGAGTGGGCGTCTCCGTGGGGCCTCCCGACCACCTTCCCGGTCAGCGAGACGTCGCCCGAATGGCCGGCGAGGGTGCTGGGCGTCACCTGCGCCTTCGAACCGCCGGCGATCGAGGTGTAGAGCAGGAACACCGCCAGCACGGCCGCGACCGACAGCGCGATCACGAGCCGGGCCGGGCTGCGCGTGGAGCGGGCCACGCGGCCAGTCTAGCCCGTGTTACGCCTCGGTCTGGGCTGTGTCGCGACGGTGTGGGACGCGGTAGCCGTGGTCGGCGCAGAGCGACCCCGGCGAGTCCTCGGTCAGCGCGTCGCAGTAGCCCTTGCCGTACGCCGCCCGCATGAACGCGGCCACGACGTCGAGGCTCCACTCGGAGATCCCCGCAGCCTCCCGCCAGAGGTCGGCGAGCCGGAGATCGATGTCGAGCTCCAGGAGGTCGATGCGCGTCGGCTTTTCCACGCCGCAAAGGGTACGAACGGCATCGGACGGACTCTTACGGCGGCTGCTCTCCTGCCTCCTTGAGCAGCCGAACGCTGGCGCCTCGGTGCTTGAGCTCTCGGAGGAGGTCGTCGAATCCCGCGTTGTCCGAGTCGACGACGGCGAGGGTGACCGCCACGTCGTCGAGCGACCGCCCCGCCGAATCCGGGCCGGACGCGAGCACGACCTCGAAGCCCTCGGTGCCGAGAAGCTGCCGCAGCATCTCGGCGGCGCCGAATTTCGTCTCGGCGAGGAGGATGCGCATGCGGGCGCCCGAGAATCCTTCGCCGCTCGCGACCCGCTCTGCGAGCAGCCGGTGCGCCTCGGCGGGCCGGCGCCCGGAGATGACCTCGTCCTTCACGAACCGCAGCTGATCGACCTCATCGCGCGAGTAGAGCCGCTGCCCGCCTCGGGAACGCTCGGGGACGACGTTGCCGTACCGCGACTCCCACGTGCGGATCGTCGCCGGGGCGAGGTCCAACATGCGCGCGACAGCGCCGATCGTATACAGCGGGCGCCCCCTCTCCGCCACCTTCGGCCGATACCCTCGCCTCCGAAGAAGTAACAACGCAGCACGGTTAAACCTTCCTCAATGGCTCAACACATTCACTTCGGTCCGGCGCGCGTGCCCGTACGTGAGGGTCCAGAGGCCGCGATCGACGCGCTCGTCGCCCGAGACCTGAGCGCGTGCGAGATCGACTTCGAGGGCAAGTTCTGGATGGACTACGACTTCGCCGCGCGCTTCGGCGAGCTCGCGCGGGAGCGCGACATCGCGCTCTCCGTGCATGCGCCGATCGCGGGCTTCATGGGCCACGCCGAGCGCGGCAAGAAGCTGAACATGGCCGTCGGCATGCTCGACCACTCGGCCGGAATCGCGAAGACGGCCGGCGCGGAGCTCGTGGTCTTCCACCCCGGCTTCCTGCTCGGGCGCACGCGCGAGGAGGCGATCGACTCGGTCGTCGAGCAGCTCGGCGAGCTGCGCGAGCGGCTGGAGGGAAAGGACCGCGCCGTGCCGTTCGGGATCGAGGTGATGGGGCGCGTGCGCGAGCTCGGGTCGCTCGAGGACGTGGTCGAGATCTCGCGGCGCACAGCCTGGGTGCGCCCGGTGGTCGACTTCGCGCACATGCACGCGACCTCCGACGGCGCGTTCACGTCGGTCGAGCCGTTCGCGGAGGCGCTCGAGCTGGCGGACGACGTGCTCGAGCCCGGCGCGCCGTTCCACATCCACTTCTCGGACATCCAGTACGCGAACCGCAACGAGACGAAGCACCTGCCCTACGGCGAGGGAACGCTACGCGCGGAGCCGCTGCGCGAGGCGCTGGGGCGGTTCGACCGGCCCGCGACGATCATCTCCGAGGCGCCCGACGCGGCCTCGACGCACTCGATCAAGGACGCATTGGGCTTGTAGCGGCGGCGCGGACGCGCTCCAGCACCTCGCGCATCCGCTGCTCCATGCGCCCGCCGGCGAAGTCGGTCGGCCGGATCAGCTCGAGCGCGTCCCCGATCAGCGTCTCGGCCTCGTCGAGGCGGCCCTGCCGCTCCCGGACGAGTGCGAGCGCGAAGGCCGAGGAAGCCTGCGACCAGACGTCCTGGTCGCCCACCGTGCGCCGGGCCGCCTCCGCCATCTGCTCGGCCTCCACGAGCCGGCCACGCTCCAGGAGGACCTCCGCGAGCCGCCGCTCGGCCTCGACGCGGTACCCCCGCTCGTGCAGCGGCGCGACCGTCCGGAGCGCGATGCGCAGCGCCTCCTCGGCTCCCGAGAGGTCGCCGCGGAGCGCACGCACGTCAGCGACCCAGTTGAGCGCCCACGCGACGCGCGCGGACATGCCCGCCTCGGCGAACAGGTCGACGGCGGTCTGGTACGCGGCCTCCGCAGCGGCCAGGTCGCCGGCGTCGACGAGGCGGTCGCCCTTCGCGGCCGCGATGAGCGCGCGGGGCGACAGCGTCCCGACGTCGGCGGCGAGCTGCTCGGCGCGCGCGAGCTCGCGGTTCGACGCCTCCCTGTCCCCGAGCGCGCGGTGGGTGTGGCTGAGCTCGATGCGCGCCAGGCTCTCGAGGTCGGGGCCGAGGTTCTCGGCGAGCTCGGCCATCGCCTCCAGGTTCCACCGCGCGAGCGACATGTCGCCGAGCCAGGAGCCGACCTTCGCGAGCACCGCGTGCGCGTCGAACCGCGCGCGGAGATCGCTCGGGGAGATCTTCTCCACCGCCGCGTCCGCGAGCGTGCGTGCGGCGATCGGGTCGGAATCGCGCTGCAGCGCGATCTCGGCGAGTCCGAGGAGGGTCGCGCCCTCGACGGCCTCGTCGCGGGCCGCGCGCGCGTCCTCGAGCAGCCGCTCGAACTCGGCTGCGGCCGCGTCGAGCTCCGTGAGCCTCGAGGCGGCGAGCGCGGCCCAGTAGCGCCGCCAGAGCGTCGGCTCGAGACCCACCGTCCGCTGGAACAGCCGGCGCCCGGAGCGGTGCATCTCGCGCGCGACCGCCCGCCGGCCGGCCGCCTCGAGCGCCTCGGCCGCCTCGTGCACGAGCTCGGCCGGCGCCTCTCCGTCGAGCTCCTCCAGCAGGCAGACGGCCTGGTCGAGGTGGAACGCGCGGATCTCGAGCAGCTCGTCGCGCGCATGCTCGCCGAGCCAGGCCGCGAAGCGGCGGTGGTCGTCGGCGCGCTCGGCCTTCGTCATCGAGGCGTACGCGACCTCGCGGGTCAGTCCGTGCTTGAACCGGAACGCGCGGTCGCCGGCGATCGTCGAGCGCTCCTCCGGGACGACGAGCTCGCGCTCGAGGAGCGCGTCGAGCAGGCCGCCCATGTCCTCGCCCGCGAGGTGGTCGAGCGCGCCGCGCCAGAACGTGCGGCCGACGAGCGCCGCACGCTGGAGGAGCCGCTTCTCGTCGTCCTCGAGGCGATCGATGCGCGCGGCGACGAGCGCCTGGACGCTGTCGGGGATGCGGTCGGCCGACTCGCCCTCCACGAGCATGCGCGCCGTCTCCTCGAGGAAGAGCGGATTGCCCTCGGCCTTCTCGAGGAGCAGCGCACGCTGTGCGGGCGGGACCGAGGTGCTCCCGAGCAGCGCATCGGCGAGCTCCTGGCTGCCGGCGGGATCGAGCGGGCCGACCTCCACCGCGAGCGCACGCGGGTTGCCGCCGCCCCACCCGGGGCGCGCGTCGATGAGCTCCGGGCGCGCGACGGCCACGAGGACGGCGGGCGCGCGCCGCAGCGACCGGGCGAGCTGCTCGATGACGTCGAGCAGCCGCTCGTCGGCCCACTGGGCGTCCTCGAAGACGAGCACGAGCGGCTGCGCGTCCGCGAGCTGCTCCGCCCACTGGATCGTCGCCCACGCGATGTCGTCGCCATGGCGCCCGCCTGCGGCCGCGCCGAGCACGCCGAGCGCCGCCGCGAGCAGGTCAGCGACGGCCTCGCTCTCGCAGCACGTGCGGAGCTTGTCGAAGGCTTCGTTCGCCTCGTCGTCGTCCTGGATGCCCGCCGACTCCTTGATCATCGCGGCGAGCGGCCAGTACGTCACGCCGTCGCCGTAGGGCAGCGCGCGGCCGGTGAGCGTCGTCGCGCGCTCGACGCCGGCGATGAACTCCGCGACGAGCCGCGACTTGCCGACGCCGGGCTCGCCGAAGACGGTCACGAGGTGCGCACGGCGGTCGCGGACGGCCCGGGCGTACGTGTTGTGCAGCAGCTCGAGCTCCTCCTCGCGGCCGACGAACGGCGCGGCGGGCAGGCGCGGCGACACGACGAGCGGCTTGACCGCACGCCACGTCCAGATCGGCTCCTCGCGGCCCTTGATCTCGAGCGGCCCGGCGTCCTCCACCTCGACGGCACCTGCCGCGAGCCGCCGCACGCCCGGGCCGAGCACGATCTCCCCCGGTCCGGCCGACTGCTGCAGCCGCGCCGCGACGTTGACGGCCTCTCCGGTCGCGAACGTCGAATCGCCGTCGTCGACAAGGATCTGGCCGGCCTCGACGCCGGCGTGCGCCTCGAGCCCGAGCTCGTGCACCGCATCCATGATCGCGAAGGCCGCGCGCACCGCACGCTCGGCGTCGTCCTCGTGCGCGCGCGGGACCCCGAACGCGGCCATGACAGCGTCGCCTGCGAACTTCTCGACCAGGCCGCCGTGCTGCTCGATGCAGCGGGCCGCACGGTCGAAGTACTGCGTCACGCGCCGGCGCACCACCTCCGGGTCGACGGCGGTGACGAGCGCCGTCGAGTCGACGAGGTCGAAAAACAGGACCGTGGCGAGCTTGCGCTCCATCCTCCAAGTCTACGGAGCGGCCCGGTCTAGACGTCGGACGCGGGCCCGTCGAGAACCGCCGCGCACGCGCGGCCGCGGGGGCGCGAGACGGTCGTCCCCGTCGCCGCGTCGATCACCCGCACGAGCGTCTCGTTGCTGCAGACGTAGCCGTACCGGCCGTACACCGACAGCCACTGCGACTGGGGGAGCGTCACGCGCCAACGCTCGGCTCCGTCCGCTGCGAACGCGACCACGTCGTGCGGCGCGGTGATGTCGCCACGTTGGACGAGCAGCGCGCTGGGCGCCACCTGGAAGGCCGCCGCCCCGGTGTCGATTGACCGCACCGTCCATGTCCGCGTGTCCACCACATGGAGGCCGTACGGCGTCATCGCCGCCCCTCGGCCCACCGAGTCGGCTCCGGAGACTGCGAGGAGCCCACCGCCGAGCCAGGCGGCGGTCCGGGTCGGCCCCTCCTCCGACTTAGCGGTCGCCCGCGTCGGGCCGTGGTAACCGACGGTGAGCGTCGCGAGGTCGACCTCGGCTATGAGCAGCTCCGGAGACACGACGAACGCGCGCCGGCCCTGCGGATCCACCGCGAAGCCTACTCCGCGTGTGCGCACGACGGGTTCGTCGGCACCGTCGTCATTCGTCACGATCGTGCCGGTCGAGATCCGGTCGACGGTCGCGGTGCGCATGTTCCCCTCCGCGTCGGCCACCGCGACCTGCGCCGGCTGGAACCCGTCGGCGGAACCGAGGAGGTAGACGCCTGTGCCACCGACGATTGTGCGGTGGTACGCCGGCCGCTGCAGCGCAACGCTGCGGAGCACGCGGCGCCGCTGCGGGTCGATCACGAGCAGCGTCGGGAGCGCGTCTACGTACGAGGTCGCGAGGAGGCGGTCGCGTCGCAGCCAGGCGAGCCCGTTGAGATGACCGAGACGACGGTCGCTCGCGTACATCGTGCGGGTCTGCATCGTCCGCGCGTCTAGGAAGACGATGTCGCGGTTGCAACTCGAGTACGCGAGCTGCGTCCGATCCGGCGACAGGCTCCAGCTGCACGGGCCGTCGCGCATCGGCGGCTTGCGTCCGGGAACCGTCTGGAGCGTCGCCGGGTCGAACCACGCGAGGCGGTCGTGCGCGTAGTCCCATCCGAGCACCGGCGCGCCCTTCGCCCACGCTCCTGCGGCGACCGCGACGGTTGCGACCAGGACCGCGGCAAGCTTCACGAGCTCGAGGAGCCCCCGTCCAGGAGCGAGACGCAGGACCGGTTCTTCAGCGTCGCGGTCGTCACGCCGGTGGCCGGATTCAGCATCCGCACGGCCTGGCCGTGGTCGCAGATGTACGCCAGCGATCCGTAGATGTTGGGCCAGGACTGGTCGCCGAGCGCGAGGCGGTACCGAACCGTCCCGTCCGGCGCCCACGCGATCGCCTCGCGGTTGCCGCCGCCGCGGTCGTAGGTCACGAGCAGCACGCCGGCGGCGTACTGCGCCCACGACGCCTCGCGGTCGATCGTCCGGATCGTCCACGTGCGCGTGTCGATCACGTGCAGGCCGAAGGGCGTGATCGTCGTCTGCTTGTCCGCGATCGCGTAGTCCGCGCCGCTCACGGCGAGGAGGCCGTCGCCGAGCCAGTACGCGACGCGCGAGGGCCCGGAAACCGTCTTCGCCAGCGAGCGCGACGTGCCGTGGTAGCGCACCTGCAGCGTCGACAAATCGACCTCGCCGACGAGAAGCTCGGGCGACACGACGAACGCGCGCCCGCCGTCGCGGTCGACGGCGAAGCCCGGCGTGCGGACCATGCCGGTCGGATCGCCGCTCTCCGTGTCGAACACGGCGCCGACCGTGATGCGGTCGAGCGTGGCGATGCGCACGTTCGCGTCGGCGTCGAGCACCACGACGCGTGCGGGACCGAATTCCTCCGGCGGCGTGACGGCGTAGACGACGCGCGCGTCGGGGAGCACGGTCCGGTTCCACGGACGGCCCGGGAGCTCGATGCGGCGGAGCACCCGCTTCCGCGCGACGTCGATCACGACGAGCTTGTAGTTGTCTGTAGTGACAACGCGGTCGCGACTGAGCCATGTGACTCCCTCCCAGCCGGCGAGGAGCACCTTGCCTGCGACACGCATCGTCCGCGCGTTCACGAACGTCAGCGTTCCCTCGCAGTCGGTGTAGGCGAGGAGCGCGCGGTCGGGCGAGAAGCTCCACGAGCACGCCGTCCTGGGCATCGGCACCTTCCGCCCGGGTAGCGGCGCGAGGGTCGCGGAGTCGAACCAGCCGAGCTGCTTGGCCCGGTAGTCGATGCCGAGCACGGCTGTGCCGGATGCCGACGCGCCGGCGGACGTAGCGATCGCGGCGGTGAGGACGAGTGCGGCGACGGCCCTCACCTCACCACTCCGACGCCGCGCGGTCGAGGAGCGTGACGCACGTCCGGCCGTGGGGGGCGGCGACGGTCGCGCCGGTGGCGGCGTCGACCACACGCACGAGCTTCGTGTCCTCGCAGACATAGCCTAGTCCGCCGGCGAGCTCGACCCACGACTTCGCCGCCAGCGCTATGCGGTAGCGCTCGGCGCCGTCGGGCGTGAGCGCGGAGAAGGTGTGCGCTGCACTGCCGTAGCCACGCTCCACGAGTAGCAGCCCGGCCGCCTGCTGGAACCACTCGACGGTCGGGTCCACGAGGCGCACCGTCCACGTCCGCGTGTCGACGATGTTCAGGCCGTACGGGCGCGAGACCAGCCGCCGGTCCTTCCCCGTGCCGGTCGTCGAGTAGTCG
>DASXTR010000088.1:0-8922 GCA_036505325.1 Gaiellaceae bacterium
CCGCGCTCGATCGCCCACTCGACGTACGTGAACCCGTCCGCGAGCGTGAACGCGAGCTCCTGCGCCGCCGTCGAGCCGGCCTCGCGGATGTGGTAGCCGGAGATCGAGATCGGATGCCACAGCGGCATCTCCCGCGCGCAGAACTCGACCATGTCCGTGACGAGCCGCATCGACGGCTCGGGCGGGAAGATGTACTCCTTCTGCGCGATGTACTCCTTGAGGATGTCCGTCTGGATCGTCCCGCGCAGCTTCGCCATCGGGACGCCCTGCTCCTCGCCGACGCACGCGTAGTACGCGAGCAGGATCGCCGCCGGCGAGTTGATCGTCATCGACGTCGAGACCTCGCCGAGCGGGATCCCGGCGAAGAGCGTCTCCACGTCTTCGAGCGAGTCGATCGCGACCCCCTCGCGTCCCACCTCGCCGAGCGAGCGCGCGTGGTCGGAGTCGTAGCCCATCAGCGTCGGCATGTCGAATGCGGTCGAGAGACCCGTCTGGCCGTGGTCGAGCAGGTAGCGGAAGCGCTCGTTCGTCTCCTCGGCGGTGCCGAACCCGGCGAACTGCCGCATCGTCCAGAGCTTGCCGCGGTACATCGACGGATAGACCCCGCGCGTGAACGGGAAGACGCCGGGGTAGCCGAGGTCGCGCTCGTAGTCGAGCTCCACGTTGTCCGGCGTGTAGAGCGGGTCGTTGTCGATCCCGCTCATCGTCGAGAAGAGCTCGCCCTGCCGCTCGGGCTTCGCCTCGTACAGCTCGTCGCGCCACTCGTCGGTGCGCGTCGTCTTGCGCGGCTCCGTGGTCGCCATGACGGGAAGTCTAGGTGGCTGCGACGTCTCCGCCCGAGGCGATCTGGCCCGCCGCCCACCCGCGGGGGAAGCCGGCGTCCCCGCTGACGCAGATCGTGCGATTGCCGCCGCGCGCGACCGCAGCCTCGAGCGCGTGCTCGGCGGCCTCGATCAGCGCCTCGTTCGTCGTCGCGTCGCGCGGAAACGCCGCCACGCCCGCGGAGAGCGTCACGGGCGCAGCCACGGCGGTCGAGATCCGTTGCGGCGCGAGCAGCCGGACCCGCTCGGCCGCGACCCGCGCCCCCTCCGCGGGTGTCTCCGGAAGCACGAGCGAGAACGTCATGCCGTCGCGCCGCAGCGCGATGTCGGTGGCGCGCAGCTCGGTCCCGATCACGTCGGCGATCGCCTCGAGGAGTGTCTCGCCGAACGCGTCATCGTGCAGCTCGAGCCCGGGCGCAGCGTCGGGCCGCGCAAGCACGAGCGCGAGCTCGTGGTGGTGCCGCCGCGCGCGCTCGATCTCCGCCTCGAGCCACGTCAGCTCGCGACGACCGCTCAGCCGCCGCGCAATGCGATCGCCTTCCGTCAGCTCGACGATCGCGTCGCGCGCGAGCGCGAGCTCGGTGTCGCGCCGGCGCACGCCGAGGGAGAGCGCGGATGCACACAGCAACGAGCCGAGGAGCGAGAACGCGAGCAGGATCTCCTCGACCGTCAGCCCGCGGTCGACACCTCCCGTGGCGAGCTCGACCGCGCAGAACGCGGCGAACGACGCGAGCGCCGTGCGCGGGCCCGATCGGCCGGGCGCGAAGAAGAGCGCGACGAGACCGGCGAGCAGCACGAGCGTCTCGAGCGTCGAGGCCGTCGCCGTCCGCCCCGCGGCGACGAACGCGTATGAGCCGGCGAACGCGCCGAGGCCGACTCCCGCGACGGCGAGGAGCCGGCGCGGGGGCACCTGCTCGATCCACTCGTGTCGCATGCCGCGTTGACCGATGTTTCCCTCGCGCTGGGGGTTCATTTCTCACGAATCGTGGCAGAATTCGTAGACAACGCCTCGTCCCCCGGGCGGAATGCAATGCGGACGGCGATGAAGAACCTGCGGCACGAATCCATCACTCAGCTCCGGCGCGCCCTCTTCGGCTACCGGGCGCACGACGTCGACCTGCTCGTCGCGAGCCACGTGCGGCAGCTCGAGCAGCTCGCCGGGTCGGTCGACCGGCTCTGGCGCGAGCGCGAGGCCCTGCGCACGGAGCTCGACGACGTCCGCGCGCAGCTCCGGCGTGAGGTGGAGCGGCGTCGCGACGCCGAGACGGCGGCCACGGCCGCGGCTGCCAGGGTCGTCGCGGAGGCCGAGGAGCAGGCGTCGCGGATCCGGCAGGCGGCCGGCCGCCGCGTCGCCGACGAGGCGACGCGGATCGAGGAGCTGCTGGCGGTCCGCGAGCGGCTGCTCGGCGAGCTGCGAGGCGTGCTCGGCGCCTACTCGGACCTGCTGCACGCGGCCGAGGCGAATCAGGTTCCGGCCGCGCCCGCGGCGGCGCCCTCGCACCGCGCGGCCGAACCGGCGTCCGAAGCGCGCCGGGCGGTGGAGCGGCAGCTCTACCCACGGCTCGTCGAGCTCGACGCGGGACCCTTCACCGACTTCGCCGAGCTCGCGGCGTTCGAGCGCTCGCTCGCGCGGCTTCCGAACGTCGAGGACGTGCACATCCGCACCTTCGGCGACGACCGTGCGGCGATCGAGCTGACGCTGAGCGAGGAGACGCCGATCGTCCACGAGCTCCGCCGCCACCTGCCCTACCGTGTCGCCGTGACCTCGCGGGCAGACAACCGGCTCACGCTCGACGTCGAGGGAGTGGCGGTCTGAGATGACCGACCGCCGCCGGCCCCCGATTCTCCTCACGCTCTGGCACATCGTCGCGTCGCTCGCGCTCTTCGCCGGCGTCTTCCTGACCATGTTCTGGACGCCCGGCGTCCTCCTCGCCCTCTTCGCACTCGCGTACGCGGCCGACTCGCGCACGTTGAGCACGGCCCTCGACCCTGCGACGCGGCACGCGCAGAACGTCGAAGCGGCCCGCCGCTATGCCGGCGGCTGGCTCGACTCGATCTTCCGCCCGACCTAGGAGCGCCGCGGATGGGCGACCGTCCATCGCTCGGCGACGCGCTCGCGCCGTCGGTCGCGCGCCGCTTCGGCGTCGTCCCACTCCGGTTCGACGGCGACGTGCTCGTGGTCGCGGCCGCGGTTCCACCCGCCGCCGACGAGCTGACCGCGATCGAGGCCGTCGCCGGCCGCGACGTGCGCCTCGTCCTCCTCCGAGGGGACGAGGTCGCGCGACTTCAGCACGAGATGTACGGGTCGCCCGCCGACGTCCGTCCAGGTCGCTATGCGGCGGGCGAGGCGACGGCGTCCGCGGACGCGACGTTCCAGCGCCGCCTGGCTGCGAGCGCAGGTCTCGAGTTCACCGACCTCCCTCCGGAGGAGGTCGAGGTCGAGGCCGCGCTGCTGATCACCGAGCGGCTCTCGCGCCAGCTGCGGGTGGTCGCCACGAGCGCGTCGGTCGCGGACGGGACCGTGCGCGTCGCCGTCGCGCAGCCGTTCGACGCGGACGCGCTGCGCCTCGTGGAGGCGATCACGGCTCTCCGGCCCGTGCAGGTGCTCGCGCCGCCGGCGCGGATCGACGCCGCGATCGACGAGGCCCATGCGGCGGCGCGCGTCGCGCGCGCGCGCGAGAGAGATCCCGAACCGCGGCGGCGGCTCGGCGAGCTGCTCGTCGAAGCCGGCGTGATCGACGAGCCGTCCCTACGCCGCGCGCTCGCGCTCCAGCGGCGCACCGGCGAGCCGCTCGGGCGCGCCCTCCTCGCCCTCGGCCTCGTCGGCCAGGACCGGCTGGCGGCGACCATCGCGCTCCAGCTCCGGCTCCCGTACGTGATCGACGTCCGCCGCGATCCGCGCCCGGAGGTGCTCGCGCTCGTCCCCGAGAACGTCTGCCGCACGCACCGCCTGCTCCCGCTGGAGGTCGTCGACGGCGTGCTCGTGGTGGCGATGGCGGACCCGCTCGACGAGGACGCCGGGCGCGCGCTCCGCGCGGCCGTGAAGATTCCGACCCGGCTCGCAGTCGCGAGCGACGCGACGATCGGCGCGACGCTCGAGCGTCTCTACGCGCCGCTCTACGTGGAGCTCTCGACGACGGAGCTCCTGCGCCGACGGCCCGACGAGAGTGCGTACCGCGTACTGTCCGGCCGGCAGACGGTCGCCGCGATCGCGACGGCGGCGGTCGCGCTCGCCGGCCTCGTGCTCGCGCCGACGGCGACGCTGACGGCGGCGATGGTGCTGTCGATCCTCTTCTACTCCGCGATCGCCGTGTACAAGTTCATCCTCGTCTACCGCACGGTCGACCACGTGCCGGAGCTGGCCGTCGCCGCCGACGAGCTCGCGCTGCTCGACGACCGGCACCTGCCGCACTACACGATTCTCGTGCCGCTGTACCGCGAGGCGGTCATGGTGCGGCAGCTCGTCGACGCGATCAACGCGCTCGACTATCCGAAGGAGAAGCTGGACGTCAAGCTCCTGCTCGAGGAGGACGACCACGACACGATCGCGGCCGTCCGGTCGCATCGCCTGGGGCCGCACTTCCGGATCACGATCGTCCCGGACGCGCACCCGAAGACGAAGCCGAAGGCGTGCAACTACGGGCTCCTGCACGCGCGCGGCGAGTACGTCGTCATCTACGACGCCGAGGACGTCCCCGACCCGGACCAGCTGAAGAAGGCGGTGCTGGCGTTCCGGCGCTCGCCGCCGCGCGTCGTCTGCATGCAGGCGAAGCTCAACTACGCGAACCGCGACCAGAACCTGCTCACGCGGTGGTTCACCGCCGAGTACTCGCAGTGGTTCGACCTCTTCCTGCCCGGGCTCGACGCGACGCGCGCGCCGGTCCCGCTCGGCGGCACCTCGAACCACTTCCCGGTCGCGAAGCTGCTCGAGCTCGGCGCGTGGGACCCGTTCAACGTGACGGAGGACGCCGACGTCGGCATCCGCCTCGCGCGCTCCGGCTACCGGACCGCGATCATCGACTCCACGACGTACGAGGAGGCGACCTCACGCGTCTACAACTGGATCCGCCAGCGCTCGCGCTGGGTCAAGGGCTACGTGCAGACGTGGCTCGTCCACATGCGCCACCCGGTCCGGCTCTGGCGTGAGCTCGGCCCACTGAACTTCGTCTCCTTCCAGCTCGTCGTCGGCGGCACGGCCCTGACGATGCTGCTCAACCCGGTGTTCTGGGGCCTGACGTCGTTGTGGGCGCTGACCGAGGCCGGGCTGATCCGTGAGATCTTCCCCGGGGTCGTCTACTTCGCCGCGGCCGGCAACCTCCTCGTCGGCAACTTCCTCTTCACGTATCTGAACGTCGCCGGCGCGCTCCGCCGCGGCTACGACGACCTCGTGCGCTACGCGCTGTTCTCGCCGCTCTACTGGGCCCTGATGAGCGTCGGTGCGTGGAAGGGCTTTCTGCAGCTCGTTACGCGTCCGAGCTACTGGGAGAAAACCGTGCACGGAATGGCGAGAGTCGACGCGTCCACCCCCGCCTCGGGGGCTATCGCCCCCGAGCGGAGCGGGCGCCGGGCGGAGCCCGGCACCCTCTTCTGGTCGGGGCCGACAAGCGGCCCCTCGGGCCCGTGAGCCCGATCGCGGCGCGCGAGCCGCGCGTGCGCCGGTCGCAGCGCACGCCGCCCGTCGCGCCACGGGGCCGCGCGAGGCGGCTGCTCGGGCGGGAGGCGGTCGGCGTGTTCGCGACCGCGTATGCCTTCTACGCCGCCGTCGGCCTCTACACGACACTCGTCCTGCACGTCGTCGTCGGCGACGCGGAATCGCGCCTTGCCCACGCGTTCTTCGTGTGGTGGAACGAGCCTGCGAAGCTCTCCGCGATCGGCTTCGTCTGGCCGCCCGTCCAGACGCTTGTCCTGCTCCCGCTCGCCCTCGTCCGGCCCTTCGCGACGTCGCTCGCCGCGCTGCCGCTGACGTCGGCCGTGTTCGGCGCGGGACTGCTGGTGCTGGTCGACAAGGCGCTCGCGCACGGCGGCGTCGAGCGGCGGCTGCGCTGGGCGATCGTCGCCGCCTTCGGCCTCAACCCGCTCATCGTCTTCTACGCGGGCAACGGCATGGCCGAGATCGTCTTCCTCTACTTCCTCACGGCCGCGTTCGCGCTGCTCGTCCGGTGGACGCGCGACCAGCGCTGGCAGGACCCGATCCTGATCGGGTTCGCGTTCGGGGTCGGCATCCTCGCGCGGTACGAGGTGGCGGCGTGGCTTCCGCTCGCCGTCGCCGGCATCGCCACGGTGCTCGCCCGCCGCCGCGCGAGCGCTGCTCGGATCGAAGCGACGCTCATCGCGACCCTGACCCCGGTGGTCTACGCGGTGCTGCTCTGGGTGTATCTCAACTGGTCGCTGACGGGGAAGCCGATCGCGTTCTTCACCGAGCAGGTCCCGGGTGCGGCTCCGCTGCGGTCGCACGGCGCGTCGCTCGTCCTCGACGCGCTGGTCCTCCAGCTGAAGATCTTCCCACTCACCCTCGCCGTGGCGTTCGTCGCCCTCTGGATCGGCGCGCGGCGCCGTGCGCCGCTCGGCCTCGTGCTCGGCCTCGCCCTGTGCGTGAACCCGCTGACGACGGCGGTGCTCGTCCTGCGCGCGCGCGACCCGATCCTGCTGCAGGTTCGGTACAACCTTCGTGCGGTGCCGCTCGTGCTCGTCGCGGCGGCGTGGCTGCTGGGGCTCGTCGCGCCCGCCCGCAGGCGGCTCGCAGCACTCGCGCTGCTCGCGCTCCTCGCAGCGTCGATCCCGGTGACCGCCGCGACAATGCTCCGGTCGGAGCATGTGCTGAGCGAGGGCTTCTTCCTCGACGGGCTCATCCACGGCCGCGACCAGGACGGCCGCGTATCGCCTCTCGGGACGCGGCTCTCGATCCGAGACGAGCGTGAGATGGCCGCATTCGTGAAGCGGCACGTGCGCGGCGGTGACACCGTGCTCACCGACGATGCGGCGACCTTCGGCGTCATGCTCGCGGACGGTCACCCCGCGCGGTACTTCGACCGCATCGACCGCGGCGATCGCGTCTGGTCGGAGGCGTTGCGAAATCCCGTCGGGCGGGCGCAGTACATCCTCGTCAAGCGGGGGGCGGTGCGCGCGAACGCGGCGAATGCATTCGACCGCATCGTCGAGCGGTATCCGCAGCTGGGACGGCCGAACGGACCGAAGTTCGCGCGCCTCGCGCACGCAAACCGCACCTTCGCGCTGTACGCGATCGAGGGATTGCGGTAGCCCCGGCCGGGAATACGATCCGTCATGGGATAGAGGGCAATCAAGGGGGGACGGAGTGAGTGCGGTGGTACCTCGTTTGGCGACGTGCGCGCTCGTCGCGCTCGTCGCGGCGGCGGTTGCCGGGCCGGCGTGGGCCGACCCGTCCCTGCCTGCGCCGAACCCGGGCGAGCACGGCACGAACTGCGTCGGCCGAAACTCGTCCGCTGTCACGCACAACGGCACGAGCGTCCGCGACCAGGCACAGCAGGGCGTCCGGTCGGACCTCGTCCACGAGGATCGCGACGCTGCGGTCTGCGGTGAGACGCCGTTCCCGCCCGCGACGGAGACCGAGCCGAACCCCGGCGAGCACGGCACGAACTGCGTGGCGCGAAACTCGTCGGCGGTCACGCACAACGGCACCGTCGTTCGCGACCAGGCGCAGGCCGGCGAGCGGAGCGACCTGGTGCACCTCGACCGCGCCTCCGACACCTGCGGGACGACGCCGTCGCCCTGAGCATCGACCTCAGGTCGAGGTCGAGTCCCTGAGCCGAGTCACACTCGCGCGGGCTGAACCGGGCCTGCGGCTCCCCCAGGGCGGGTGAGCGCCGCCTACCTCAAAACGGGGATCTTCGGTCGGAATTCCGGATGGAAACTTGGAAAACGCTCCCCCTCCCGGGCTGCGCCGCCGATACCAGGGCTACTGCGATCGCGCGCATGCGCGTGCGAGAGAGAGGGAACGCGAATGGCGAGCTTCGAGGATCTGCGGCCCTTGGACGAGCGCCCGGCACACGCCGGGCGTTTCGGCGTGCTGCTGGTCCGGGCCCGCCTCCTTGCCTCCGTCGCGGCACTGCTCGCGCTTGCGGGCGTCTTCGCCGGGCTCCAGCTCGCCGGCTCCGCCCCGAAGACGCACGCTGCCGCGCCCGCTTTCCTGCGCCACGCGCTGGGCTCGCCGCAGAGCCACGCGCCCCTGACCCGGAAGCCGGCCCAGGACGTGCGCGTGCAGGTCACCCGCGACGGCTACCGCGTCCACCGCCCCGGCCTCGCCGTCGGCGTCGCCCTACGCGACTCCGGCGCCGGGGCCGGGTGGACGCGCTACGACTCCGGCGTCCTCCGCGAGACGGCTTTCGGCAGCGAGTCGATCGTCGTCGGAGGCACCCGAACGGAGGACTTCCTCACCGTCACCCGGCGGCAGGGCGCCCGGACGTGGCGGTGGTCGCTCGAGGCACGTAGTCTCAAGCCCAGGTCGAGGGTCGACGGGTCGATCGACCTGCTCCGTCAGGACGGCTCGGTGGGCCCGCGGATCCTCCCGCTGCGGATCGCCGACGGCCGCGGCCGGGACGTCACGCCCGACGGCGCGCGCTGGCGGCTCGAGCGGTCGGGCGGCGCCTGGACGATCGCCCTCCGCCTCGACGACCAGCAGCTCCCGGTGCCGTATGTCATCGACCCGGCCGTCGACTACGGCCCGACCCGCCTCTACCTCACGAACACCCAGTCGGGCACGTTCACCCTCGGCACGAGCGGGGTGACCCCGGGCGTCACCGACACGCTCGTCACGACCGCCCCGAGCACGCTCTGCACGAGCGGCACCGACTGCCCGGCGATGCGCGACACGACGAACAACACGGGCACGCGCTACATCCAGGTCGTCCCGAACACGAGCCCGACGGCGGCCTCGTACTCCGTGACGCCGCAGCTGCCGGTCGCCGGCGCGGCCGCGTTCGGGAGCTTCATCGTCGACAACGCCGGCCATGCCAACACGACGGTGATCCCGACCGGCTCGTGGACGTTCGACGTCTACACCAAGAACAGCGCGCAGAGCGCGACGGCGGTCATCCACCTCGCGATGGGCGCCTGGGTCGTCACG
>DASXTR010000089.1:0-49536 GCA_036505325.1 Gaiellaceae bacterium
CGCGTACGGCGCTCATGCACGTGCGGATGAAGATGGACGGGTCACAGCTCGTCCTCCGCGACCGGGCCGGCAAGGTCGCCGTCGTGGACACGATGAACGGCTACAAGGTGAAAGCGATCCGGAAGCCTCGCTAGGCGGCGCTTGTCGCCGCCGACCATAAGAGGCCGCGCCGGCTTTGCCGGCGTGGCCGTTTCAAGCAGCAGCGCGAGCCGGGATCTCGGTGGCCGCCGCGACCTCGCGGACGACCTCGACGATGTCGCGGTTCGCGTTCCAGACGCGCAGTTGGCGGTCCGACCCGTTGCCGCGCGCGAGGATGTCCCGCACGCCCTCGAGCTCGCGTTCCGACCCGAGCTCGCGGGCGTGCGGCTCGATGTCCCGGAGCGTGCGGCGGATCAGCTGGGCGACGGGAACGCGATTCCGCCGCCCGGTGGCGAGATCCATCACCGGCGCCTCGAGGCCGTAGCGCGCCGATAGCCACTTGTTCTCGGTCGTGAGGATCCGGTGGTAGCTCGGGATCGCCTTCCCCGCGTCGTACTCGTCGGAGTACATCTTCACCAGCGCCTGGTAGTACGCCGAGAGCGCGACCACGTCCTCGACGTGGGTGACGGCGTCGCAGACGCGCATCTCGATCGTCCCGAGCCGCGGGTGGAGGCGGATGTCCCACCAGATGTGCGTGTAGTCGGCGATGCAGCCCGTCCGCTCGAGCTGGCCGACGACCTCCGCGAAGTCCGCGTAGTTCTCGAAGCGCGGCGGCGGCCCCGAGCGCGGGAAGGCGGAGAAGACCATCTGGCGGCTCGACGAGAGCCCGGTCGGCTCGCCGCGCCAGAACGGCGACGACGCCGACAGCGCGAGGAACTGCGGCAGGTGCACGAGCAGGCCGTTGACGATGTGGATCGCCTTCTCCGGGTCGTCGACCGCGACGTGGATGTGCAGCCCGAAGATCAGCTCGCGCCGGGCGATGTACTGCATCTGGTCGACGAGGTTGCGGTAGCGGTCGCGCGCGGTGATCCGCTGGCGCTCGAAGAGGCTGAACGGGTGCGTCCCGGCGGAGCCGAACCGGCATCCTTCCGACCGCGCGATCTCCGCGACGTAGCTGCGGAGCTGGCGGAGCGCGCCCATCACGTCGCCCGCGGTCCGGCAGACGGGCGTCGTCACCTCGAGCACCGACTGCATCAGCTCGGCGTGGATCTGGCTCCGGTGCTCGCCGTGCGCCACGGCCGCGAGCACCGAGTCGATGTGCTGGACGAGATCCCACGTCTCGGGGTCGAGGAGCATGTACTCCTCCTCCACGCCGAGCGTGAACTGGTCGCCCGAGCCGAACTTGTGGTCCAGCACGCTGGCCTGCGCCCCCGCGGACTGCGCGGCTCCCTTGCCGGTTATCGACGGGGGGAAGATCTGCTTCATGCGCCCGTCAGTATCGCCGTTGCTCACCCGACGTACGCCTCCGCCTCGATCTCGACGAGCCAACGCTCGTCGAGCAGCGCCGTGACGACGCCCGTCGTCGCCGGCCTCGCGCGGCCGAACGCCTCCTGGTGGGCGCGGCCGACTTCGTCCATCACCGCCGCGTCCGTGACGTAGATCCGGGTGCGGACGACGTCCTCGAGCGTCGCGCCGGCCTCGCCGAGGGCGAAGGCGATGATCTCGATGCAGCGCTTCGCCTGATCGAACGCCTCGCTCGGCGGATCGGCGTCGTGCGGCATGATCGGCGCCGTCCCGGAGACCCAGACGTGCGGCCCGACACGGACGGCGCGGGAGTAGCCGACGCGATCCTCGAACGAGGCCCCGGACGAGATGCGCTGGCGATCCACCTGGGTAGTGTCGGCGGAATGGAGACGCTGAGGCAAGTCGCCTCGTGGCCGTGCGACCACGCCGCGGTTGCCGTCGCGGGACGGGTGGAGGCCGAGTACGGCGAGCTCGAGCGCGCGTTCGAGTGGGCGTCGGTCACGAAGGTCGCAACGGCCGTCACTGTGCTCGTCGCAGCCGAAGAGGGAATCGTCGACCTCGACGAGCCGGCGGGGCCGCCGGGCTCGACGGTCCGGCACCTGCTCGCACACGCCTCCGGTCTCGCGTTGGACGAGGGTCCGCCGATCGCGCGGCCCGCGACGCGGCGGATCTACTCCAACGCCGGTTTCGCGGCGCTCGCGCGCCATGTCGAAGAGCGGGCCGAGATGCCGTTCGCGTCCTACTACGAGCAGGCGTGGGGACTGCCGCTCGCCGGCCACCCCGCGTCGGGCGCGCGCGGGTCGATGCGCGACCTCCTCGTCGTCGTGCGCGAGCTGCTCGAGCCGGCGCGGATCGCCGGCGAGACGCTCGAGGAAGCGACAACGGTGCAGTTCCCCGGCCTCGACGGGGTGCTCCCCGGCTTCGGCCGGCAGAGCCCGAACGACTGGGGCCTCGGCCTCGAGCTCCGCGACGCCAAGAGCCCGCACTGGACCGGCGGTCGCAACTCGCCGCGGACGTTCGGCCACTTCGGCCGCAGCGGCACCTTCGTCTGGGTCGACCCCGACGCGCGGCTCGCACTCGCGTGCCTGACCGACCTCGCGTTCGGCGACTGGGCCAAGGACGCCTGGCCGCGCCTCGCCGACGGCGTTCTCGCCGAGGCGAACTCCTCTTTGTGACAAGTTGTCACAAGGGAAACGGCCTCAGGGCTCCTCCCGGCGCTCGTCGTCAGGGGCGAGCTCGGGTGCGGCGGGCGGCGTGCCGGCGATCGGGAAGCCGTGGTCGTCGATGATCGGCGCGCCGGGCGGCACCATCTGGCTCTGCGTGTAGCTGCGGAAGACGGCGCGTCCGCCGAGCGCCACGAGCGCGATCAGGGCGGCGCCGACCACCACGACGATGAGCCAGTCCACGCCTCGAGTATTCGCTTCCTAGGCGAGGAAATCCAACAGGAGCTCGTCGAACTCGTCCGGCCGCTCCAGGGCGACGAGGTGACCCGCACCCGCGACGATCTCGAGCCGGGCATTCGGCGCCTCGCGCGCGATCCGCTCGCCGATCTCGCGGAAGTCGCGCTTGTCGCGATCGCCGACGACCACCAGCGTCGGCATCGTCAGATGCGACAGCAGCGGCATGTCCGGCCACACGACCTCGGGGCCCTCGTGGGCGGTCTGCAGCTCCAACGCGCGTCGCTGCTGCGGGCGGACGAACTCGTGATGCTCGGGCGCGACCCAGAAGTCGAGGTTGAGCTGCGTCGCTCCGTCGAGGTCGCCCGCCTCGACGAGTGCGGTCTCGCGCTCGTCGTACTCGTTCATCTCCGGCGACCATTCGTGATCCGGGAACCCCGGCGCGACGAGCACGAGCTTCGGAACCCGGTCCGGATGCGCGAGTGCCGTCCGGAGCGCGATCACGCCGCCGAACGAATTCGCGACGAGGATCGCGGGCAGCAGCTCTGCGACGAACGCGACGAACGAGAAAGGCTCGATCGGCATCGGCGTCTCGCCCCAGCCCGGCAGGTCGGGCGCAACCACTTCGTAGCCGAATCCGCGGAGCAGCTCCGCCTGGCGTGCCCACAGCCGCGAGTCGCCGAGCGCGGAGTGGAGGAGGACGACGCGGTCAGCCACCGGCGAACAGGGGTCGCACGAACTCGTCGAACGCTTCGCGGTCGCAGCTCGCGACCGTCCCGGGCGTCAACGCGCGCACGGTCGCCGTCCGTGGCACGTCCATGGCGGGCGCGACCTCGCCGAAGTAGTCGCCCGGCCGCAGCACGCGCCGCGCGCCGAGCCCCGACTGCGACACCGCGAACATGCCCGCGAGGACGACGTAGAAGCGGTCGCCCTGCTCGCCCTCGTGGACGACGCCCTGGCCGGCGGCGACGTCCTCGCGGCGCATCCGCGACGCGAGCTTCGCGAGCGTCTCGCCGGGAAGCTCCGCGAGCAGCCCGACGCGGGAGAGCTCGTGCGCGGTCGCAGGGGATTGCCGTGGGCTCATTGCGCCGAGAGTACCGCTCGAGGAACGAGCACCCGCAGCGCGCGCGGCTCGACGCGGAACTCGATCGGCGTCTCGAGCTCGTCGGGCTCGCCGTCGACGGCTGCGCCGAGCGGACCGCTCGCGCCGACGACGAAGCGCCGGCCCTTGCGCTCCTCCCACGCACTGCGCAGAGGACCCGCGAGCGCGTACAGGTGGAGGCAGCCCTCGTCGAGCCCTTCGCGCTCGCCGAGCGAGAACACCTCGAGGCTGTAGGAGTTGTTCGCCACGAGGACGACGCGTGCCCGCACCGGCTTGCCGTCGATCGCGATCCCGATCGGGTGCGGGTGCTGCGCGAGGATCGCCAGCGCGCGCAGGCGCGCGACGGCCTCGGTGCGCCGGCGGTGCTGTTCGCGCCGGTGTACGAGGCGCGCATACAGCCCGAGCGAGACGTTGTTGAGGAAGAGCCGCTCGTTGGCGCGGCCGACGTCGATGCGCCGCTCGACGTCGTCGACGAACGCGTCGAGTGCCGCGACCGGATCGTCCCGGTCGAGCCCGAGGTCACGTGCGAAGTGGTTGCGCGTGCCGAACGGGACGCACACGAACGGGAGGTCGCGCTCGAGGCAGACGTCTGCGACCGGAGCGAGCGAGCCGTCGCCGCCGGCCACCCCGATGGGCCCGTCCGGGGCCTGGCGCGCCGTCTCGGCGAGGTCCTCGCCGGGCCGCGAGACGTGCACGCGCACGCCCCGTTTCGCCGCGGCCTCCAGCAGGCCGTCGCTCCCCGACTCGTCGCCGGAGCGCGGATTCACGATCAGAAGGCCGGCCAAGCCCCGGAGAGGGTAGGCAATCCGGCCTGGAAAGATGGGCCGAACGGCTCATGCGACCGTCCGACTCGCGACCGATCATTGACGGCACGATGGACGAATGCGGAATCTTCCACCGGATCGAGGACGACCTCTCCCCGACGTGGCTCGAGGAGTGGGTGCAGACCGGGGTCCAGGCGATCGAGACGTACCTCGCCAAGCACCTCGCGTTCCTGACGTACCTCGACGACGACGCGGCTGCGGCTTAGCTTGTAAAGCCCCCGGCGCGGACTCCGCCCTTCCACGGCGGTGATTTGAAGCCGCGCCGGCGTCCCGAATCTGCTGGAGGAGCCGGCGGCGCGAACCGCATCGCCGGTCCCCCACGAAGAGAGGCCTAGACCTACTAGGCCGAGACTTCGGCGTTCTCGGCGAGCCCGAGCGCGCGCTCGAGGGAGCCCTTCGGCTGGGCGCCGACGGCTGCCGCCAGGGGCTGGCCGTTCTCGAACAGGATCATCATCGGAATCGACGCGACGCCGTAGCGCTGAGCGAGCTCCTGCTCCTGGTCGATGTTGACCTTCACGAGCTTGAGGTCGCGCTCGTCGGCGATCTTGTCGAGGACGGGAGCCACGGCGTGGCAGGGGCCGCACCAGTCCGCCCAGAAGTCGACGAGCACCTTGCCCTCCGTCTGGAGGACCTCGTGCTCGAAGTTCGTTGTCGTTGCATCCGTTGCCATGTAGTTCCTTTCAGGGTTTTCGGTCTTCAACGTCCTGAAAAGGCCTTTTGTTCCCCGTCTCTAGAATCGAAAGCATGTTCCAGGCGCTACCCCAGATTCTCGACAACCACGACCTCGAGCGCGAGATCCTCGACGTCTGGGAGCGCGAGGGCACGTTCGAGCAGCTGCGCGAACGGAACCGCGGCGGGCCGAGGTGGTCGTTCATCGACGGCCCCGTGACCGCCAACAAGACCCTCGCCGTCCACACGGCGTGGGGGCGGACGCTGAAGGACGTCTTCCAGCGCTACAAGGCGATGCGCGGCTTCGACCAGCGCTACCAGAACGGGTTCGACTGCCAGGGACTCTGGATCGAGGTCGGCGTCGAGCGCGACCTCGGGCTGAACTCGAAGCGCGAGATCGAGGAGTTCGGCCTCGAGGAGTTCGCCCGCCGCTGCCGCGAGGTCGCCGTCCACTACTCGGGGGAGCTGACGCGCGGGTCGAAGCGTCTCGGCCAGTGGATGGACTGGGGCAACGACTACTTCACGTTCAGCGACACGAACATCGAGTACATCTGGAAGTTCCTCAAGCTCTGCCACGCGCGGGAGTGGCTCTACGTCGGGCACCGCTCGACGGAGTGGTGCCCGCGCTGCGGCACGTCGCTCTCCCAGCACGAGCTGACGCAGGCGGGCGTTTTCCAGGAGAAGGCCGACCCGTCGCTCTTCGTCCGGTTCCCGCTGCTCGACCGCGAGCACGAGTCGCTCGTCGTATGGACGACGACGCCGTGGACCCTGCCGGCGAACGTGGCGTCGGCGGTCAACGTCGAGGCCGAGTACGGCCGGCGCGAGAACGGCGAGTGGGTCGCCGTCGCGCGCTATCCCGAGGACTCGTTCGTCGAGCGGCTCCCCGGCTCGCAGCTCGTCGGCTGGCGGTACCGCGGTCCGTTCGACGACCTGCCCGCAGTCGCCGGCGTCGAGCACCGCGTGATCCCGTGGGACGAGGTCTCGCTCGACGAGGGAACGGGGGTCGTCCACATCGCGCCGGGTTGCGGCCCGGAGGACTTCGAGCTCTCGCGCGTCCACGACCTGCCGGTGCTGGCGCCGGTTGACGAGGCCGGGCGCTTCTACGACGACTACGGCTGGCTGCACGGAATGACGACTGGGGAGTCTGCGGACCAGATCATCGGCTGGCTTGCGGAGAAGGGCTACCTCGTCGAGAGCGGCCTGTACGAGCACCGCTATCCGCACTGCTGGCGCTGTGACACGCCGCTCATCTGGCGCATCTCCGACGACTGGTTCATCTCCGTCGAGGAGCTGCGGCCGAAGCTGCTCGAGGCGAACGCGACCGTGAAGTGGGTGCCCGACTACTTCGGCAAGCGCATGGACGACTGGCTGCGGAACATGGGCGACTGGAACATCTCGCGTCGCCGCTACTACGGCCTGCCGCTGCCGTTCTATCCCTGCTCGTGCGGCCACGTGAACGTCGTCGGGTCGAAGGCCGAGCTCCTCGAGCGCGCCTACGACGCTGCGACGGTCGACCAGCTCCAGGAGCTGCGGCGGCCGTGGGTCGACCGCGTGTGGATCCGCTGCGATGCGTGCGGCAACGCCGTGCAGCGCGTGACCGAGGTCGGCGACGTCTGGCTCGACGCGGGCATCGTCCCGTTCTCGACGCTCGGGTGGGAGAACCCCGAGTGGATCCCGGAAGGCTACGCGACCGGCGCCGCGCGCGGGCTCACGCACGCCGACCTGCCGGATCACTCGTACTGGGAGCAGTGGTTCCCGGCCGACTGGGTCTCGGAGATGCGCGAGCAGATCCGCCTCTGGTTCTACTCGCAGCTGTTCATGTCGGTCGCGCTCGTGGGACGCGCGCCGTTCACGCAGGTGCTCGGGTACGAGAAGATGCTCGACGAGCACGGCCGCGAGATGCACGGCTCGTGGGGGAACATGATCGAGGCCGAGGACGCGTTCGCGCGTATGGGCGCGGACGTGATGCGCTGGCAGTTCTGCGCGCAGCCGCCGAACCAGAACCTGCTGTTCGGGTTCGGGCCCGCGCACGAGATCAAGCGCCGGCTGCTCACGTTCTGGAACTCCGTCAAGTTCCTCATCGACTACGGGAACATCGAAGGATTCGCGCCGACGTTGTCCGATCTGGATGGAGGACCGCCGGCCGAGCGTCCGCTGGACCGGTGGCTGGTCGCCCGCACGCGCGCATTCCTGCGCGACGCGACCGACGCATACGAGGCGACGCTGACCGTGAACGTGATCCGCTCGTTCGAGGCGTTCATCGAGGACCTCTCGAACTGGTACATCCGCCGCTCGCGGCGCCGGTTCTACTCCTATGACGACGCCGCGTTCCGGACGCTCTGGTACGCGATCGTCCAGGCGCTGCGCGTCGTCGCGCCGGTGATGCCGTTCCTCACCGACCACCTGTGGCGGAACCTCGTGCAGGGCGGGCCGGCGTCGGTTCACCTCGCGCCGTGGCCCGAGCTGGACGCGCCGGACGAAGGGCTGCTCGCGGAGATCGCGGAGGTCCGCCGCGTGGTCGAGCTCGGCCGCCAGGCGCGGTCGTCGTCGGGGCTCAAGCTGCGCCAGCCGCTGCGTCGGCTGGTGGTCGCGGGTGCCGGCGTCGCGCAGTCGCACGCGGACGAGATCGCGGACGAGCTGCGCGTCAAGGACGTCGAGTTCGGTGAGGTCGCCGCGAGCGAGCTGCGCGTCAGGCCGAACCTGCCGGTGCTGGGGCCGAAGCTCGGGCCGGCGCTGCGCGGCGTTCGCGCGGCGCTCGCGGAGGGGCGCTTCGAGGCGCTCGAGGACGGGCGCTTCCGCGTGGACGGCCACGAGCTCGGCCCGGAGGAGGTTCTCGTCGAGCGCGTCGGGCTCGAGGGCTGGGCGGTCGCGGCCGACGACGGACTCACCGTCGCGCTCGACACGTCGCTCGACGACGAGCTCCTGCTCGAGGCGGACGTGAACGACCTGATCCGGGCCGTGCAGGCGCTCCGGAAGGAGTCGGGGCTCGAGATCACGGACCGGATCCGGCTCTGGATCCCCGACGAGCGCCTGCTGCCGTTCGCCGACCGCATCGGCGGCGAGACGCTCGCGGTGTCCGTGGAGCACGCACCCGAGCTGCGGCTCGAGAAGGCCTGACGTGCGCGGACGCCTGATCGCGATCGCCGGCGTCGTCGCGGTCGCGGCCGCGATCGCCGCGGCGCTGATCGGAACGCGCTCCGGCGGCGAGGCGGTCGCGAAGGAGCCGACTGCGGATCCGCGCACGTTCGCCGTCGATGTCGTGCGGCTCATCGTTCAGAACAGGTACGGGGAGGCGTGGGGCGCATTGCATCCCGCCGACCGGCGAGTGGCCTCGAGAGCCGAGTACGTCGGCTGCGAGAACCGCTCCAGGTTCACGGCGACGTTCGTCCGCGCGCGGGTCGCCCACGTGGCCGACGAGGCGGTCGGGCTGGGTGACGGTCGCTTCGTGAAGAGCAAGGCGGTCGACGTCCTGATCACGCTGGTGGAGGACGGCGTCGCGCCGTTCGTCGTCCGCCACACGATGCACGTCGTCCCGTCGGGCGCGAAGTGGACGTGGATCCTCCCGTCGTGGCGTTACGTCGACTTCAGGGCAAACCGCTGTCCGACGGCCCCGCACGCGGCGAGCCCGCCCTCGTGACCGTGCGCGTCGACAGCTCGCTGGACGGCATCGACTGGGTGCAGGCGAAAGCCGACCTCGCCGCAGACCGCTTCGACAACGGGCGTACGCCCGAGGCGCTGCGGCGATCGTTTCACCAGTCGCAGCACGTCGCGTTCGCGCGGGACGGCGACCACGTGGTCGGCATGGCGCGTCTCCTCTCCGACGGCGTCTGCAACGCCTACCTGGTCGACGTCTGGACAGCGTCGGCGTACCGGAGACAGGGCATCGCGTCCGCGATGATCCGTCTGCTGCTCGATCAGGTGCCGGGCCACCACGTCGGGCTCCAGACCGACGACGCGCAGGCGTTCTACCGGTCGCTCGGCTTTCGGCAGCAGCCCGAATTCTGGTCGGTCGTCGTCGGGACGTGGCTCGACAACGACGCCAACCGTTGAGGTCGCTCGTCTGGGCGACGGACGTCGACGTGTTGCCGCTCGATCGGGTCGTCGAGCGGCGGTACGGCTTCCTGCTCGTCCGCTCGCCGAGCAACCCAGCGCACCACTGGGGCAATCTGCTGCTCTTCGACGAGCCGCCCCGCGCAGGCGATGCGCCGCGGTGGGAGGCGCTCTTCGACGCCGAGTTCGGCGACGAGCCGCGCGTGCGGCATCGCACCTTCGCGTGGGACCGGATCGACGGCGCGATCGGAGCCGCCCGCGAGGAGTTCGGCCCGCGCGGCTACGACGTCGAGGAGAGCGTCGGGCTCGTCGCGGACGCGGATCGGGTGCGTACGCACCCGCGGGAGAACCGAGAGGTGTTCGTACGGCCGCTCGATCCGGCGGTCGGCGCCGACGAAGCGCTCTGGGACGCGGTCGTCGAGCTGCAGGTCGCAGGGCGTGACCCGGGGCACGACGAGGACGCGTACCGCGTCTTCAGCCGTGCGCGCCTCGACGACCGCCGCGCTCTGTTCCGTGCCGGCCGCGGCGCGTGGTACGTGGCGGTCGATCCTGCGAGCAGCGACATCGCCGCGAGCTGCGGCGTCGTCGTGACCGGAGGGCGCGGCCGGTTCCAGGCGGTGGACACGGCGCTCGCCTACCGTCGGCGCGGAATCGCCTCACGCCTCGTCGCGGAAGCGGCCCACCGCGCGGTCGAGAATCACGCAGCCGAACGCTTCGTCATCGTCGCCGACCCCGGCTACCACGCGCTCGGGCTGTACGAGTCGCTCGGCTTCGAGCGCGCCGAGCGCGTCGCGGGCGTCTGCCAGTGGCCGCGCAGCGCGACGCGTTCGTCGGCCGACCGCGATGCTCCCGGATAGCACCGAGCGCTCGACGCGTTGAACCCGGTGCCAGGCACCGCGCGCGGCGACGGAGCGCCGGGCGCGCGGAAACCGTTGCAACGCCGATGAAGACACGGCCCGGCGTCCCTTCCGGCCAGGTCCGTCCGAGCCGTGTCCGTGGTGCTGTCCGTGGTGCCAGGCACCGTTGCGGAAGCGTGCCGAATGTGGGCGCCGGCTGCACGGCGTGCTCGGTGCGGCGGCCGCGGCGTACGGCATCCGAGAGCGGGAGCGCCGGCGGGCTCGACGGACGTTCGTCGACCGATGAACGAGGTCTGCGAACGTCAACCGAGGCGCTTCAGCCATCGCGCCAGCGGCGTCGCGACGTACAGAGTCAGCCACGCCGCTGCGAGCACGACGCGTGCACCGACCCTGAGCCAGGAGGGGAGATCGAACACGTAGAACGCGATCACGTATGCGATAAGGCAATCAGCGCGAGGTCGAGCGCGACGTTCCGACGTGACGTTCTCAAGGGCGGATGTCCATCGCCGGCCTACCGGCGCACGAGCCCCTCGAGTGAGTCGCACGCTGCAACGCGGTCGGCGAGTGCCAGCAGCGTTGACCACTGTCGCGACGTGACGGCCTTCGCTCGGCCGGGCCACTCATCGTTCCCGCGATGTCTCAGAAGACCCGCTGGGATTCGCGACTCAGGAAGAAACCGTGCCGGGCGGCGTTCGTGCACGTGAGTCCGCGACGACTCGAGACGCAGCGCATTCCGGACCGTGTGACGGACCGCCCGTAGCGCAGGACGGGCACCTCCGTGCCGATGTTGGAGTAGGCGCAGTGAACGGCAACGCGGCCGAGACGCCTCAGCGACCAGGTCTTCTGACACGTCGGGCTGGCCGAGAACACCACGCAAGCGATTCCGGACGCCGATCCGTTGCAGACGATGTTCCGCGAAGGCGTTTGAAAGCCGAACCAGCTATCGGAGGCGCCGGCGGCGGGACTTCCAACGGCCGTAGCCACGATCACGGTCAGGAACAATCGCACCTAGCGAGTATCTCGGATGCGCACGGCATGATCCCGCGATGCAGATCACACATCTGTTCGCCGGAGTCGCCGTGACCGACTTCGAGTCGGCGCGCCCGTGGTACGAGCGCCTGTTCGGGCGGCCCCCCGACACTCTCCCGCAGGAAGGTGAGGCAGTTTGGCAGCTAACCGCGGACGCGTTCGTCTACATCACGGCAGACCCCGAGCGTGCGGGGTCCGGTCTGCTGACGATTGCCGTGGGAGACCTCGACGCGCACGCGAGCACCCTCGCCGAACGCGGAGTCACGGTCGACCAGGTCGTGGCAAACCCGGGCGCCATACGGAGGCTGATCATCCGCGACGCCGACGGTAACGCGATCACCCTCTTCGAGGATCCCGCACACGCATCCTCCGAGTAGGCGAGCGCAGGCTTCTAGTCCTGCGCCGCCGCAAGTGCGAGCTCGCGGCGCAGCTCGGTCGGCAGGCGGAACTCGACGTCCTCGTCGACGAGGCGGTAGGGCTCGATGTCCTCGACGCCGCGGGTGCGGAACCAGTCGCACACTCGCTCGACGAGCTTCTCCGGTGCCGACGCGCCGGACGTGACGCCGACTACGTCGACGCCTTCGAGCCACGCCTCCTCGATCTCTGTGTCGTCGTCGATCAGGTGCGCGGCGACGCCGCCGACCCGTGCGACTTCCACCAACCGGTTCGAGTTCGACGAGTTGCGCGAGCCGATCACGAGCAGGAGGCCGATCTCCGCGAGCATCTCCTTCACCGCCCACTGGCGGTTCGACGTCGCGTAGCAGATGTCTTCCTTCTTCGGCGCGTGGATGTCCGGGAACCGCCGGCGCAGCGCGGTGATGATCTCGCCGGTCTCGTCGACGGACAGCGTCGTCTGCGTGACGTAAGCGAGCCTCGTCCCGGGTGGGAAATCGAGCGCCCCGACGTCCGCGACGGACTCGACGAGCACGATCGACTCCGGCGCCTCGCCCATCGTCCCGACGACCTCCTCGTGGCCGGCGTGGCCGACGAGGACGATCGTGTAGCCGCTGGCCGCGTAGCGGCGTGCCTGCACGTGCACTTTCGTCACGAGCGGGCACGTCGCGTCGATCGTGTTCAGCCGCCGCTCCGCAGACCGCACGTGCACCGCGGGCGCCACGCCGTGGGCGGAGAAGACGACCGTTGCGCCCTGGGGTACCTCGGTCTCGTCCTCGACGAAGACGGCGCCACGAGCCTCGAGGTCGCGAACGACGTGGAGGTTGTGGACGATCTGCTTGCGCACGTAGACCGGCGGCCCGTAGAGGTCCAGGGCCTTCTCCACGGTCTCGACGGCGCGTTCTACGCCCGCGCAGTAACCGCGGGGAGACGCGAGGAGAACCTTCCGTACCGCCATCGCAGCCATGCTAGCGCCGCTTCTCGCGCGTCAGGGCAGCCCATACCAGAACCAGCGACGAGCAGCACGACCCCGCGGTCGAGCCGCTCGCTCTTCTCCTCGGTCACGGCCGGGAAAGCTAGCCGCAAAGCAGAGAAAGCCCGCGGCTCGGGGGGGTCAGCGCCGCGGGCTCTCTCAATTTGCTCACCGCGGCCTCATGGCCAGGTACGCGCACCGCGGTTCGCATCGCCCAGTGAGGGTGACGCTACCCCCACGGACCCCGGCGTGCCAATAGGCCGACCGACCCATCTTTGCAATCCGCAGGGATAGTGTTGGAGCCGCGGAAACCTGTTTTTACGATTCGGGGGCCTAGTGAGCATCGGAAACCAATCCGTTCTGCTCAACGCAGTCCCGCTGCTGGTGTCGGCGGGCGTGTACGCCGCGGTCTCGGCCGCGCTCCTGCCCGCGGTCTGGCGCGACCGCGCGCGGGCGCACCCGCTCGAGCTCGCGGTCGTCACCGTCTTCCCGGCGTTCAGCGTCGCGGCCGCGATCTTCGCCGGGCTCGTCCTGTACGACCGGCGCCCGTTCGGCGGCCACGTCTGGACGTCCTTCGCGGCCGTGACGATCGCGACCGTCCCGGCGATTCTCTTCCTGATCCGCTGGAACGACCGCGCCGACCTCGTCGGCGGTGCGCGGCGCGCCCGTGAGGCAGAGGCGCGCGTCTCCCTCCGCGACCGGGAGCTCGAGGCCGTCGCGGCGCTCTCGAACGCCCTCGCGCGCGCGTCCGATGCCGCGGGCGCCGCCCGGCCGCTCGTGCGCCAGGTGCGCGAGCTGCTCGGCGTGGAGTTCTCGGCGGTCGTCGCGGTCGACGACGCCGGCGCCGAGGCGGCCGGGATCCTTGGCGACCTCGAGGGTCTGGACGTCGACTGGTGGCCGGAGCTGCGTCTCGACCTGCGCAACGAGCCGTCGGGCATAGCCAGCGCGGTCTTCGACGCGGCGCCCGTCAGCGTCTACGACGTGCAGAGCTCGCCGCTCGTGAGCCCCCGTCTGGCGCAGCGGCTCGACGCGAAGAGCGGCGTTTGGGTGCCGATGATCGCCGAGGAACGCGTGATCGGCGTGCTCGTCGCGGCGACGACGCGCGAGAAGCACGCGTTCAGCCAGGAGGAGATCGCGCTCCTGCAGGCGCTCGCGGGCGAGGGCGCGCTCGCGCTCGACCGGATGCACTCCGCGGAGGCGCTCTCGGACGCGCTCGCGCGCGAGCAGCTCGTCGCCGAGATTGCGCGCAAGGTGCGCGGCGAGCTCGACGTCAACGAAGTGGTTCGCGTCGCACGCGAGGAGGTGCAGCGGGCGCTGCGCGCCGACGCCGTGCACGTCGTGGTCGACCCGGAGGAGCGGTTCGCGACCGACGCGGCGACGCTGCGCATCGAGCGCGCCCAAACGCTGACGGAGGGGGAGCGCTTCCTCGTCGAAACGGTCGGGCGCGAGGTCGGCGTGGCGCTTCAGACTGCGCGGCTCCTCGCCGAGAACCAGCGGCGTCTCGAGCAGCAGGGTGCGCTGCTGCACGCCGCGCAGGTGGTGACGAGCGCACTCGACATCGAGACCGTCCTGCAGCGGCTCGTCGAGGAGGTGACGAAGCTCCTGCGTGCGGACGCGGCCGATTGCTACCTCCTCGACCGGGAGCGCGGCGTCCTGCGCTGCGCCGCGGTGCACGGGCTCGACACCTCGCTCGTCGGCTTCGAGTTCACGCCGGACAAGGGCGTCGCGGGCCTCGCACTCCGCGACGAGCGTCCCGTGTCGGCCGAGGACTATGACCAGATCGAGGATCGCGTGCCTCACGGCGCGTACGAGGGCTTCTCGCGCGCGGTCGTCGCGCCGATGGTGTGGGCGGGCGAGACGCGGGGCGTCCTCGGCGTCGGGATCCGCGACAAGCTGCGGTCGTTCGACGACGCCGACGTCGAGGCGCTCGAGGCGTTCGCGAGCCTCGCGTCGCTCGCGCTGCGCAACGCGGAGAGCTTCGAGGACCGCACGCGCCAGGCGCGTGTGCAGCGCGCCTTCTACCGCATCGCCGCGCTGCTCGGCGAGCCGCTCTCGCTGGCGGAGACGTTCGACGCGACTGCGCAGGCGGCGGTCGAGGCCCTCGGCGGCGATTTCGGCGCGGTCGTCACGCCGGAACGCGCAACGACGGCGGTCGTCGGCGCGCACGAGCTGCCCGACGAGGTGCGCGCGCTCGGTGTCCCGCCCGCGCTCGCGGACGCTGCGCGTGACGGCCAGATCGTCGCGTCTCCGAACGCCGCGGCGGACGACCGCCTCGACGAGGCGTGGCGGCGCGGCCCGTTCGCCTCACTCCTCGCGATCCCGGTCGAGAGCGTCCCGCCCGGGATCGTGCTCGTCTTCTTCCGGGATGAGCACGTCTTCACCGACGACGACCTGGAGCTCGCGCGCCAGCTCGCGCGCGCCGCACGAGGCGCGCTCGAGCGCAGCCGCCTCTACGAGGCCGAGCGGACCGCGCGGTCGCTCTCGCAGCAGCTCGCGCGCACCGGCAGCCTGCTCGCGACCGAGCTCGATCCGGCAGCTGTGCTGGAGGAAGTCGTCGAGCAGGCGACGGCCCTGCTCGCGGCGGACGCCGGCGCGCTCGCGTCGCTCGAAGGCGACGAGCTCGTCGTCGCGGCCGCCGTCGGCGCCGGTGCGGAGACGGCGACAGGCGCCCGCTCGCCGTCGACCGGCTGGCTGGGCGGCGACGTCGTGCAGTCGCGCGCACCTGTCGCGTACGAGGACGCATCCGCCGACCCGGCGCTCGCCGAATGGGACGCGGTGCTCGCCGCCGGGCGGTACCGCGCGTACCTCGGCGTGCCGCTCGCCGGTCGCGAGGGCGCGCTGCACGGCGTCCTCGCGGTGTACGCCAACGAGCCGCGGACGTGGCGCGAGGAGGAGATCGAGGCGCTGTCCGCCCTTGCCGCCAACGCATCGGTCGCGCTGTCGAACGCCGAGCTGTACCAGCGCGTCGCGGTCGAGCGCGAGCAGAGCGTTGCCATTCTTGCAAACATCGCGGACGGGATCGTCGCGGTCGACCGCGAGGGCGATGTCGTCGTGTGGAACGCGGCCGCGGAGCAGATCACCGGCGTGCCTTCTGCCGAGGCGTTCGGGCGAACTCCGGCGCAGGTCCTCCAGCGGGAGCTCGAGTCGGAGTCGGGCGGCACGAACCGCCTCGTCTCGATCATGCGCGGCAGCGAGGAAGTTTGGCTCTCGCTGTCGGAGGCGGTGATGCGCGATCCGGCGGGCGCGATCGCCGGCCGCATCTTCGCGTTCCGCGACATCTCGGCTGAACGCGCGGTCGAGCAGATGAAGTCCGACTTCGTCTCGACGGTGTCGCACGAGCTGCGCACCCCGCTCACGTCGATCTACGGGTTCGCCGAGACGCTGCTGCGCACCGATATCCAGTTCGGCGAGGAGGAGCGGCGCACGTTCCTCGGCTACATCGCGTCCGAGTCGGAGCGGCTGACGCGCATCGTCGACGCGCTGCTGAACGTCGCGCGCCTCGACACGGGCGACCTCCAGGTCTCGCTCGAGCCGACGGATGTCGGCGCGGTGCTGGCGGACGCGGTCTCGACGGTCGAGGCGGCCGAGCCGAACGGGCACCGGTTCGAGCTCCGCGTCGAGGACGCCCTCCGGGCGCAGGCCGATCCGGACAAGCTGCGCCAGGTGCTCGACCAGCTGATGGAGAACGCAGTCAAGTTCTCCCCCGGCGGCGGCGTCGTGCGCATCGAGGCGCGGCGGCGGCCGGACGGCGTGGAGATCAGCGTCGCCGACGAGGGCGTCGGCATACCGCCGTCGCAGCGAGAGCGCATCTTCTCGAAGTTCTCGCGCGGCGGCGACGGCACGCAGGCGACCGGCACCGGGCTCGGCCTCTTCATCGCGCAGGGCCTCGTCTCGGCGATGGGAGGGAGGATCCGGGTCGATTCGGAAGAAGGACGCGGTTCGCGCTTCACCTTCGAGCTGCCTGCGGCCCGGAGCGACTGAAAACGGAGCATGAGCGGTAGGACGCGAGAAATGGCGACGACGAGAGTGCTGGTCATCGACGACGAAGCGCCAATCCGGCTCCTCTGCCGCGTGAACCTCGAGGCGGAGAAGATGGAGGTGCTGGAAGCGGCCGACGGCCCGAGCGGGCTCGAGAAGGCGCGGTCCGAGACGCCCGACGTGATCCTCCTCGACGTGATGATGCCGGGCCTCGACGGCTGGCGCGTCGCCGAGGAGCTGCTCGACGACGCACGGACACGGTCGATCCCGATCGTCTTCCTGACGGCGCGCGCCGAGCTGCGCGACCGCGCGCGCGGTATCGACCTCGGCGGCGTCGACTACGTGACGAAGCCGTTCAACCCGGTCGAGCTCGCACCGCTCGTCCGCGACGTGCTCGCGCGCGTCGAGCAGGGCGAGCGCGAGGAGCTGCGGCGCGAGAAGCTCGCCGAGCTCCGCGCGATGCTCGAGCGCGAATAGCGGGCGAATAGCGCTGAGCCGTCGCTCGTCGACGCCGACCAGAAGAGGTCGCGCCGGCTCCGCCGGCGTGACCGCTCCCTCGTCGCGCGCAGCGCGACGAGACCGGCCCCCGGACGGCCCCATCGCTTTCCCGACGAGCTTTGGAGGGCTAGCCCGCGAAGTCGGCGGTGACGACGTTCGCACCGGCGAAGCCGCGGAACGAGCCGACGAGGGCGCCGACGCCGACGCGCCGGAAGGACGGGCGGAGGAGGTTGGCGCGGTGGCCCGGGCTCGCGAGCCACCCGGCCACGATGCCGCGGGCGCTCGCGCGGTCGCCGACGCCCCAGGCGAGGTTCTCGCCGGCGAAGCTGCCCTGGACCTTGAACTGGAGCATCCGCGTCCCGAACGCGCCGTGCGCGAACGAGCCGGTGCGGACCATCTCGCGGCTGTGCGACCGCGCGGCGAGCTCGAGGCGGGCGTCGGCGCGGAGCGACTGCAGGCCGTGAGCGGCCCGGACACGGTTCATCTCGCGCAGGATCGAGGCCTCGGAGCGGGTCAGACGCGCTGCGGACGCGGCCGGGGCGAGCACGAGCGGGACGGCGGCGAGGACGAGAAGCCGACGAAACATGCGTTTAGAATTGCACGAATATCTGTTTAAACCATCCCCCTTTTGAGGGATCCGACCCCACGAACCTACCGGAAACTGAGTCAGCGCGCCGTTCGGGCAGGCACGACGCCGGCGAGGACGACGGCCGCGCCCACGAGCTGAAGCGCTCCCAGCGACCGCGCGAAACTACCCTCTAGGCGTGGAGACGCGACGCGACGTCGGCGTGGTCCTCTCCGGCGGAGGGGTGAACGGCGTACTGATGGAGGTCGGCTTCCTGAAGCGGCTGAAGGAGAGCCCGCTGTGGCCGCGGATCGCAGTCGTCTTCGGTACGTCGTCGGGCGCCTTGACGGGCGTGATGGCCGCCCTCGACCGGCTCGATCACCTCGAGGGCTTCATGCTCGGGCTCCAGCCGGGCGACACGTTCAGGCCGCACCGGCTCTGGCGCCTGCCGTTCCTCGGCTCGCACGACTACACGCTCCCGGCGACGATCGCGTCGCGCGTCGGCGACCTGACGGAGCTCGCCGCCGAGCTCGCGCAGGCACCGGTCGAGGTGGTCGTCGTCGCAACGGACGTCACCGACGACCACGAGGACGTCGAGGCGGGCTACGAGCTCCCGTACTCGTCGCGCACGACGCCGCCCGAGACGTTCGCGCAGGCCGTGCTCGCGTCGGCCGCGATCTCCGCGCTCGTGATGCCGCTGCGCGTCGGCGACCGGATAGCGACCGACGGCGCTTGGGTTCGCAACTTCCCGCTCGGCCACGCGTACGACCACGACGAGGTCGAGCTGATCGTCGCGTTCCGCTATCTGCCGCAGTACCCGCGGATGGGCGTCGCCGCGCTCCAGCCGCTGCGGCGGAGGCTCGAGCGCTTCCGTCGCATTCCGCCCGTGCGCGCATTCATCGACGAGCTCGACGACGCGGCCGAGCGAGCCGAGCAGGGCGAGCCCGCACACCTCGGGGACATGATCGTCCGCCTCGCGCGTGTCGCCGTTCTGCGCAACACGCTGCTCGAGGAGCGCTACGCGAACGAGAAGGACCAGTCCCTACGGGAGCTGCGGGCGCTGCGCCACGACGTGCTGCGGCTGATCGAGGACGAGGATCTCGGCGACGCCGTCGCCGACCGTTTCGGGCAGGCGCGCTTCCCGTTCCGTCACGACAGGCTGATCCCGCGCATCACGGTCCGCGGCTCGGTCGTCGGCGAAGGCCTCGAGCCGGGCTTCCGTGTCCAACGGCCCTGGACGCGCGAGGCGAAGCAGGAGCTGATCGACCGCGGCTGGCATCTCGCAGACGAGGAGCTGCGCAAGATCGAACCGCCCAAAGACGACGAAGCCCCTGCGTACACTGAGACGCACGGGACGTAGCTCAGCCTGGTTAGAGCGCCTGCTTTGGGAGCAGGAGGCCGGCGGTTCGAATCCGCCCGTCCCGACTCCGGAGTGCCGACATGGCCGTTCGGGACACGGCTCCACTCCGGAGTGCGAGCGGGTCGGGCACCGGCCCACCGCCGCCACCTCCGATTTTCGGCTCTGGTTCCCAGCGCTTTCGATTTAGGGCCGTTCGGCCTATGGACAGGCGGCGCCGACCGGTCGATAACGCGAGGGAACCTCCTGCGGCTCTTCCACCAACTTGCGGCTCTCTCTCATGCTTGCGGCGGCATGCTCCGTCGCCCTGCTCGCGGCCTCTTCCGCTCACGCGGCGCCGCGCCTGTACCTGGGCTTCCTCGACGACACGAGCTTCCGCTGGGACGCCGACCGGGCGGAGGCGTTCGACACGGCGAAAGCGGCGGACGCTTCCGTCATCCGCACCATCGTCCGCTGGAACGACGTCGCTCCGACGCGGCCCGCGCACGCCGCCGATCCCTGGGATCCGGCCTACCGTTTCGACGACCTCGACGAGTTCATGCGCAGCGCGCAGCAGCGAGGGATCGAGGCCCTGCTGACGGTCTGGGGCACGCCCGCATGGGCGAACGGCGGCGCCGCGCCGAACGTGCCGCCGGGCGACGCACGCGACTTCCGCGACTTCGTCCGTGCAGTGGCCTCACGCTACTCCGGCGTCTATCCCGGCTTTCCGTTCGCGCGCTTCTTCTCGATCTGGAACGAGCCGAACTCGGAGCGCTTCCTCGCGTCCGACGATCCACCGGCCGCGTACGCGGCGCTCGCCAAGGCGGGCGTCGCGGGCGTGCGCGCGGGCAGTCCGCAGGCGCTCGTCGCGATCGGCGAGACCGCGGCGCGGCACCAGCCCGCCGCGTTCATGACCGCGGTCGCGCGGCTCGAGCCGACGCTCGACTTCGACGCCTGGTCGCACCATCCGTACCCGCCGACCGCGGCCGGTTCCCCGGACTCGGCCGCGGCGTGGCCGAACGTCGGCCTGCGCGAGCTCGGCCGCTTCGGCCGCGAGGTCGACCGCGCGTTCGGCCGCGCCAGCGTGCCGCTGTGGGTGACGGAGTACGGCGAGTCCACCACCGCCGTTCCGGCGGCGCGGCAGGCGGCCGATCTCGCGCGTGCCGTCCAGCTCGCCTGCCGGCTGACGAAGGTCGAGATGCTCGTGTGGCTGATGCTGCGCGACCACCGCGGCGAGCCGTGGCAGAGCGGCCTCGTGGGCAAGCCGTCGTTCCACGTCTTCCGCACCGCGGCCGGGTCCCTCGATCCACGCAACGCGCGGGTCGAGGTCGACGCGGACGCCGCGACGCACCTCCTTCGCGTGCCCGCGCTCGAGCTGCGCTGGCACAATCCCGCTTCGGCCCGCGTGGGCGTGCGGTACACGCTGCGCGCAGGCGGGCGGCGAATCCTCGCGGCAACCGCGGCGGCCCCGATCGGCCGGGACGGGTGGGTCCCCGTCGCCCTGCGCTTCCGGCCGCGCTTCGGCGAGACATACGCGCTGACGGTGAACATCGAGGACGTGCACGGCTTCGCGGTCCGGCGCACCCTCGAGCTAGTCGCCGGTTAGAGCACCCAGTCCCCGCCGCGCAGGATCGGCACGGCGTCGCCGCCGGTCGTCACGCCGTCGATGTCCACCTCGCGCGAGCCGATCATGAAATCGGTGTGGATCGAGGAGTGATTCACGCCGCGCTCGTGTCGCTCCTCGGGTGACAGGTGCGCGGCGCCGTCGACCGCCTGCACGATCGCCGCGCCGAGGGCGATGTGGGACGAGGCGTTCTCGTCGAAGAGCGTGTCGAAGAAAACGAGGCCCGTCTTGCCGACCGCCGAGGCCGCATCGACGAGCGCGACCTCGCCGAGTCGGCGCGCGCCGTCGTCGGCATCGACGTGCGTACGCATGAACTCCTCGCCCTCCTCGGCGCGCACGTCCACAGCGCGGCCGCCCTCGAAGCGGACCTCGAGGCCGCGCACGATGTTCCCCTGGATCTGCAGCGGAAGGGTCGAGCGAACCGTGCCGTCGACGCGGCGCGCATCGGGCGTGGTGAAGACCTCCTCCGTCGGCATGTTCGCGACGTGCTTGATGCCGCGCGCCTCGTCGAGCGCTGCCTGCCACTCTGCGTCCCGGTGCAGGCCGACGGTGAGGTCGGTGCCCGGGCCGCGGTAGCGAAGCGCGTCGAACCCACGGCCGTTCAACGCGTCGGCGCGGGCCTGCAGCCGGTCGATGTGCTCGCGCCACGCCGCAACCGGGTCCGGCTCGTCGAGGCGCACCGCGGTCGCGACCGCCTCCCACAGCCGCTCGACGTCGGGCTCGCCGAAGACCGTGCGCGCCCAGCCCTCGTTGGGGAACGCGACGATCGACCAGTTGCACAGGCCCTCGGTGAGCCTGAGCGTCGCCTCGGCGACCTCCTTCATACGCGCGAGGCCGACGCGATGGCCGTCGAGGTCGGCGTAGAGGTCGGGCTCGGGGTTCCCGGAGATGGCGAGCAGCGCCGCGCCCTCCTCGCCGAGATCGTCGTACCGCTTGACGAGCCACGGGGGCGACCAGCCGAGCTGCTCTTCCGGGACGTGCTCGATGTGCGCGCGGCGCACGTGCTGGTCGGTGTACGAGACGTCGACGTACCGCGCGCCGGCGGCATACGCCTCCCGCGCCACCGCGCGCACGAGCGGTGCGTGCTCGACGAGCGCGTTGACGCCGAGCGTCTGTCCGGGCTGGAGGTTGAGCCCGACGTGCACGGCGAGCCGCGCGTACCGGGCGAGCCTGTCGTCTGCTGCGGCCACAGTCGCGACAATCTAGTCGGCGAGGGCCGCTTGTCGCTCTACACTGAGCCGCCGTGCGCCGCGCCCTTCTCCTCGTTCTTGCGGTGGTCCTGGTCGCGGCCGGCTGCGGCGGCGGGACGAAGACGTACACGCTCGCCAAGACGCGCGCGTGCCTGAAGGCCAAGGGTGTCCGTATCAGTCGCGCGCCGCGGTCCGACTTCGTCGCCTCGACGGCACCAGGAGGGGCCTTCCGGGCCGAGCTGCCCGGCAACTTCGTCACGCTCGTCTTCGCCGAGAACGACGAGAACGGCGACCAGATCGAGAAGGCGTACCAGCAGTTCGCGTTCCCGAACGTGAAGAAGGGCCTCGCCGACGTCCTCAAGCGCGACGGCAACGTGATCAGGCTCTGGCACCAGCATCCGGACACGAACGACGAGTCGATCATCCGGGACTGCCTCAAGTGAGGACTCAGCCTTCCTCGGCGAGGAAGCGGCGGAACCAGTACGCGAAGACGACGAACAGGACGATCGCCTGCTCGGACGCCATCGTCGCGCCGGCGAGCTCCTGGTCGGCGAGCGGCGAGAGGCCCCAGACGCGCTCCTGCTGCGCGACGTAGAAGTCGTAGACGGGACGCGGAAGCAGCGCGAGCAGCAGGCCGAGCGGCGACGCGAGCACGAAGGCGGCGAACGCGTACAAGACGCGCGCGCCCGACGGCAGCCGCCGAGGGACGTCCTGCAGCAGCGGCCACCACATCAGGATCCCCGTTCCGAAGTAACAGGCGTGCTCGAGGTGCAACAGCGATCCCTGGTGGCGCAGCGCGGCGTCGTACACCGCGGGCACGTGCCACACGAAGTAGCTTGCGAGCCAGAGCGGCAGCGCCACGGCGGGATGAGTCAGGACACGCCATGTCGTCCACCTGGAAAACACCGCTGCCATAGCCGGCGACACGCCGAGCACGACGAGCAGCGGGGCCCACTCCGCGAGGATCACGTTCTGCAGCAGGTGCGCGGAGAGCAGGTAGTGCAGCCCGAGGTGGTGCACGGGCGTCCAAAACGCGACCGCGAGCAGTAAGACGGCGCCGCCGAAGCAGCCGACGCGCCACCGCGCCGCGCCGTACCGCCCGTACAGGAAGAGGTAGAGCAGCACGAGCGCCGGGATCACGAGCGTCGTGTCGAGGTCGAGCTCCCATCGGTAGGGGGTGGCCGCGAGCAACGCCGCTCAGGGTACGGTCCCATCGCGGATGAACCGGGACGAACTTCAGGTGTTCGCTTCGAGATGGCGACTCGGGTTCTACGACACGGACGAGTTGCGCCGCCTCGTCGATCGATTGCTTGCCGGGGGCAGATGGTCGCCGACGCTGATCGAGCTCTACGCTACGACGCCCGACGAGCTTCGCTGGACGGCCGAACGACTCGTGCCGAGAGCGCTGCAAGAGCTCGGCGTAGTCGCACCCTCGCGCGACGAGGCGTGGCGGCAACTCGCGATCACGTACGCCCGCGATCACGTGGAAGGACGGGCGAACGCCGCAGACACGACCGGGGCGTTTTACGAAACTCATTTACGCCGACGTTCGCCGCGCCGCCGAGGGTGCTTCGCGAGCTCGCCGATCCGGCGCCAGACGAGCACACGCAGTCCTGAGCGCCGTGCAGCGAGAAGCGGGCGGCGGGAATCGAACCCGCGTCGCGGCCTTGGAAGGGCCGAGCTGAGCCACTCAGCTACGCCCGCGTCGGGCGTAGGGTAGCCGCTCGAAATCGCCGGGCCAGCGGTAGCGGCGCGCCGATTCCGGTCGCAGAGCCTCCATCATCCCGTGCAGGTGCGCGGCCGCCTGCTCGATGTCGAGGTGCTAGCCGTGATTTTCCTCTGCTCGCGCGGGCATGAACGAAACGTGGGCAAGATCGTCGTCGGCGTCGACGGCTCGGACGCGTCGAAGGAAGCTCTGCGGTGGGCGCTCGACGAGGCGAAGCTGCGCGGCGCGACCGTCGTCGCCGTGAACGCCTGGCAAATGCCGCTGCTGCCGATCGACGTCGGCCCTCCGCCGGTGCCGGCGCTCGACGCCGTCGAGCTCCTCCCGGAGGTCGAGCGGTCCGCCCAGCGGCTGGTCGAGAGCGTGGTCGAGGAGGTCGCCGGCGGCGCCGACGTCGACGTCGAGCCGGTCGCGGCCGAGGGGCCGGCGGTGACGGTGTTGATCGAAGCGGCGCGCGACGCGGAGCTGCTCGTCGTCGGCTCGCGCGGGCGCGGCGGGTTCCTGGGTCTTCTGCTCGGCTCCGTCAGCCTTCAGGTCGCGCAGCACGCGCCGTGTCCGGTCGTCATCGACCGGCAGGCCACAGATCCCTAGTCTTCCGCGCGTGGACGCCGACGCCGTCGAGATCCGGGTCCTCGGCTGCCTGATCGAGAAGCAGCGGACGACCCCGGACCAGTACCCGCTCTCGCTCAACGCGCTGCGGCTGGCCTGCAACCAGTCGACGAACCGCGACCCGGTCGTGCAGTACGACGAGTCGACGATCAGGTCAGCGCTCGACCGACTGGCGCGCAAGGGCTGGACGCGCCTCGCGTCGGGTCCGGGCAGCCGCGTCGCGAAGTTCCGGCATCTCTTCGACGAGGCGCTGCAGCTGACGCCGTCCGAGGTGGCGCTGCTCGCGGTGCTGATGCTGCGCGGGCCGCAGACGCTCGGCGAGCTGCGCACCCGCAGCGAGCGCCTCTACCCGTTCCCGTCGCTGGACGACGTGCAGCGCACGCTCGACGGGCTCGCCGAGCGCGAGCTCGCGGAGCGAATGACGCGGCGGCCGGGGCAGAAGGAGGAGCGCTACCAGCAGCTGCTCGGCGACGAGCCTGCGGAGGGCGCCGCCACGGCGGCGCCCGAGCGCGTCGAGGAGCCGCAGCCGGCAGCCGACGACCGCGTTTCGGAGCTCGAGGAGCGCGTCGGCGAGCTGACCGAGATGGTCGAGTGGCTGCGCCGGGAGGTGGTCGCGCTCCGCGACGACCTCCGCACGCGGTGACGTCGCTCGAGGACCGCGTCGCGGCCCTCGTCGGCGCACGTCCGGTCGCGTGGGAGGCCCGCGCGGGCGGCTACACAGCGACCGAGCGCTTCACGGTCGAGCTCGACGACGGCCGGCGCGTCTTCGTCAAGCACGCGACTGCGGACTACCTCGCGGAGGCGGTGCGTACGGAGCACCGGTTCTACGCAGACATCGCGCCTGCGTATGCGCCGCGGCTGCTCGCCTGGGACGACAGCGGGGACTGGCCGGTGCTCGTGCTCGAGGACCTGAGCGACGCCGACTGGCGGGTGGCCTGGACTCCCGAGCGCATCGACGCTGTCCGCGCGCTGCTGCGGGACGTCGCGGCCACGCCGCCGCCGACGTGGGCGCAGCCGGTGCGCGGGTTCCTCGGCGACATGCTCTTCGGCCGCTGGGAGCGGATCGCTGCCGACCCGGAGCCGTTCCTCTCACTCGGCCTGTGCACGCGCGAGTGGTTCGAGCGGGCGTACCCGATGCTGCGCGACGCCGCGAATGCCGCGCCCGTGGACGGCGACGCGCTGCTTCACCTCGACGTACGCAGCGACAACCTCTGCTTTCGCGACGGCCGCGCGTATCTCGTCGACTGGAACTGGGCGTGCGTCGGGAACCCCGAGCTCGATCTCGCCGCGTGGCTTCCGAGCCTCGCGTGCGAGGGCGGACCGCAGCCGTACGAGGTGCTTCCCGGCGCGGGCGTGTATGCCGCCGCGCTCGCCGGTGTCTGGGCGCTGTCGGCCGGACTGCCACCGCCGGAGACGGCGATCGCCGAGGTGCGGGAGCTGCAGCGCCGGCAGCTCGTCGTCGCGCTCGACTGGGCGCGGCGCGAGCTCGACCTCGACTAACGCAGCCGGTCGGCGAACGGCTCGAGCGCCGACGCCGTCAGCGGAATCTGATCGGCCTCGATCGCCGCGCGCACCTCGCGCGCGAGCTGGCGAGCCTCGCTGTCCTGGTCCGCATCGAGCACCGTCGTCACCGAGGCGAGCACGTTCTCGCCCTCGCGCAGCTGGAGGTCGACGCTGTTCAGCTCGCTCTTCGGGATGTACGGATCGTCGGGCACCCCGACCCACACCTCCACGCTGCCCCCGCGGGGGAGGGCCGCGTGCTCCGAGACCGGGCTTCCGCGCAGGCTCACGGCGGCGGACCCTAGCAACGTCCGACGCGAACGCGATCCTCTGCACGTGCCGCCCGAGCGCCTCGTCGAGTTCCGGGCCCGGACGATCCTGCGCATCCTCGTGATCGTGATCGCGGTCGCGGTCGTGCTCGAGGTCATCTGGATCGCACGCGGCGTGATCACGTGGATCGTGATCGCGCTGTTCCTCGCGCTCGCCCTCGACCCGCTCGTCGGGTTCTTCCAGCGCCGCGCGCTCCTGAACCGCGGCCTGGCGATCGGCGTCACGTACCTCGTACTCCTGGCCGCGATCGCAGGTGTCGGCGCGACGTTCGTCCCGAAGCTCGTCGACGAGGTGAACGGGTTCATCGACGCGACCCCCGGCTACGTGAAGGACCTCACGGAAGGCCGCGGCAGGCTGGGCTTCCTCGAGCGCAAGTACAACGTCGTCGAGAAGGTCGAGAAGGAGGTCAAGAAGCCGAACCTCGCGAAGCGGCTGTTCGGCCTGTCGGGAACCGCGGTCGCGGTGACGAAGGGCGTGATCACCGCGGTCGCGGCCACGATCACGATCGTCTTCCTGACCTTCTTCATGCTGCTCGAAGGACGGTCGTGGGTCGACAGGTTCTACTCGCTGCTCCCCGAGCGCGCGCAGCCCCGATGGCGGGCCGTCGGCCACGACATCTACCGCACGGTCGGCGGGTACGTGACCGGGAACCTGCTCATCAGCGTGATCGCCGGTTCGTTCGCGACAGTCGTGCTGCTGGTCATGGGCGTTCCGTACGCCGTCGCGCTCGGCCTGCTCGTCGCATTCCTCGATCTGATCCCGCTCGCAGGCGCGACGATCGCGTCGATCGTCGTTTCGACGGTGGCGTTCCTGCACTCGATCCCGGCGGGGATCGTGGTGCTCGTTGCGCTGATCGTCTACCAGCAGGTCGAGAACCACTTCCTGCAGCCGGTGATCTACGGGCGCACCGTCCAGCTCTCGCCGCTCGCCGTGCTGATCTCGGTCCTGATCGGCGCCGAGATCGCGGGCATCCTCGGTGCGCTGGCGGCGATCCCGGTCGCCGGCTCGCTCCAGGTCGTCATCCGCGACTGGATCGCCGCTCGGCGCGCAAACCTGATCGAACCTGCAGGTGGGTTCTCGCCCGCCGGTGAGACGTAAAAGCACCCGCGAGCAGGGCTTTCACCCTTTCGGAGTAGATCTCTATCGCTTGTGGCGGTGGGACTCGCGGCCCCCCAAGATGCTCCTTTCGGACGATGTAGCTTCGGCGCGAAAACCCGATGTTCGAAGTATGTCCCGGGGGTTTTCGAAGCTCGTCTGCGTCGTCGGGATCCTGGCGGCGGCCGTGGCGCTCGTGCCGGCGACCGCCGCCCCCTCCACCCGGCAGCCGCAGACCGCGCGCGCCACCCTCACCGCGCTGGAGTCGGGCGTCCTGCAGGAACTGAACGCGATCCGCCACGAACACGGCCTCGTGCCGCTCAAGCTCAACGCGCGCCTCACGGCCGCCTCCGTACAGCACTCGCGCGACATGGTGGCGAAGGGCTACTTCAAGCACGAGTCGGCCGACGGCTCGGCGTTCTGGAAGCGCGTCCAGCGCTACTACGGCCAGGGCCGCTACGGCTACTGGTCGGTCGGCGAGAACCTGCTCTGGTCGTCGCCGGGCGTCGACGCGAAGCGCGCGCTCGAGCTCTGGATGGAGAGCCCGGAGCACAAGGCGAACATCCTCACGGCGAAGTGGCGCGAGATCGGCATCTCCGCCGTGCATGCGCAGGCCGCGCCCGGAACGTACAACGGGCTCGAGGTCACGGTCATCACGACCGACTTCGGCACCCGCCGCTAGCGCGCTCCAGCGCTACGCTCCGTCGGGCAGGCGCCCGTAGCTCAGTGGACAGAGCGGCGGACTTCTAATCCGCGGGTCGGAGGTTCGAATCCTCCCGGGCGCGTTTCCAGTCCGCGTCCTCGCGGTACCCGACTTGGAGAGACTTCCGAGGAGGGGAGACCATGGCGGACAAGCCGCTCCAGGGAAAGAAGGTCGCGATCATCGCGGCCGACATGGTCGAGCAGGTCGAGCTCGTCGAGCCGCGCAAGGCGCTCGACGAAGTCGGCGCGACGACGGAGCTGATCTCGATCAAGCCGGGCGAGATCCAGGGTTTCAACCACTTCGACCCGGCGGACAAGCTCAAGGTCGACAAGACGATCGACGAGGCGGACGCGTCCGATTACGACGCGCTGATGATCCCCGGCGGCGTGGGCAACCCCGACCAGCTGCGCATGGACGAGAACGTCGTCTCGTTCGTGCAGGAGTTCTTCAACTCGGGGAAGCCGATCGCGGCGATCTGCCACGCGCCGTGGGTGCTCGTCGAAGCGGGAATCGTGCGCGGGCGCAAGCTGACGTCGTGGCCGAGCCTCCAGACGGACATCCGCAACGCGGGCGGCAACTGGGTCGACCAGGAAGTCGTCGTCGACCAGGGGCTCGTGACGAGCCGCAAGCCCGACGACATCCCCGCGTTCAACAAGAAGATGATCGAGGAGTTCGCAGAGGGGAAGCACGAGCGCCCACGCGTCTCCGCCGAGGCGACGGCGAGCTGAACACGGACTGCCCTGCCGGTGTGGCGGCTTCACCGCCACATCGGCATGCCATTCGCCGGCGCCTGACCGCCGATACCATGTGCTCCGCGCGGTGGCGGTAGCTCAGTTGGTAGAGCCCCGGGTTGTGGTCCCGGTGGTCGCGGGTTCGAGTCCCGTTCGCCACCCTTCCAGCGGTTGATCGCAGCCGCAGATATTCCCCGAGCCGGGCGTCAGGGGAGATCCAGGGCTCTCACCGCTTACCGGCCGGGGGCACGCCGCGTAGCCTTGGCCCATGCCGACCCCGAGACGCCTGGCGCGCGCGTGCGCCTTGCACCCGAAGCGGACGCTCCTCGCGTGGCTCGTCGTCCTTCTCGCCTCGTTCGCGTGCATCGCGACGCTGCTCGAGCTCAGCTCCGAGGCCGACCTGACGGGGAAGCCCGAGTCGCGGCGCGCTGCGGAGGTCGTCTTCGCCAACAACCTGTACGAGCAGCATCCCGTCGACGCGATCGTCGTCGTCCGCTCCGAGCGCCACCGGGTCGACTCGCCGGTCTTCCGCCGCTACGTCGACCGCATCTCGGCCGAGGTCGCGTCCGCCGGGCTCCACGCCGAGGAGGCCGGCCCGCGCGAGGTGTCGCGCGACCGGCACGCGGTGGCCGTGCCGCTGACCACGTTCGGCGACCTGGAGCCGCTCGAGGACGTCGTGCGCGCGCACGCCCACGACGCCGGCTTCCGCGTCGCGGTCGCCGGCGAGGAGATCGTCAACGACGACTTCGACTCGCTCTCGCAGCACGATCTGAAGAAGGGCGAGCTCGCATTCGGGCTCCCGGTCGCACTTGCGATCTTGCTGCTCGTGTTCGGTTCCGTCGTCGCCGCTCTGCTGCCGCTCGCGATGGCGATCGTGTCGATCCTCGCCGCGATGGGGCTGACGGCGATCGCCGGGCAGTTCACCGATCTCTCGATCTTCGTCGTGAACATGATCAGCGGCATGGGTCTCGCGCTCGGGATCGACTACGCGCTCTTCGTCGTCTCGCGCTACCGCGAGGAGCGTGCGCGCGGCCGCGAGCGCGTCGACGCGATCGAGTTCGCGGGCGCGACCGCGAGCCGCGCCGTCCTCGTCAGCGGGTCGGCGTTCGTCGTCGCGATGGCCGGGATGCTGATCATTCCGCACACGATCATGCGGAGCCTTGCGCTGGGCGCGATCCTCGTCGGCATCGCGTCCGTCGCGGCGGCGCTCACGCTGCTGCCCGCGCTGCTCGGCCTGCTCGGCGACCGCGTCAACGCGCTGCCGCTGCCGGTGCTGGGCCGCGCGCTCACGGAGAGCGCGGGCCGCGAGGGGCGGATGTGGTCGCGCGTCGTCCGCGGCGCGATGCGCCGGCCCGCGACCACGCTCACGCTCGGGGTCCTCGTGCTCCTCGCCGTCGCGAGCCCGGTGCTCGGGCTCAAGACGGGATCGGCGGGGGTCAGCACGCTGCCCGATCGGCTGCTCTCGAAGCAGGGCTATCTCGCGCTCCAGCGCGACTTCAACGCGTCGGGGACGAGCCCGGTGTGGGTCGTGGTCGACGGCCGCGACCCCGCGACCGTCGCCGCGATCGCGGCCGGCGTCCGGCGCGACCGGGACTTCGGGCGCCCGTCGATCCGCAGCTCCGGCGATGCGACGCTGCTGTCGTTCCCGGTCGCAGGGGACACGACCGGCGAGCGGGCCACCGACGCGGTGCGCCGGCTGCGGTCGGAGATCGTTCCGCGCACGGCCCGGGTGCCCGTGCTCGTCGGCGGGGACACCGCGGCGGAGGTCGACTACCAGAACGTGATGCGGGACTACATCCCGTTCGTGTTCGCGTTCGTCCTCGGCCTGACGTTCGTGCTGCTCACGCTCGTCTTCCGGTCGATCGTCGTCGCCGCGACGGCGATCGTCCTCAACCTGCTGTCGGTCGGCGCCGCCTACGGCTTGCTCGTGCTCGTGTTCCGGCACGGCTGGCTCGGGTTCGTGCAGGACGACCGCATCGAGCCGTGGGTGCCGCTCTTCCTGTTCTCGGTCCTGTTCGGGCTCTCGATGGACTACCACGTCTTCCTCCTGAGCAGGATCCGCGAGCGCTTCGTTGTCAGTAGAGACAACACGGACGCGGTTGCACACGGCGTCGGCTCGACCGCGCGGCTGATCACCGGCGCGGCGGCGATCATCGTCGCCGTGTTCGTCGGCTTTGCCACCGGCGACCTCGTGCCGTTCCAGCAGATGGGCTTCGGCGTCGCCGTGTCGCTCGCGATCGACGCGACGCTCCTGCGCTCGGTCATCCTCCCCGCGACGATGCGCCTGCTCGGGAGCTGGAACTGGTACCTGCCGCGTTGGCTCGAGTGGCTACCGCGCCTCGCGGTCGAGTGAGAACCATGAAGCCGCTCGAGGAGATCAGGCGCCTTGACGCAGACCGCGACCATCAGCGGATCGTGTACCTCGACGTGTGCTTCGAGTTCCCGTGGGACACGACGCGCGCGCTCGAGCTCGCGCTGTACCGGACGTACGCCGTACCGTCGATCGGCCGCCTGCTCGCGTCGACGGGCGAGCTGACCGAGCGCCCGCAGAAGCGCTACGACGACACCGACCTCATCCTCTCGACCATCTGCGAGCACGGGTACGAGTCGCCCGAGGGCTCGGACGCGATCCGGCGGATGAACCGCATCCACGGCCGGTTCGAGATCTCGAACGACGACTACCTGTACGTGCTCTCCGCAGTGACGTTCGAGCCGATCCGCTGGAACGAGCGCTTCGGCTGGCGGCCGCTCCTCGACGTCGAGCGGCTCGCGACGTTCGTCTTCTGGCGCGAGGTCGGGCGGCGGATGGGGATCCGCGACATCCCGGAGAGCTACGACGCGTTCGAGCGCTTCAACGTCGAGTACGAGCGGGAGCACTTCGCGCCGACGCCGGAGGGCGCGGCGGTCGGCGTGGCGACGCGCAACCTCTTCCTCTCGTGGTTCCGCATCCCGCCCCGGCTCGGCGCGCCGTTCATGCATGCGCTCATGGACGCTCCCCTGCGGCGGGCGATGGGCTTCCGCGACCCTCCGAAATGGCTGCAACGCACGGTCGAGGCCGCGCTACGCGGCCGCGGGCGGATCGTCGCGAAGCTACCCGCGCGGCGCCGGCCGCGGCTGAGGACGACCGGTCGGATCCGGAGCTACCCTTCTGGGTACACCATGGACGAGCTCGGTCCCACGGCCCTGTAGCTCAGAGGACAGAGCGGCAGCCTTCGAAGCTGCGTGCGGAGGTTCGATTCCTCCCAGGGCCACTAAAGGAATTCGCCGCGGCGCCACGTCATATCGTCGATGGAGGCGAGTTGCGCGGAACGGTCGAGCGTCTGCGTTAACGCGCGCGCAACAACAAGCGGCGCGCGTCGAGGTCACACGAGGTATGCGGCGGGCGCTTCTGCTTCTCCCGCTCCTCCTCGCGGGCTGCGGCGGCGCGAAGACCGCCACGCCGGCGTTCACGGTCGTGTCCTACGGCCACGGACCCTCGCGGGTCTGGCTCTTCCGCCCGAGCGGCGAGCCGCGCGCCGCCGTCGTCTTCATCCACGGGCACGGCGACGTAAAGGAGACGACGCCGTACTACCACCGGCCGTGGCTCGAGCATCTCGCGCGCGAGGGAGTCGCGGTGGTCTACCCACGCTACGAGCTCTACCCGGGCCAAGAGGGCGCGCTCCGCCACATCGAGGACGGGGTTCGGGTCGCCGCCGCAAAGCTGCCGAAGGCGCTCCCGGTCGTCGCGATCGGCTACTCGCGTGGCGGGAGGCTCGTCTGCGAGTGGGCGAGCCGGGCACGCCGGACGGGACTGGCGCCCGACGCGATCCTCAGTGTGTTCCCGTCGGGCGCCATGGACCCGATCCACGACCTCTCGCCGCTCTCCGGGCGGACGAGGATCGTCATCCTCGCCGGTGACCGCGACGAGGTCGTGGGCACGATCGGCGCCGACCAGCTCGTGACGCAGCTCGCCGCGAGCGGATTCCCGTACGCGGACGTCCGCTTCGAGCCCGTGCGGTCGCACGGCGCGTTCGTCGCGTCGCACCTCTCTGTGCTGGAGGACTCGGCCGGCGCGCGCGCCGCCTTCTGGAAGCGAGCCGACCGGCTGGTGGACGATGTCGTGGAGTGACTAGATTCTTTAGTCCTCGCGGGGCGGCGGAACGTCGCCGACGATGTGGGCGGCGTCCTGCTCCTGCTCCATGTCGCGCAGCTCGTCGAACTTCGTCTCGTCGGACATCCGGCTCTCGCGCTCGCGCTCGGCGGCCTCGCGGGCGCGCTGCTCCTCGAGCGCCGGGTCGTCGATCGTGCCGGGGCTCGTCAGCTCCTCGGGGTTCACGTCGCTCATACGCCATGGCTTACCCGCGTAACAGGTTGGTGAACCTCGTTGCGATCAACGACGCGGCGGGTACGACGAGCGTAGAGGTTCCGGGCCTGCCTCCGCAGTCGACGCAGTGACGGGGGCGGCTGCTGGCGGCGGTGGTTGCGGCGGCGGATAGGCGCGCTACGGTGTCCATGCGCGGGCGTGGCGGAACTGGCAGACGCGCCGGGTTTAGGTCCCGGTGGGCTTCGGCTCTTGGAGGTTCGACTCCTCTCGCCCGCACTCCCTAGGGGAGAAATTCGACGGGCGTCGGCGCCCGTTCCTTCGCCGGCGGATTGCCGACCGGCCGCCCGAGGTGGATCAGCGCGACCACGCGCTCGTCGGGAGGGAGCCCGAGCAGCGCGCAGATGTCGCGGTCACGGAGCGCCGCGGGGGTCCGCCAGTAGGAGGCGAACCCGCGTGCGGTGGCGGCGAGGAGGACGGCGTAGACCGCAGCCGCCGTGGCATGCAGATCCTCCTCGTCCTGGAGCGGGTCCCCGGTCAACGCCGCGGAGGCGATGACCAGCGTCGGGGCGCGGTCGAGCTTCGCCGCCTCCTTGTCCCCCGCCGCGGCCTTGAGGCGCGCGAGTGTCTCCGGGCCGAGGACGCGGAAGCGCCAGGGCTGCGTCAGGTGGTGGTTCGGCGCCCAGCGCGCGAGCTCGAGGAGTTCCGCGAGCGTCGTCCGGTCGACGGGCTCGCGCGCGTACTGCTTGTGCGTACGGCGCGTCTGAATCGCGGTCTCGACGTCCATCCGGTGTCACGCTAGCGGGCGCGCGGCGGCCGCCCCAGCCCGCAAGAGGTCTGATTCAATGGCCCGCGATGGAAACGCAGGTCGAGCAGCTCGACGGAGACCGTGTTCGCCTCACGGTCGACGTCCCCGCCCAGGAGGTCCACCACGCGGTCGAGCACGCGGCGTCCGATCTCGCCCAGAGCGTCCGGATCCCGGGTTTCCGCAAGGGCAAGGTGCCGATGCCGGTGCTCGTGCAGAAGGTCGGGCGCGACCGGATCTACCAGGAGGCCGTCGAGTCCCACATCGGGAGCTGGTTCTGGAACGCGGCGGCGCGTTCTCGCGTCCAGCCGGTCGAGCAGCCGCGGTACCACTACGACCTGCCGGCGACCGACAAGGAGGACTGGAGCTTCACCGCCGAGTTCGCCGTGCAGCCGAAGCCCGAGCCTGCGGACTGGACGCGGCTCGAGGTGCCGAAGCTCGAAGTCGAGGTGCCGGACGAGGCCGTCCAGGAGCAGCTCGAGGAGTTGCAGCGGACGGCCGCCGAGCTCGCGCCGGTCGACGGCCGCCCGGCACAGCCGGGCGACGTCGTCGTCGTCGACCTCGTGTCGGAGAACGGAGAGGCGCAGCGCGACTACGTCCTCGAGCTCGGCTCCGAGCGGCTGCTCGAGGAGATCGAGAACGGCATTCGCGGCCTGTCCGCCGGCGAGAGCCGCGACATCGCGTACGAGCTCGCCGACGGCAACCGTCGCGAGGCGAGCGTGACGGTGAAAGAGATCAGGGAGAAGGTGCTCCCGCCGCTCGACGACGAGCTCGCGCGTGCGACGTCGGAGTTCGACCGCCTCGACGATCTCCGCGGCGACATCGAGGCGCGGATGCGCGAACAGATCGACGACGAGATCGAGGGTCGTTTCCGCGCCGCTGCGGTCGACGAACTCGTCAAGGCGACGAACGTGCAGGCCGCCGGCCCGCTTGTGGAAGCGCGAACCCAGGAGCTCGCGAACGGCTTGATGCGTCAGCTCCAGGCACGGGGCGTCGACCCGAATCTGTACTTCCAGATGACCGACCAGACGCCAGAGGCGCTCGCGCAGCGGCTGCGCGCCGAAGCGACGCAGTCCGTCGCGCGCGAGCTCGTGCTCGAAGCCGTTGCGGACAAGCTCGGGCTCGATGTGACGGACGACGAGATCCGCGAGGAGCTGCAGGCCGCAGGCGAAAACGACGAGGACATCGACGAGTTCATCGCGCAGGGAGGCGCCGATCGCGTGCGCGGAGACCTGCGGATGAGGAAGGCGCTGGACCGCATCGCGGCCGAGGTGAAACCCATCTCACCGGAGCTCGCGAGCGCGCGCGAGAAGCTGTGGAAGCCGGGGCAGGAGGCCCCGGCGGCCGAGACGAAGTTGTGGACCCCCGGCAGCAAGGAGTGAGCTGAGATGAGCCCGTTGATTCCCATGGTCGTCGAGCAGACCTCGCGCGGCGAGCGCGCGTTCGACATCTACTCGCGCTTGCTCGCCGAGCGCATCGTCTTCCTCGGCACGCCGGTCGACGATCAGATCGCGAATCTGATCATCGCCCAGCTGCTCCACCTCGAGTCCGAGGACCCCGACAAGGACATCTTCCTCTACATCAACTCGCCGGGCGGGTCGGTCTACGCCGGCCTCGCGATCTACGACACGATGCAGTTCATCAAGCCGGACGTGCAGACGATCTGCGTCGGGATTGCCATGTCGATGGGCTCGCTTCTCCTCGCTGCCGGCACGAAAGGGAAGCGCATGTCGCTGCCGAACTCACGGATCCTGATCCACCAGGTGTCCGGCGGGTTCCAGGGGCAGGGCACGGACATCGAGATCCAGGCCCGGGAGGTCATCGGCTTGAAGCGCCGCCTCGAGGAGATCTACACGAACCACACAGGGAAGTCGCAGGAGGAGATTTCCCGCGATATGGAGCGGGATTTCTTCCTGAGCCCGCAAGAGGCGAAGGACTACGGCATCATCGATACCGTGATTACCCACCGCGAAGCAGGGCGGCAGCAGGCCGCGGCCTAGCCATTCCGGGTAAATCGGGGTAAAAGGAGACACGGGATGGCGCGCGCAAGCGAAGGCAACGAACAACTTCTCTGCAGCTTCTGCGGGAAATCGCAGCGGCAGGTCAAGAAGCTGATCGCTGGTCCCGGTGTTTACATCTGTGACGAATGCATCGATCTCTGCAACGAGATCATCGACGAGGAGCTGACGACTCCGAGCTCGCTCGACCTCGACAACCTCCCGCGCCCCAAGGAGATCTACGCCGCCCTGAACGACTACGTCGTCTCCCAGGAGGAGGCCAAGCGCACGCTGTCGGTGGCGGTCTACAACCACTACAAGCGCGTGCAGATGGGGAACGACGAGGGCGAGGTCGAGTTGCAGAAGTCGAACATCCTGCTGCTCGGGCCGACCGGCTGCGGAAAGACCCATCTCGCCCAGACGCTCGCGCGAATCCTCAACGTCCCGTTCGCGATCGCCGATGCAACCGCGCTCACCGAGGCCGGCTACGTCGGCGAGGACGTCGAGAACATCCTCCTCAAGCTGATCCAGGCTGCCGACTTCGACATCAAGAAGGCGGAGACTGGGATCATCTACATCGACGAGGTCGACAAGATCGCGCGCAAGGCCGACAACCCGTCGATCACGCGCGACGTCTCCGGCGAGGGCGTGCAGCAGGCACTGCTCAAGATCCTCGAGGGCACGGTGGCCTCGGTGCCGCCGCAGGGTGGACGGAAGCACCCGCACCAGGAGTTCCTCTCGATCGACACGACGAACATCCTGTTCATCTGCGGCGGTGCGTTCGCCGGCCTCGACAAGATCATCGCGAAGCGCATCGGCAAGAACGCTGTCGGCTTCGGCCGCGAGATCTCGTCGAAGCGGGACGCGGAGAGCGCCGAGCTGCTCGGCGGCGTGATGCCCGAGGATCTCCTGAACTTCGGGCTGATCCCGGAGTTCATCGGCCGTCTGCCGGTCTTGTCCGCCGTGCACCAACTGAAGCGCGAGGATCTCGTCCAGATCCTGACCGAGCCGAAGAACGCGCTCACGCGCCAGTACCAGCGCTTCTTCAACTATGACCACATCGACCTCGTCTTCACCGAGGACGCGCTGTGGTCGATCGCGGACAAGGCGCTCGAGCGTGAGACCGGCGCGCGCGGCCTCCGGTCGATCATCGAGAATGCGCTCCTCGACGTGATGTTCGAGCTGCCGTCGCGCAAGGACGTCTCCAAGTGCGTGATCACGAAGGAGACGATCGAGAAGGGCCTCAAGCCGACCCTCGTCACGAGCGCGGGCGGCGATCGCGGCGAGCCCGACGAGCTCGCCGAAGAGTCGGCCTAGTTCGAGAACTTGACTCCAGGGCGGCGGCCGACGAACGGCTCGTCAGGCCGTCGCGTGAACGCGATCGTGAAGCCTCCGAGGTTCGGACGCGCCCCCGGCCGGTGCTCCTTGTCGATCAATATTCGGATGTGCTCGGCCATCGAGATCCTCGTGCGGCGCGCCAGCTCCTGAAGAAGGTCGTACTGGTCGTCTTCGAGCGTGATCTGGAGCTTGCGCGACATGGGACGTATAAGTACCGGTACATCACCTACGTGTCTGTGCCAGCTCTGGGACAAGAGCTGCACGGAATCTCCACAGGATCTTGATGACGCCTCGACGGCGGTCTCCTACGCTGAGGCCGTGGAGCGCCGACGGATCGCGGTGATCGAGGACGAGGCGACGATCGCCGGCGCGGTCGCCGCCCGGCTGAAGGCCGAGGGCTTCGACGTGGAGGTCGCCGGCGACGGGCCGGCCGGCGTCGAGCTGTGTCGGCGGTTCCGGCCGGACCTCGTCGTGCTCGACCTCATGCTTCCAGGCTTGGACGGGCTCGAGGTCTGCCGCCGCGTCCAGAGCGACCGGCGCGTTCCGGTGCTGATGCTGACGGCGCGCGACGGCGAGGCCGATCTGGAGGTCGGCCTCGGCGTCGGCGCCGACGACTACATGACGAAGCCGTTCAGCGCTCGCGAGCTCGTCGCCCGCGTCCGCGCGCTCCTCCGCCGAGCGGAGCACGCGCCGGCGCCCGCAGAGGCGGTGCGTCTTCGCGGCCTCGTGATCGATCCGGCGACGCGCGAGGTGCGGCGGGACGGCCGCGAGATCGGGCTGACTGCGACCGAGTTCGACCTGCTGTACCGGCTCGCGTTGTCCCCGCACGTCGTCTTCAGCCGGCGCCGGCTGCTCGAGCAGGTGTGGGGCTACCGCGAGGGGGCCGGCGAACGCACGGTCGACTCGCACGTCCGCTCGCTTCGCCGCAAGGTGGGCTCCGACGTCATCCGCACGGTGCACGGCATCGGCTATGCGTTGAGCACCAACGAGCTGTGAGACCGCTCGACTTCCTCACGTCCATCAAGAAGAAGCTCGGCGTCGTGATCGTCGCCGCGGTGGCCGTCACCGTCGCGATCGTCACGGCGGGCGAGCACGCCGGCGTCTCCCCGATCCTGACGGGCCTCGTCGCAGCCGCGGCGGCGCTCGCGGTCGTGCAGCTGCTCGCGCACGGCATGACGCGGCCGCTGCGCGAGATGGTCGCAGCGGCGCAGGCCATGGCGCGCGGCGACTACAGGCGCCGCGTCACCGCCACCTCCCGCGACGAGGTCGGTGAGCTCGCGCGCGCTTTCAACTCGATGGCCGCCGAGCTCGCCGAGGTCGACCGGATGCGGCGCGATCTCGTTGCCAATGCATCGCATGAGCTCCGCACGCCGATCGGCGCGCTGCGGGCGGTCGTCGAGAACCTCGCCGACGGCGTCGAGCCGCCGAGCGCGGAGACGTTCGCGACGATGCTGCGACAGGTCGACCGGCTCGGAACGCTCGTCGAGCAGCTCCTGGATCTCTCGCGGCTCGAGTCGGGCGCGACGCAGCTCGACCGTGAGCCGCTGCTCGTCGAGCCGCTGCTCGCAGACGTGGCCGCCGAATGGCGGGCGAAGGCGCAGGGGCGCGACGTCGAGCTCGCCGTCTCCGTGGAGCCCGCGTCGCTCAGCGTCCGCGCCGACCCGGCGCGACTGCATCAGGTGCTCGCGAACCTCGTTGCGAATGCGGTCCGCCACGCGCGCCGCGGCGGCCGCGTCGAGGTGCTGGGGTCGGCCGTGGGCCGTAGCATCCGCCTCGAGGTCGCGGACGACGGCCCAGGCATCTCGGCGGCGGAGATCGAGCGTGTCTTCGAACGGTTCTACCGCGCCGACCACGGCCGTGCGGCGACGGAGGGCGGAAGCGGGCTCGGCCTCGCGATCGCACGGTGGATCGTCGAGCTGCACGGAGGGACGATCCGCGCGGAGCCGGCGGAGCCGAGCGGTTGCCGCATCGTCGTCGAGCTTCCCACGTGACGCGCGCGCGGGCCTTGTTCGCGGCGACGGCCGGAGCCTGGCTCCTGCCGGCCGGCCGTCCGGGGATCGGCGTCGTGATCGTCTCGCTTCTCGTCGCATTCGCAGCCGCCGGCGGCAGTCGTCCGACGTTCGCCGGCGCCTTCCTCGCGACGCTCGCGTTCGCGCTTTGCGTCGTCGCCGCGCTGCGCGACGCGCAATGGGTCGTCCTCGTGTCGCTCGCTGCGGCCGTCGTCCTCGCGTCGGCCGCCGCCACGGCCGGGGAGACGTGGGCGCGCGTTGGCGCGGGCTCCGTCGCGGTTGCGCTCCGTCTCGCGGACGCGCCGGCGGAGGCGCGGTCGCTTGAGCTCGACACGGCGCGCGCGCGGCGCCTCGCGCCGGCCGCACGCGGCGCGTTCGTGGGCGTCGTCGTCGTGGTGCCCTTCGGGATCCTCTTCTGGACCGCGGACGGGGCGTTCGCGCAGCTCGGATCGTCGCTTCCGCACCCGTCTGCGGGCGCCGTGCCCGGGAGGCTGCTCGCATTCGTGCTCGTACTCGCGCTCGTCGTCGGGCTCGTGCTCGCCCGGCGGCGCCCGCCGGTGTACGAGGTGGCGCCGCCGGACGGCCCCGTCGCCTTCGCCGAGTGGGCGATCCCGCTCGCGCTGCTCGACGTCCTCTTCCTCGCCTTCGTGGTCGTCCAGGTCACGGTGCTGTTCGGCGGCAATGAGCGGGTGCTCCACACGGCGGGCCTGACGTACGCCGAATACGCCCGGCAGGGATTTGCACAGCTACTCGCAGCGGCCTCGCTGACGCTTCTCGTCGTCGCGGCCGCGACGCGGTACGCGGGCGCCGGCACGCGGCGCGACCGGTTCGTCCTGCGCGCTCTCCTCGGTGTGCTCTGCCTGCTCACGCTCGTCGTCCTCGCGTCCGCGCTCCGGCGCCTCGGGCTCTACGAGGACGCCTACGGGTTCACGCGGGTGCGCCTCGCGGCGCACGGCCTCGGCCTGTGGCTGGCGCTGGTCTTCGTGCTCCTGCTGGCAGCCGGATCGACGAGGCACGCTCGCTGGCTTCCGCGCACTGCACTCGTCGCCACAGGGACATCGCTGCTCACGTTCGCGCTTGCGAACCCCGATCGGATGATCGCGGAGCAGAATGTCGCGCGGTGGGAGGCGACGGGCCGCATCGACGTTCCGTACCTCCGCTCGCTGTCCGCGGACGCGGTGCCGGCGCTCGACCGGCTCCCGCCGGGCCTGCGCGCCGGGGCCCTGGCGCGCCTCCGGCGGCGCCTCGCGCAGCACGAGCCCTGGTCGTCGGCGAATCTCTCGCGGGCACGAGCGCGCAAATCACTTGACACACAGCGGCTTCGTCTGCGATAACCCGAAACCTGAATCGGGTCTCAGGTTCCCCCAGCCGGCGACCCCTCATCTGATCCGGGAGGACTCTCGCTCATGCTGCGTCGTCGTTTCACCAAGGCGCTCCTCCTCGTAGCGGGAATCGCGCTGCTCGCAGGCACGGCCACGGTCGCCGCGAGCTCGCACCGCTCCGAGGCCGACTCCTACAAGGTCGGCATCGTCTACTCGCGTACAGGCCTGCTCGCGGCCTACGGCGCGGAATACGTCCAGGGGCTGCGGCTCGGCCTCAAGTACGCCACCAAGGGCACCAACAAGGTCAACGGCAAGACGATCGAGCTCTCGCTCGCCGACGACGCCGGGGATCCCGCCAAGGCCGTCTCGGCCGGCAAGGACCTGATCGGCCAGGGCTACAAGATCCTCGCGGGCTCGACCTCGTCCGGCGTCGCGCTGCAGATGGCGCCGCTCGCCGACCAGAACCACGTCCTGTTCATCTCCGGTCCCGCCGCCTCCGACGCGATCACCGGGATCAACAAGTACACGTTCCGCTCGGGCCGCCAGACGCTGCAGGACATCGACACCGCGGCGTCGTTCCTGCGCGGAACGCAGGGGAAGAAGGTCGTCGTCTTCGCCCAGGACTCGGTCTTCGGCCAGGGCAACTTCGCGGCCGTGAACGCCATTCTCGGCGGCAAGGGCCACAACGTCTCGAAGATCCTCGTCCCGCTGTCGGCGACGGACTTCACGCCGTTCGCGCAGCAGGCGAAGCAGGCCAACCCGGATCTGCTGTTCGTCGCGTGGGCCGGCACGACGGCCGGTGCGATGTGGAAGGCCCTCGACCAGCAGGGCGTCTTCGGAGTCTCGAACAAGGTCGTCACCGGCCTCGCCGAGCGCGCGACCTGGTCGACGCTGGGCGACCAGGCGACAAAGATCCAGTTCCTCTCGCACTACGTCTACACCGCGCCGAAGAACAAGGTCAACGACTGGCTCGTCGCGCAGATGCGGAAGAAGGGCCAGACTCCGGACATCTTCACGCCGGACGGCTTCAACGCGGCGCTGATGATCGTCCAGGCGCTGAAGAAGGGCGGCGACGACGTCGACAAGATGATCTCCGCGCTCGAGGGCTACAAGTTCCTGGGGCCGAAGGGCCAGAACGCGGTCCGCCCGCAGGATCACGCGCTGCTGCAGCCGATGTTCCAGGTGAGGCTGACGAAGAACGGCAGCCGGCTCGTCGCGAAGGTCCTCGGCACGGCGACCCCGTACGAGACGGCTCCGCCGATCAAGGTAATCAGCCGCTAGGCGACGCAGGTCGGAACCGGCCGGATCGTGAGCGCATCCTCGATCCTCGCGACTCGCGGCCTCGGGCTCGACATCGGCGGCGCGACCATCGTCGCCGATGTCTCGCTCGATGTCCGCGAGGGCGAGTTCGTGGGAGTGATCGGGCCGAACGGGGCGGGGAAGACGACGCTCTTCAACCTGCTCTCCGGCCTGCTGCGGCCGACCGCGGGCGCGGTGGCGCTCGACGGCCGCGACGTCACGGGCGAGCCGCCGTTCCGGCGGACGCGCGCCGGCCTCGGACGCACCTTCCAGGTCTCGAACGTGTTCCCGCTGCTCACCGTCGTCGAGAACGTCCGGCTGACGGCCGAGGCCCATCTCGGCGGGTCGTTGCGCATCTGGCGGCGCGCCGCGCGCGTGCGCGAAGCAGTCGAGCGCGCCCGCTGGGCGCTCGGCCGGGTCGGCCTCGGAGCGGCCGCGGACCAGGCCGCGGGCTCGCTCTCGCACGGCAACAAGCGGAAGCTGGAGCTGGCGATGGTCCTCGCCGGCGATCCGCGCGTGATCCTGCTCGATGAGCCGATGGCCGGCGTCTCCGTCGAGAACATCCCCGAGCTCGTCGAGCTGATCGGCTCCGTCCACGAGCAGGAAGGCAAGACGGTGCTGATGGTCGAGCACCACATGGAGGTCGTCACCGGCCTCGCGCAGAAGGTCGCCGTCATGCACCACGGCCGTCTGCTCGCCTTCGACACACCGGACGCCGTGATGGCCAACGCCACCGTCCAGGAGGCCTACCTCGGAGAGCCGCTGTGAGCGCCGTCCTCTCGATCCAGGACCTCCACGTCCACCTCGGCGAGTCGCATGTCCTGCAGGGCGTCACGTTCGAGGTACCCGAGGGCGGCGTGACGGCGCTGCTCGGCCGGAACGGGGTCGGCAAGACGACGACGCTGCGCGCCGTGATGGGGCTGACCGGGCGCCGTGGCCGGATCGAGTTCGCGGGCGAGGACGTCACCCAAGAGCCGACGCACCGCGTGGTTCGCCGGGGGCTCGGGTACGTGCCCGAGGACCGCGACGTCTTCGCCGGGCTCACCGTGGAGGAGAACCTGCGCCTCGCGGTGCGCAACGGCTCGGCCAACTACGACCTTGTCTACTCGCTCTTCCCGGAGCTGCGCACGCGCGGCCGCCAGGCGGCGGGCACGCTCTCCGGCGGACAGCAGCAGATGGTCGCGATCGCCCGTGCGCTGCTGAACGAGAACCGGCTGCTCCTCGTCGACGAGCCGACGAAGGGCCTCGCGCCGCTGCTCGTGACGGAGGTCGCGCACGCGCTCGAGGCGGCGCGCGAGCGCACGACGATCCTGCTCGTGGAACAGAACCTCGGCGTCGTCCGCCGCCTGGCCGATTCGGTCGTCGTCCTCGAGACGGGCCGCGTCGTCCACACCGGCCCGGCCCGCGCGCTGCTCGACGACCGCGAGACCGTCCACCGGCTCCTGGGCGTCGGCTGATGGACACCTTCGTCCTGCTCTCGATCACGGGTCTCGGCCTCGGCGCGATGTACTTCCTCGTCGCGTCCGGCCTCTCGCTGATCTACGGGCTGATGGGCGTCCTCAACTTCGCGCACGGGGCATTCCTCACCGTCGGCGCCTACGCCACCTGGTACACGGAGTCGAAACTCGGCGGGGTCGGCAACGTCGGCGTCCGGTTCGTGCTCGCGGCGCTCGTCGGCCTCGCCGTCGGCGCGATCGTCGGTGCGGTGGTCGAGATCGCGCTGATCCGGCCGCTCTACCAGCGCCACATCGAGCAGGTGCTCGTCACGGTCGGCCTCGCGCTCGTCACGACCGCGCTCGTGCAGGCGATCTGGGGCAACGACGCGCGCACCGTCGCGGTGCCGAGCTGGGTCGGCGACACGACGCACGTCCTCGGCGCCTCGATCCCGAACGACCGCTGGATCGAGATCGCCGCGGCGCTGCTCGTGCTCTTCGGCCTCGAGGCCTTCCTGCGGCGCACGCGCTACGGCCTGATCATCCGCGCCGGCGTCGAGAACCGGGCGATGGTGACCGCGCTCGGGATCGACGTTCGCAAGGCGTTCACGCTCGTGTTCGCGATCGGCGGCGTCGCGGCCGCGCTCGCCGGCGTCCTCTCCGGCGTCTACTTCGGCACCGTCGACCCGTCGCGCGGCACGAGCCTCCTGATCTTCGCGTTCATCGTCGTCGTGATCGGCGGCCTCGGCTCGATCCGCGGCTCCGCGCTCGCCGCCGTCGTCGTCGGGCTGACGCAGCAGTACGTGAACTACTACGGCTCCGTGCACCTGTCCGCGCTCGGCGGGCTCGGCGACCTCTCGGTCGTGCTGCTGCTCGGCCTCGTCCTGCTCGCGCGGCCGGGCGGTCTCTCCGGGAAGCTCGCATGAGCGCCCGGCAGGTGCGCAACGTCGCGATCCCGGTGGTGTTGCTGGTCGCGCTCGCATTCGTGCCGCGGCTCTCGATCGACATCCCGTACGTGCTCGGCGGCTCGACGGACACCCCGGGGACGCTGCAGCTGCTCGCGCTGATGCTCGTCTTCGCCGGCGTGGCGCTCACGTACGACCTGCTGTTCGGGTACACGGGACTGCTCTCGTTCGGCCACGCGCTCTACTTCGCCCTCGGCGTCTACCTGACTGCGATCGCGATGACGAAGTGGCACTGGAGCTTCGCAGCGTCGCTCCTCCTCACTGCCGTCGTCGGGCTCGTGCTGCCGCTCTTGCTCGGGTCGGTGAGCCTCCGCGTCGGTGGGATCGCGTTCGCGATGGTGACGCTCGCGTTCGCGCAGGCGGGCCAGATCCTCGTGCAGCAGAACCCGCACAAGCTGACCGGCGGCGAGGAGGGCCTCGGCGTCGACTACCACCAGCTGCCCGAGGGCCTCGTCGGGGTTTTCAACACGAAGCACCTCTACTGGATCGCCCTAGGCTACGCGGCCGCTGTGTTCGCGATCGTCCGCTGGGCGGTCGAGTCGTCGCCGGGCCGCGTCTGGCAGGCGATCCGCGAGAACGAGCTGCGCGTCGAGGTGATCGGCCTGCGCCCGTTCGTCTTCAAGCTGATGGCGTTCGTGCTCTCGTCGTTCCTCGCCACGGCCGGCGGCGTCGTTTATCTACTGCTGATCGGCGGCGCGACGCCCGAGGTGACGACGGCGAACTTCACCCTGACGCTGCTCGTGATGGTCGTGATCGGCGGCACCGGCACGCGCTGGGGCGCGCTGATCGGCGGCGCGCTCTACACGCTGCTCGACCACCGCCTCGGCTCGCTCGCCGGCTCGGACGCGGTCGACTCCCTGCCGTCGGTGCTGAAGACACCGCTGCAGGAGCCGCTGTTCGTGCTCGGCGTGCTCTTCATCCTCGTCGTCTTCTTCGTGCCCGGCGGGATCGCGCGCATCGACCGGCTCGGGCGCCGCCCGCGCACGCTCCAGCGCCTGGAAGAGGCGCTCCACACGACGCAGGAGCCGGCGTGAGAATCGCGTGGGAGTCGCAGGGCGCCGGCGCACCGCTGCTCCTCGTCCAGGGCCTCGGCTACACGCGGCGCGGGTGGGGACCCGCGCGCGAGCGCCTCGCGGAGCGCTATCGCGTTGTCTCGTACGACAACAGAGGCGTCGGCGAAAGCGAGATCCCGCCGGGGCCGTACACCGTGGAGCAGATGGCGGGCGACGCAGTCCAGGTGCTCGACGAGGCTGGGATCGAGCGCGCCCACGTCGTCTCTGCGAGCCTCGGCGGCATGGTCGCGCAGCACCTCGCCTCGCACCACCCGGAGCGCGTCGACCGGCTCGTACTCGCGTGCACGCACCCGGGCGTGGACGATGGGTACCCGATGCCGCAGGTGACGGTCGATCTGTTCGCGCAGGCGCCGACGATGGAGCCGCAGGTCGCCCTGCGCCGCTTCGTCGACAACTCGCTGGGTGCCTCACCGCCCGTGGGGCTCGCGGAGGAGGTCTACGCCTATCGGCTCGCCAACCCGCCCGACCTGAACGGCTGGCTTGCTCAGGCCGCCGCCGGGACGACGTTCGGCGGCGTCGACCTCGCACGAATCGAGGCGCCGACGCTGGTCGTCACGGGCACGACCGACAACGTGATCGACTGCCGGAACTCCGACTTGCTCGCGGAGCGGATCCCGAATGCGAGGCTCGAGCGCCTCGACGGCGCCGGCCACCTCTTCTTCTGGGAGCGCTCCGGCGACTTCGTGCGCCTCGTGGAGGAGTTTCTCGGATGAGCATGCACACGATCGACCGCATCCTCCGCGACCGCGCCCGCATCACGCCAGACCGCATCGCGATCGACGAGGGCGGCCGCCTCTGGACGTATCGCAAGCTCGACGAGCGCTCCGAGGAGCTGGCGCGCGCTCTGACGCGCGGCGAGCGCGTGTCGACGCTCACGGGCAACACCGCCGACCACGTCGTCGTGTTCTTCGCGTGCGCGAAGGCCGGCGCGATCCTGCACCCGATCTCGTGGCGGCTCTCGCCTGCGGAGATCGCCTACCAGCTCGACGACGCCGAGCCGTCGCTCTTCCTCGTCGAGGACGAGCACCGCAACCTGGCAGACAAGGCGCTGGCACTCGCAACCGTCTCCCCGGCCACGGAAATCGCTTGTGACAAGTTGTCACAAGGGACGTTCGGCCCTCGGGACGACGACGGGCTGCTGCTGATCTACACCTCCGGGACGACCGGGAAGCCGAAGGGTGCGCTGCTCACCCACGCGAACTGCTTCTGGACGAACCTGTCGTTCGATCTCGCGACCGGGATCCGCCCCGACGACGTCGTGCTCCAGGTGCTGCCGCAGTTCCACTGCGGCGGGTGGAACGTGCAAGCGCTGCTCGCGTGGTGGAAGGGCGCGACCGTCGTGCTCGAGCGCGGCTTCGACGCGAAGCGCGCGCTCGAGCTGATCGAGCGCAAGCGCGTGACGACGACGATGGGCGTCCCCGCGAACTACCTCTTCATGGCCCAGGAGCCGCGGTTCGCCGAGGCGGACCTGAGCAGCCTCCGTCTCGCCGTCGTCGGCGGCGCGCCGATGCCCGAGGCGCTGCTCGACACCTGGGCCGAGCGCGGCGTCGACATCGTTCAGGGCTACGGCCTGACGGAGGCGGCGCCGAACGTCCTCTGTCTGCCGCCGGAGGACGCGCGCCGCAAGGCCGGCTTCGCCGGCAAGCCGTACCCGTACGTCGAGTGCGAGGTCTCGCCGGAGAGCGAGCTGCTCGTGCGCGGCCCAAACGTCTTCCCCGGCTACTGGCGCAACGACGAGGCGACGGCGGAGACGCTCGTCGACGGCTGGCTGCACACCGGGGACGTCGTCGAGCGGGACGACGAGGGGTACTACAGGATCCGCGGCCGCCTCAAGGACATGGTGATCTCCGGCGGCGAGAACATCTACCCGGCAGAGATCGAGTCGGTGCTGCACGAGCATCCTGCCGTCGCCGACGCGGCGGTCGTGGGCGTGCCGGACGAGCGGTGGGGCGAGGTGTGCGCGGCGTTCGTCGTGTTGTCCACTGAGACAACGGAAGAAGACCTGCGGCTTCACTGCGGCGACCGTCTCGCGCGTTACAAGGTGCCCAAGGCGTTCCATTTCGTCGACGAGCTGCCGCGGAACTCGATGGGCAAGGTCCTGAAGTCCGAGCTGAAGGCGAAGGTGCCAGCGTGAGCGACACGGTCCTGACGAACGTCGACGGCAAGCCGCTCTCGCAGCGCGGGATCGACACGCGCCGCCGCGTCCTCGACGCGTCCGAGCGCGTCTTCGCCGAGCTCGGCTACCACGAGGCGTCGATCGTCAAGGTGACGGAGGCCGCGGGCGTCGCGCAGGGGACGTTCTACCTCTACTTCGACTCGAAGAAGGCCGTCTTCGACGAGCTCGTGCGCGACCTCAACCGCCGCGTGCGGCACGCGATGAAGGAGGGATCGTCGCAGGGCAAGACGCGCCTCGAGGCCGAGCTGCTCGGCTTCGACGCGTACTTCCGCTTCACGGCCGAGCATCCGGCCCTCTACCGGATCATCCGCCAGGCCGAGTTCGTCTCCCCGGAGATGCTCGAGTACCACTACGAGCGGCTCTCGGCGGGCTACGTCGAGGCGCTGCAGGCTGCCGTCGAGACCGGCGAGGTCGGTGCGATCGACCCCGAGGTGACCGCCTGGGCGCTGATGGGCCTCGGCGAGATGATCGGCATGCGGTGGATCCTCTGGGGCAAGGGCAAGGCGCTGCCCGACGACGTCTGGCAGGAGCTCGGGCGGATCATCCGCGGCGTCCTCGAGGCCGACACGTGAGGCGCGTCGGGCTTGCCGCAACCGCTTCGTACCTGCCGGAGCGGTGGATGACGGCGGCCGAGGTCGCAGAGCGCTCCGGGATCCCGGAGCAGGTGATCGTCGAGAAGTTCGGGCTGCGCGGGAAGCACATCGCCGCCGAGGACGAGCACGTGAGCGATCTCTCCGTGCGAGCCGCCGAGACGCTGCTCGCGGAGGCGGGAGTCGACCCCGAGGCGCTCGACGTCGTCATGTACTACGGGTCGATGTGGAAGGACTACGCGGTGTGGCAGGCGGCGCCGTGGATTGCGCATCGCATCGGCGCCTCGCACGCGTACGCGGTCGAGTACGACAACGTCTCGGCGGGCACGCCCGTCGCCCTGCGCATCGCGCGCGACATGCTGCGTGCGGAGGACGAGCTCCGCATGATCCTCGTCGTCGCAGCGTGCCGCGAGTCGTACCTGCTCGATTACGGCAACGAGCGCTCGCGGTTCATGTTCAACTTCGGCGACGGCGCAGTCGCCGGCCTGCTTGTGAAGGACGGCGGACGCAACGAGCTGCTCGGTTGCCACGGCGTGACCGACGGATCGTTCTCGCTCCAGGTGAAGGTTGCAGCGGGCGGCAGCGTCTCGCCGAACGGCGGCTACCGCTTCCTCGACGTGGCCGACCCGGGCTCGATGAAGCAGGGGCTCGACGAGGTGAGCCTGGCGAACTTCGTCGCGGCGGCGAACGGGGCCGTGGAGCGCAGCGGGGCCACGCTCGCCGACGTGGGCTATCTCTGCGGGATCCACATGAAGCCCTCGATGCACCGCGCCCTCGTCGAGGAGCTCGGGTTGGACGAGTCGCGCGCCGCCTATCTCGACGACACCGGGCACATGAGCGGGGTGGACCCGCTGTTCGCGCTCGACCGTGCCGCGCGCGCAGGCGAGCTGCGCGACGGCGAGCTCGTGCTCCTCCTCGCCGCCGGTACGGGATACACGTGGGCGGCAAGTGTCGTACGGTGGGGCGATGACGACTGAGCTGACCCCCGGGACCGAGTTCGGCCCGTCGAGCTGGATCGAGATCCCGCAGGAGACGATTGACGCGTTCGCGGAGGCGACCGGCGACCACCAGTGGATCCACGTCGACCCGGAGCGTGCCGCCGCCGGCCCGTTCGGAACGACGATCGGCCACGGCTACCTCACGCTTTCGCTGTTGCCCGTCATGTCGTACGAAGTCGTGCCGCGCCAGGGCGACGGCATGGCTGTCAACTACGGCCTGAACAAGGTGCGATTCCCGGCGCCGGTGCCCGTCGGCTCGCGCGTCCGCGGCACGTTCCGCGTCGACAGCGTCGACGAGGCCGAGTGGGGCTTCCAGGCGGCGATGACCGTGACGATCGAGCGTGAGGGCGGCGAGAAGCCGGTTTGCGTGGCTGAAGTGCTGTTCCGCTACTACAAGTGAACGCGCTCGTCACCGGCGCCGCGCGCGGCATCGGCGCGGCGACCGCGGAGCGCCTCCGCGCGGACGGCTGGCGGGTGCACGCCGTCGATCTCGAGGACGGCGACCTCTCGACTCGTGAGGGAAACCGCGCGGTCGTCGACGCGGCGCTCGAGCGGTTCGAGGGGAAGCTCGACGCCGTCGTCGCGAACGCGGGCTTCCAGCACGTCGCGCCG
>DASXTR010000090.1:0-54779 GCA_036505325.1 Gaiellaceae bacterium
CAGCACGCGGACAACCCGGTCGACTGGTACCCCTGGGGCGAGGACGCGCTGACACGGGCGCGCGAGGAGGACCGGCCGATCCTGCTCTCCGTCGGCTACGCGGCGTGTCACTGGTGCCACGTCATGGAGCATGAATCCTTCGAGGACGACGGCACGGCGCAGCTGATGAACGAACTCTTCGTCAACGTCAAGGTCGACCGCGAGGAGCGGCCGGACATCGACTCGATCTACATGGACGCCGTCGTCGCGCTGACCGGGAGCGGCGGATGGCCGATGACGGTCTTCCTCACGCCCTCCGGCGAGCCGTTCTTCGGCGGGACCTACTTCCCGCCCGAGCAGCGGCACGGGATGCCGGCGTTCCGCGACGTGCTGCGCGGCGTGGCGGAGGCGTGGACGGAGCGGCGGGGCGAGGTCGACCGCTCGGCGCGCCACCTCGCCGATCACGTGCGCTCGGCGACGCGGCTGCGCCCGTCGGCGGACCCGCTCGTCGAGGCGTTGCTCGTTCAGGCAACGCAGAACCTGCGCCAGGGGTTCGACACGCAGTGGGGAGGCTGGGGCCGCGCGCCGAAGTTCCCGCCCGCCTCGGCGATCGAGTTCCTGCTTCGTCGCGGCGACGCCGAGCTCGCGGGGCGCACGCTCGACGGGATGGCGCTCGGCGGCATGTACGACCTCGTCGGCGGCGGCTTCCACCGCTACTCCGTCGACGAGCGGTGGCTCGTGCCGCACTTCGAGAAGATGCTCTACGACAACGCGCTGCTCGCGCCGGCGTACCTGCACGGTTGGCTCGTGCTCGGCGAGGAGCGCTACCGGCAGGTCGCGGAGGAGACCGTCGACTACATGCTGCGCGAGCTGGCGCTCGACGGCGGCGGCTTCGCGTCGGCGCAGGACGCCGACACCGACGGTGTCGAAGGGCTGACCTTCACGTGGGCGCCGGGCGAGGGAGCGCCGGAGGAGCTCATGCAGCCGTTCGAGCACGGCCGGTTCGTGCTGCGCGGGGAGCTGGACGAGCAGACGCGGACGCGCCTCTTCCAGGTCCGCGAGCAGCGGCCCAAACCGTTGCGCGACGACAAGGCGATCGCCTCCTGGAACGGCCTCGCGCTCGCGGCGCTGTCCGAGTGCGGGCGCTTCTTCGAGCGGGACGACTACGTCGCGGCCGCGCGCCGGCTCGGCGAGTTCCTGCTCGGACCGCTCTCGACCGCCGACGGACGCCTCCACCGCACGTGGCGCGACGGCGCCGCGAAGGGCACCGGCTACCTCGAGGACTACGCCGATGTCGCCAACGGCCTGTACGAGCTCCACGTCGCGACCGGCGAGCTGCGCTGGCTCGAGGAGGCGCATCGCCTCGCACGTCTCGCGGTCGAGCTCTTCGCCGACGACGAGAACGGCGGCTTCTTCCACACGCCGCGCGGCGGGGAGGAGCTCGTCGCGCGCAAGAAGGACTTCGACGACCATCCGACGCCGAGCGGAAACTCGATGCTCGCGTACGTCCTCCTCCGGCTCGCCCGCATCTACGGCGACGACGAGCTGGAACGGCGTGCCGTGTCGGTCTTCCGCCTCGTCCGCGACGCGCTCGTGCGCGTGCCGTCGTCCTTCGGATGGACACTCGTCGCGCTCGACCTGCACTTCGCGCCGCCGCGCGAGGTGGCGATCGTCGGGCCGCCCGACGCGCAGGTCGCCCGCGCCGCGCTCGCGCGCTGGGATCCGCGCGCGGTCGTCGCGTTCGGGCCCGCGGAGGACGTTCCGCTGCTCGAGGGGAAGGGACTCGTCGACGGCCGCCCGGCCGTCTACGTCTGCGAGCGCTTCGCGTGCCGGGCGCCGGTGACGGAGCCCTCCGAGCTGGAGGGCTCCGCCACGCCACGTCAGTGACGCGGGGCCGTTTCCCGGCGTTCCGCTTCGCGTTCGTCGACGACGGGCTCGTCGCCGACCTCTCGCCGCTCCGCCGCCAGCGGCTCGTTGGTCGCCGTCCGGTCGAAGTCGGTCCGGGCGGGCGTCGCCGTCGCCGTCGCGGGCACCGCTCCGGCTCCGGCGACAGCACGGCGGCGTCGGCGCAGCATGCCGGGCTCGAACGTCATGCCGAACACGAGCCCGATTCCGAACGCGAAGATGCCGGCGTACTCGGCCAGGTCCTTCACGACCGTCTGCACCTGGATGTCGCTCGACCAGGCGAGGACGTGGCCGCGGAACCAGTTGCCGTCCGGCTGCGCGGCGACCACGATCCACCCTGCGGCCACGAGCACCGGCAGGAAGGTCAGCAGGAAGAACGCCAGCGGGTTGCCGCCGCGGCCGCGAAGCTGCGGCAGCGCCATCGCGAGTCCTGCCGCGGCGATCAGGCCATACGTCGCCCAATAGCCGCCCGTCGACTCGTCGCCGACCTGCGCTGCGAGCCAGATCAGGACTCCTGCGACGGCAGCGGCCAGCAGTGTCGCTGCAGCTCTCGTCGTTCCGTTCATGGTTTCACCCCTCCGATTCGGAGTGTCGTAAGGAGAACGGTCGAGGCCGCGCCGAGGGTGCGCGCACGACGTCCGGTGAGGTAGGGAGGGGCGGACGGAGTGGCCCCGTCCGCCGCTCTCCCCCACCGCGGCCCTAGAGCCGCGAGATGGCCGCCGTCAGTGCGTTCAGCAGATTCTGAATCGCAGTCAGACTTGCGTTGCCATCCAGCAGGTGTGTGACCGTACAGAGCAGGTTACCGAGCAGGTTGCCCGGCCCCGCCTGTGCGGCGACGTCGAGCACCACCTTATCGAGGTGCACTACGAGGCCGAGCACGTCCAGGTCGAGCGGGCCGAGCTCCAGGTGCAGGACCTTGCAGGTGCCTGTGTTCTGGAGCGGGATCGTCACCGCCTGCGTGATCGTGGCGATCACGTCGCCGGCGGCGTTCGTCACCGTCGCCGTCAACTCTCCGACGGCCGACAGTACGCCGTCCACGACGGTGAAACCGGTGACCGTCAGCGTGCCGGTGACGGTGCCGACGATACCGGTGAGGTCGGCCGCCGTTCCGGAGACCGTGGTGGAGAGGGTAGATGCCGCCTGCTGCGAGGGCGGGGCCGCGGGTACGACCGGCGCGATCACGAGCACGGCGACGAGACTCGCGACGATCGCGAGGAGAGCCGCAGAGCTCTTCATTACGGAACCTCCTGGGTGTTGGATTCCAGCCTGCTAGGGCTTACCGAACCGTTACCCGGTGATTACGCGTTCAAAACGATGAGGGGTGCCACCCGCCTGTTCTGCCCTAGCAAGCCGAACACCGCGGAGGGGCACCCCCCTCAAACTATCGACCCCTTCCAAGCGCTCGAACTTGCGGTTTGCGGGCACCGTTCGGGCGCGGCTTCTAAGCTCCCGCGCGTGCCGCTGCTCGCCGTCCGGGACGTCACGCTCCGCTTCGGAGGCATCGTTGCGGTCGACGGCGTGTCGCTCGACGTCGACCAGGGGCAGGTCGTCGGGCTGATCGGGCCGAACGGAGCGGGGAAGACGACGCTCTTCAATGTGATCACGCGGGTCTACAAGCCGGACTCGGGCACGCTCGAGCTGGACGGGAAGAGCCTCGTGCGCACGCCGCCGCACCGCGTCGTGCGGCGCGGGATCGCGCGCACCTTCCAGAACGTGGCGCTGTTCCGGTCGCTCACCGTGCTCGACAACGTCCTCGTGGGCGCGCACACGCGCGCGCGTCCGTTCCGCGCGGCGCACGCCCGCGCGAGGTCGCGCGAGGTGCTCGACTACGTCGGTCTCGCCGGCGTCGCCGACCGGCCGGCGTCCGGGCTGCCGTTCGGGACGTCGAAGCGGGTCGAGCTCGCGCGCGCGCTCGTCGCGGAGCCGCGCCTGCTGCTGCTCGACGAGCCGGCCGGCGGCCTCAACCACGAGGAGGTCGGCGAGCTCGGCGAGTTCATCCGCCGCGTGCGCGACGACTTCGATCTCACGGTGCTGCTCGTCGAGCACCACATGGGACTCGTGATGGGGATCGCGGACCGCGTGCACGTCCTCGACTTCGGACGGAAGATCGCCGAGGGGACGCCGCAGGAGGTCCAGCGCAATCCCGCCGTGATCGAAGCGTACCTCGGCGCAGACGACGGATGAGCGAGCCCGGGGCGGGGGGCCGCACCCCCGCCGCCGCAGCTTCATCTCGTACACCTCCCGCGACTCGGGCCTGAGTCGCGTGGTTGCGCCTGCCAGGGAGTCTCGACGATGCCCCTGCTCAGAGGGCCTTAAACGCCAACGTCGCGGCGGGGGAAAAGAAGGAGGGGCGCCTGCAACCGCAGGGCCGGCCCTAGCAGGCGGACAACCACGGAGGCCGCGCCCCTCGCTCTCTCACCTTACAGGCCTCTTCGGATTCTTCGCCGGCTGCGGTTTCCCCGGGCGGTAGCCGGTCCGAGCGCAATAAGCTCACGCGCCAGCGGTGGAACGCCCTTCTGAACGGGACGAGACGACGTCGACGGCGCTCGAGTGGGAGGGCTGCCTCAACGTCCGCGACCTCGGCGGACTACCGACGGAGGACGGGCGGACGACACGTCGCGGCAGCGTGATCCGTTCGGACAACGTTCGACAGCTCACGGACGCCGGCTGGCACGCGCTTGCCGACCACGGCGTCGCGCGCATCGTGGACCTGCGCTGGCCGGAGGAGCTCGCGGGCGACCCGCCGCGCGAAGTCGACATCGACGTCGTGCACGTGTCCGTGCTCGGCGCGGCGCTCGACGAGAACAGTGAATACGTCGAGCAGCTCGACGCGCACCTCGACTCGGTCGAGGACGTCGCCGACCACTTCGCGTGGTCGTACGTCGACTTCCTCGAGCGCTTCCGTGACCGTTTCGGACAGGCGTTCGCCGCGGTCGCCGACGCACCCGAGGGGGCGGTCGTCGTCCACTGCGCGGGCGGCAAGGACCGCACGGGGCTCGTCGCGGCGATCCTGCTCCGGCTCGCCGGCGTCCCGCGCGAGGAGGTCGCCGCCGACTACGCGAAGTCGGAGGCGAACCTGGCCCCGGCGCTGCGGAGCTGGATCGACACGATCGACGACGAGGTCGTGCGCCGCCGGCGCCGGAAGCTCGCGCAGACGCCGGCCGAAGGCATGCTGCGCGTCCTCGAGGAGATCGAGGGCCGCTACGGCGACGTCGCGTCGTACCTGCGCGCCGCCGGGCTGACGGACGCGCAGATCGAGCGGTTGCGGGAGCGCCTTGTCGCTCCTTGAGCTGCGCGACGTCGAGGCGCGCTACGGCGCCGTGCGTGCGCTCCACGGCGTGACGCTCGACGTGGAGGAGGGCGAGCTCGTGTCGGTGCTCGGCGCCAACGGCGCGGGGAAGACGACGACGCTCCGGGCCGTCTCCGGGACCGTGCGCGCGAGCGGCGACATCGTCCTCGACGGGCAGCGCGTGACCCGCCGTGGGCCCGAGGCGATGGCGCGCCTCGGCGTCGCCCACGTCCCGGAAGGGCGCGGCACGTTCGCGACGCTGTCGGTGCTCGACAACCTCCGCCTCGGCGCGTGGACCCGGCGCAGCGCGGTCGACGGCGACCTCCGGCGCGTGTTCGCGTTCTTCCCGCGGCTCGAGGAGCGCCGCGACCAGCAGGCCGGGACGCTCTCCGGCGGCGAGCAGCAGATGCTCGCGCTCGGCCGAGCCCTGATGGCGCGCCCGAGGCTGCTGCTCCTCGACGAGCCGTCGCTCGGCCTCGCACCGCTCGTCGTGCGCGAGATCTTCGAGGCGCTCTCGAAGATGAACGCCGACGACGGCACCACGATCGTCGTCGTCGAGCAGAACGCCGTCCTCGCGCTGCGGCACGCAGCGCGCGCCTACGTCCTGGAGACGGGGCGAGTCGTGCTCGGCGGCCCGGCCGAGGAGCTGCGCGCGAACGAGTCCGTGCGGCGGAGCTACCTCGGCTACTGACGTGACCGAGTTCCTGCAGCAGGTCGTGAGCGGGCTCGCCTCGGGCGGCATCTACGGCTCGCTTGCGCTCGCCGTCGTGCTGATCTACCGCTCGACCGGGGTTGTCAACTTCGCGCAGGGGGAGATGGCGACGCTGTCGGCGTTCGTCTGCTGGACGTTCATGGATCACGGCGTCGCGTTCTGGCCGGCGTTCGCGCTGACCCTCGTGCTCTCGTTCTTCGGCGGCGTCGCGGTCGAGACCGTGTTCGTGCGGCCGGTCCAGGGCGCGCCGACACTCGCGATCGTGATCCTCACGATCGGACTCCTGATCATGGTCAACGGCCTCACGACGTGGATCTGGGGCGGCGCCGCGAAGCCCTTCGACGGCCCGTTCTCGACGGAGCCGATCGACGTCGGCGGCGTGCGGTTCTCGAAGCAGGACCTCGGCGTGATCGTCGTCTCGCTGATCGTGATCGCGCTGATGTGGCTGCTGTTCTCGCGCACGAAGCTCGGCCTCGGGCTCCGGGCGGCGGCGGTGAACCCGATCGAATCGCGCCTCGTCGGCGTTCGGGTGGCGTGGATGCTGGCGCTCGGCTGGGGACTCGCGGCCGTGCTCGGCGCGGTCGCGGGCGTGATGGCGGCGCCGTCGCTCTTCCTCGACCCGAACATGATGCAGACGGTGCTGCTGTACGCGTTCGCCGCGGCGGTGCTCGGCGGGATGGACTCGCCGGTGGGCGCGGTCGTCGGCGGCCTCCTGCTGGGCGTGCTGCTGAATCTCGTCGGCACGTACATTGACTGGGTCGGCGGCCAGCTGCGGCTCGCGACGGCGCTCGCGGTGATCCTCGTCGTGCTGCTCGTGCGGCCCGCGGGGCTCTTCGGCCGGCAGGCGGTGCAGCGCGTATGAGACCGACGCTCGCCGCGAAGTGGGTCGCCGTCGTCGCGGGAACCGCGATCGTGATCGCGCTGCCGTTCGTCGTCTCGCAGTTCCGCGCAGTGCAGCTCGCAACGGTCGCCGTCTACTTCATCGCGATCGTCGGGCTGGACATCCTGACCGGCTACAGCGGCCAGATCTCGCTGGGCCACGGCGCGCTGATGGCGGTCGGCGGCTACACGACGGGGATCCTGATGACGCACCACGGCTGGCCCGACCTCGCCACGATCCCGGTCGCGGCGCTCGTCGGCGGTGCGGTCGGCGTCGCCGTCGGCATCCCGGCGCTGCGCCTGCACGGCCTCTATCTCGCGCTCGCGACGTTCGGGGTCGCGGTCGCGCTCCCGACGATCCTCAAGAAGTTCGACCACTTCACCGGCGGCTCGACCGGCCTGTCGCTCTTCTCGCACCTGACCGGACACGGCGTCGGCGTGACGATCCTCGGCCATCGGCTCACGAACAACGACTGGCTGTACGCGCTGACGTGGTCGATCGCGATCCCGCTCTTCCTGCTGGCGTGGTGGCTCGTCTCGTCGGCGTTCGGCCGCTCGATCCGCGCGGTGCGCGACAACGAGCTCGCCGCCGCCGCGAGCGGCGTGAACCGCGCGACCTACAAGGTCGCAGCGTTCGGCGTCTCGGCGGCGTACGCCGGCGTCGCGGGCGCGCTCTACGCCGTCGTCTCGACGTTCGTGAACCCCGACACGTTCCCGATCACGCTCTCGCTCTACCTGCTCGTCGGCGCGGTCGTCGGCGGCTACGGCTCCATCTGGGGCGCCGCGCTCGGCGCGCTGCTGATCCAGTTCCTGGACGACATCGTCGACGTGCTGCCGGGGATCGACCCGAAGCAGGCGGGTCCGCGCACGTTCTTCTTCGGCGCGGTCCTCGTCGTCGTGATGATCGTGCTGCCCCTGCTCACCCGGCTGACAAATCGCGTCTACACTCGGTCGTAGGTCGGGGTCATGAAGAAGCTCGCCGCACTCATCGTCCTGCTCGCCTGCGCGCCCGTCGCGCTCGCGTCGAGCAGCGCCACGCCGGGCGTCTCCGCCAAGGAGGTCGTCGTCGGCTCGAGCGGCCCGCTCAGCGGCGAGGCCGCGGCGGCGGCCGGTGTCCTGCGGGGCGCCGAGGCGTACTTCAAATACGTCAACGGCCGCGGCGGCGTCAACGGCCGCAAGATCACGTTCAAGTACCTCGACGACGCCTACGACCCGTCGAAGACGGTCGAGAACGTCCGGCAGCTGATCCAGCAGGACCAGGTGTTCGCGCTGTTCGGGGTCGTCGGCACGAACTCGAACCTCGCGATCCGCGACTTCACGAACGCCGCGAAGGTCCCGGTCGTCTTCTCGCAGTCCGGCGCGACGACGTTCGGAAAGGACTACGTGAAGTACCCGTACACGATCGGCTACCTCCCGCCGTACGCCGAGGAGGCGGAGATCTACGCGAAGCACATCCTCGCCACGAACCCGAAGAAGGCGAAGATCGCGGTGCTCTACCAGTCGGACGATTACGGCAAGGACCTGCTCGCCGGGCTCCGGAGGGGACTCGGGAGCAAGAACGCGGAACTGCTCGTGAAGGCGGTCGGCTACGACCCGACGACGTCCGACGTGCAGTCGCAGGTCGCGGACCTCAAGGCGAGCGGCGCGAACACGTTCATGGTCTTCGCGTTCGGCAAGTTCGCGATCCAGGCGGTCGTCTACGCGAACAAGCTCGGCTGGAAGCCGAGCCTCTACATCAACGACGTCGCATCGGCCACGGCGATCATGCAGCTGATGCCGCAGTCGACCGTGCAGGGAGCGATCTCGATCGCGTTCGGCAAGGACCCGGCGACGCCGAAGTGGGCGAACGACCCGGGCACGAAGCTCGCGGGTCAGATCATCAAAAAGTACGTGCCGGGCGGGAACCCGAAGGACGGCTTCCTGATCGCCGGTATGGCGAGCGCGTACTCGTTCGCCGACGCGTTGAAGAAGGCGGGGAAGAACCTCACGCGCGAGGGACTGATGAAGGCCGTGACGAACATGAACGAGCCCGCGAACCCGTTCCTCCTGCCCGGGATCAAGGTGCACACGACCCCGAAGTTCCGCTTCCCGGTCACGCAGGTCTCGCTCCAGCGCTGGCAGAAGGGCCACTGGGTGCTCTTCGGCGGCCTCCAATCGGCACGCCCGTAGCGCCGCGCCGGGTCCGAACTTCCCTTGTGACAAGTTGTCACAAGGAAGGAACGGCGAGGCGGAGGGAGAACCTCGATCCCTCGTGCGCGCCCTCAAGCTCGCATCGATGCTCGCCGCCCTCGCGTGTCTCTGGCCCGTGGGCGCCTCGGCGAACCCGCAGCACGCCGGGATCCAGGTCGCGCTGCGCGCGCACGGGCTCTACCTCGGGCCGATCGACGGGCAGGTCGGGCCGAGGACGGTCGCCGCGATCCGCGCGTTCCAGCACAAGGTGCACCTGCCGGTGACGGGGATCGCCGACGTGAAGACGCGCCTCGCGATGGGCCCGCTCGGCCGGCCGCTGTTCGGCGAGCGCACGCTCCACGCCGGCGACTTCGGCCTCGACGTCGCGGTGCTCCAGTTCCTGCTGACGAAGCGCGGCCTCTACATGGGAGCGCTCGACGGCTACATGGGCCCGCAGACGCGGGCGGCGCTCCGCAGGTACCAGAAGCGGATGCGGCTCCTGAGCGACGGCGTCGCCGGGCCGCGAACGCGCGCGGCGCTCGTGCTGCAGAACGACGTGCCCGTGCGAGCGAAGCCCACGACGATCGCGGTGACGACCACCACGTACAGGGTCAGGGCCGGCGACACGCTGACGGCGATCGCCCGACGCTACTCGACGACCGTCCGCGCGCTCGCGCGGACGAACAAGCTCGACCCTTCGAAGCCGATCCTGATCGGCGCGCGGCTGCGAATCTCTCGTGACAACTTGTCACAAGCCTCACGGTCGCCCCTCGCGGCGGCGCCGAGCACCGTCCGCGACGCGCTCGACCGCTGGGCGGTCCAGCTCGGCGTCGACCAGAGCCTCGTGCGCGCGCTCGCGTGGATGGAGTCCGGGTTCCAGCCGAACATCGTCTCGGCGGCGGGGGCGCGCGGCGTGCTGCAGACGCTGCCGTCGACGCGCGACTTCGTCGAGACGGTGCTCGCCGGCCGCGCGCTGCCGACGACGCTCGACGGCGACGTCGAGGTCGGCCTCCTGTTCCTGCGCCACCTCCTGCGGCGCTTCGAAGGCGACGAGGGCCTCGCGCTCGCGGCGTGGTACCAGGGTGAGGGCGCGGTGCGCCGCGACGGCGTCTACAACGTGACGAAGCCGTTCGTCGCCAACGTGCTCGCCCTCAAACAGCGGATGTAGGCCGCACCTCCGCGACGAGGCCCGGCTCCACGGCATCTCGTTCGCGATCGCAATCGCCTCCTCGTCCGAGTCGACCTCGACGACGTAGAAGCCGCCGACCTGCTCCTTGGTCTCCACACCGGTCGCCCCACAGCAGAATCAGGTACCGCACGTCGCCTCCTTGGTCGCGTCCACCGTACGACGAACGGGGCACGTACGGATCGACAACTACGATTGTCGCGTGGAGCTCCTCCGCCGCCCGCTCGACGACCTCATGGCCGAGGCGCGCGCGCGGCGCGACGAGACGCGTGGCCGGCTCGTCACGTACAGCCCGAAGGTCTTCATCCCGCTGACGAAGCTCTGCCGCGACGTCTGCCACTACTGCACGTTCGCGCGCCCGCCGCGCCGCGGCGACCGCGCCTACATGACGATCGACGAGGTGCTCGACGTGGCGCGCGCGGGCGAGCGCGCCGGCTGCCGCGAGGCGCTCTTCACGCTCGGCGACAAGCCGGAGCTGCGCTACCGCGCCGCGCGCGACGAGCTCGCCCGGCTCGGCTGCGCGACGACGCTCGAATACCTCGCGCGGGCGGCGCGGGCCGTCCTCGACGAGACGTCGCTGCTCCCGCACCTGAACCCCGGCGTACTGACGGCCGCGGACTTCTCATTGCTGCGGCCCGTATCCGCCTCGATGGGCCTGATGCTCGAGACGACGAGCGACCGGCTGTCACGGCGCGGCGGCCCCCACTTCGGTTCCCCGGACAAGCTCCCTGCCGCGCGGCTCGAGACGCTGCGGCTCGCCGGCGAGGCGTGCGTGCCGTTCACGACCGGGATCCTCATCGGCATCGGCGAGACCCGCAAGGAGCGGCTCGAGGCGCTGCGCGCGATCGCCGCCGCCGGGCCGCACGTCCAGGAGGTGATCGTCCAGAACTTCCGCGCGAAGCCCGGGACGAAGATGGCGGACGCGCCCGAGCCACCGCTCGAGGAGCTGCTGTGGACGATCGCCGTCGCCCGGCTCGTCCTGCCGCCCGAGGTCGCCGTGCAGGCGCCGCCGAATCTCACGGACGACTTTGCGCGCCTCCTCGACGCCGGAATCGACGATTGGGGCGGCGTGTCGCCGGTGACGATCGACCACGTCAACCCGGAGGCACCGTGGCCGGAGCTGCTGTTGCTCGAGCAGGCAACGCGATCGCGCGACCTCGAGCTCGCGCCGCGCCTCACGGTCTACCCGCGGTTCCTCGACTCCGACTGGGTCGACGCGAGGGTGCTCACGCACGCGCTGCGCGCGTCGGACTCGCTCGGGCTCGCGCGCGAGGACGAGTGGTCGCCGGGCGAGACCGGAGCGGTGCCCTTCGTCGTCCGCCGCGACCCGCTTCCTTGTGCACCAGAGCACGAGCTCGACGAGGACGACATCGTCCGCCTCTTCCGCGCCCGCGGCGACGAGCGCCAGCGGGTGTTCGCCGCCGCGGACGCACTGCGCCGGGAGGTGAACGGCGACACGGTGACGTACGTCGTCACGCGGAACATCCAGTACACGAACGTGTGCTACTTCCGCTGCGGCTTCTGCGCGTTCTCGAAGGGGAAGCTCGCGGCGAACCTGCGCGGCGAGCCGTACCTCGTGCCGCACGCGGAGATCGTGCGGCGCTGCGTCGAGGCGTGGGAGCGTGGCGCGACCGAGGTCTGCCTCCAGGGCGGCATCCACCCGGCGTTCACCGGCGACTACTACGTGTCGGTCGTGCGCGCGATCAAGGACGAGGTGCCCGACCTGCACGTGCACGCGTTCAGCGCGCTCGAGATCTGGCAGGGCGCCGCGACGCTCGGCCTGCCGCTGCGCCGGTATCTCGAGCGGCTGCGCGACGAGGGTCTGGCCTCTCTTCCCGGCACCGCCGCGGAGGTGCTCGACGACGAGGTGCGCGCCGTGATCTGCCCCGACAAGATCTCCACCGCGCAGTGGCTCGAGGTACACGAGACCGCGCACGCGGTCGGTCTCCGCTCGAACAACACGATCATGTTCGGGCACGCGGACGGCCCGCGCGCCTGGGCGCGTCACCTCATCGCGGTGCGGGAGCTGCAGCGGCGGACCGGAGGCTTCACGGAGTTCGTACCTCTTCCGTTCGTCCACATGGAGGCTCCGATGTACCTGAAGGGCCGCGCGCGGCGCGGGCCGACGTTCGGCGAGACCCTGCTGATGCATGCGGTCGGCCGGCTCGCGCTGCACCCGTGGATCGAGAACGTGCAGGTCTCGTGGGTGAAGGCCGGGCCGCAGGGGGTTCTCGAGGCGCTCCGCGCCGGCGTGAACGACCTCGGTGGGACGCTGATGAACGAGTCGATCTCGCGTGCCGCCGGCGCGGGGTGGGGACAGGAGCTGCCGCCCGAGCGGATGGAGGCGCTGATCCGTGCGGCGGGGCGCGTGCCGCGGCAGCGCACGACGCTCTACGGCGAGCCGTCGCCGGAGCAGGTCGCGCGGTCGTTCGGCACCCGCCCGCTCGCCGAGACGTGGAATCCGCACGTCAACGAGGCGAGGCTGCCGCGCCCGCGGCGGCTCGTCCGACCGGCGGCGCGTTGAGGCGCACGTTCCTCGTCCTGTGCGCGGCCCTCGTCGCCGTGCCGGTCGCGCTCGCCTCGCGGGAGGACGGCTTCCACCGGCGACCGCACGTGCCGCTCCAGTGGGAGCAGCATAGGATCATCGCGAAGCTCGCCGCCCGTGGTGCGCCCGTCTACTGCGGCGCCGGGCGGTCGAACGCCGTCGCGCTGACCTTCGACGACGGGCCGGGGCCGTACACCGACCCGCTGGTCGAGATCCTGCGCGAGAACGACGCGCACGCGACGTTCTTCGTCGTCGGCAACCGAATCCCGTACTGGCCCGGCGCGCTGCGCGCCGAGGCGGGCGTGGGCGTCGTCGGCAACCACAGCTTCAGCCACCCGCGGTTGACCGAGCTCCCGCGGTGGCTCGTCTGGCTCGAGCTCCTTCAGGCGCAGCACGACGCACGTGCGGTGCTCGGCTGGAAGCCGCGGCTCTTCCGCGCGCCGTACGAGCGTCACGATCCCGCCGTGGACGAGATCGTGCGCCGGATGGGAATGCTCGAGATCCTGTGGAGCGTCGACTCGCGCGACTGGGTCAAGGGCACGACACCGCGCCGCGTCGTGCGGAACGTCACGGCCGCACTCCGACCCGGAGCGATCGTCGTCTTGCACGACATCCACCCGTGGACGGTCCAGGCGATGCCCGGGATCCTGCATGCGCTGCGGCTGCGCGGCCTGCGCGCGGTCTCGGTGCCCGAGCTCCTTGCGCTCGACCCGCCGCGCCCGTGGACGCATTGCGGGACGCCGGCCGCCGTGCCCTAGGAAAAGCCGCCGCCGGCGAGAACGGCCGCGATGAAGAGTGCGTAGCCAAAGCTGCCGAGGGTCCGCGGTTGCGCAAGCCCCGGTTCGACGAACGGCGGCGATCGTCCGCCCGGCGGCTAGGCCGACGTCTCGGCCAGCTGCGCGAACGCGCGCTCGAAGGTCTCGCGCGGGTGCGCGCCGAGGACGAGCAGCTTCTCGTCGAGGAGGAAGGCCGGGATCCCGGAGATCCCGATCGACTGCGCCTCCGCCGTCGACGCACGGACGCGCTCGAGGTACGCGTCGCCGCGGAGGACGCGCTCGACATCCTCTTCCGGCAGGTCGTGCGCGAGGCGGCGCAGCTCGTCCTCGTCGCCGAGATCGACGCCGTCGCGCCAGTACGCGTCCATGAGACGCTCGTGGAGCTCATCGTGCCGCCCGAGGTCGCGCGCGAGCTCGGTGAGCCGCAGCGCCTTCATGGTGTTCGGCACGACGTCAGGGTGCGGGTTGTAGGCGAGGCCCTCGCGGGCGAACCGCTGCCGCATCGCGTCCTGCATGCCGGGCCCGTAGCGCGCGATCAGGCGCTCACGCGGCAGTCCCTCCGGCGGGTATTCGGGGTGGAGGTCGAAGGGAAGCCAGGTGATGTCGGCGTCGTACCGGCGCCGAAGCCACTCGGCCAGCGACTGGCCGACCCGGCAGAAGGGTCAGATGTAGTCCGACCAGATCAGGATCCCGTGCGCGGCCACGCCGGCACCGTAGCCGCGCGTTCAAGGTTGCCGCGCGTGCGTGAGCGTGCGCGCGCGTTCCCCCACCCAGGGTGGGGCCTCTCCCGCCTCCCTCGAGAATCGATGCTATCGAGGAGGTGTCGCGATTCTGTGCCGCGTCCGTGCCGATTTCGCCAAAAGTCGCGCACAGGCGCGAGTGGGCGCTCAGCGCTCGAACGCGAGCAGATCGTCGATCGTCTCGCGGCGGCGGATCAGGCGCGCCTCGCCGTCGCGAACCAGGACCGCAGCCGGGCGGGGCACGGCGTTGTAGACGCTCGCCATCGCGAGCGTGTACGCCCCGGTCACGGGTACCGCCAGGACGTCTCCGCGCCGCGGCTCGGGCAACTCGACGCGCTCGATGAGGACGTCGCCCGATTCGCAGTGCTTGCCCGCGACCGCGTACGCGGCCGCCGGTTCCTCGTCGGCACGATTCGCGAGCAGCGCCGTGTACCGCGCGCCGTACAGCGCCGGCCGCGGGTTGTCCGACATCCCGCCGTCGACGGCCACATACGTCGTCGCCGCGCTCGTGCGCTTCACCGTTCCGACCGTGTAGAGCGTCACGCCGGCGCGCGCCACCAGCGACCGGCCGGGCTCGAGGATCACGCGCGGCTCCGGCAGCCGCTGGAGGTGCCAGGCGCGCTCGAGCTCACCGAGCAAGCCGCGCACGAAATCCTCGACCGCGAACCGGGGCTCGTCCGGGACGTGCCGCACGCCGAGCCCGCCGCCGAGGTTGACGACACGCGGCGTCCAGCCCGTCTCCTCGCGCGCGCGCGCCGCGAACGACGCCAGCCAGTCGACCGTCATCAGCGCCGCTCCGAGATGCAGCAGCTGCGACCCGACGTGAACGTGGAGACCCTCTGCGTGGGGTGCCGCACGCAACGCCTCGAGAGCGTCGTCGGGCGGCAGTCCGAACTTCGACCCGTGGTGGGCGGTCTTGACCGCCTCGTGCGTGTCCGCCTCGATCCCGGGCGTCACGCGCACGAGGAGGCGCTCGACGCCGGCCGCCCCCGCGCGGTGGACCTCCTCGAGCGAATCGGCGACGACGAGCGCCCCGACCTCCGCCGCCGCTGCGATCTCCGCGTCCGCCTTGTTGTTTCCGTGGACGATGAGCTGCTGCCCGCCGAGCCCCGCGCGACGCGCGAACTCGAGCTCCCCGAGCGACGCGACGTCGGCGCCGAGCCCCTCCTCTGCGAAGAGCCGCAGGAGCGCGACCGAAGGGAACGCCTTCGACCCGTAGACGACGAGCGCGTCCGGCGCCGCCGCCCGGTACGCCTGCGCCTGCGCGCGGAGCGTCGCTTCGTCGTAGACCACGAGCGGCGTCCCGTGCTCCCGCGCCAGCTCGGCCGCGCGCACGCCGCCGAGCCACAGCTCGCCGTCCTCGATCCGCCCCGAGTCGGGGAAGAGCTCGAGGATCCGTGTTTGCGTCAGTGGCTCCATCGGGAATTCATCGTTACACTGATGGACGTGGATCTGCTTCTCACGTGAGCCGGGAGGCCGACGCGGCGCCGCCGCGACAGCTTCCCACGGCCTCTCGAACGAGAGGCTTTTTCGTTTCTAGGGGCTGAGATGGACAGCTACGAACCGCAGACAATCGAGACGAAGTGGCAGGCGGTCTGGGAGCGCGAGCGCGCGTTCGAGGTCTCGAACCCCGAGCCCGGCGCACCGCGGAACCCGCGCAAGTTCTACATGCTCGAGATGCTCCCGTACCCGTCGGGCGAGCTGCACATGGGGCACGTCCTCAACTACACGATCGGCGACGTCGTCACGCACTTCCGCCGCCGCCACGGGTTCACGGTGCTGCGCCCCATGGGCTTCGACTCGTTCGGGCTGCCCACGGAGAACGCCGCGATCAAGGAGGGCGGGCACCCGCGCGAGATCACGGAGCGGAACATCGCGAACGCCGGCCGCCAGATGCGCCGGCTCGGCTGGGCGATCGACTGGGCCCGCGAGGTCTCCGCGCACGAGGTCGAGTACTACCGGTGGACGCAGTGGCTGTTCCTGAAGTTCTACGAGGCGGGACTCGCGTACCGGAAGGCCTCGCCGGTCAACTGGTGCCCAAACGACCAGACGGTGCTCGCGAACGAGCACGTCGTCGACGGGCGCTGCTGGCGCTGCGGCGCGGTCGTCGAGGCGCGGAACATGGAGCAGTGGTTCTTCAAGATCACGGCCTACGCCGACGCGCTGCTGAACGACCTCGAGACGATCGACTGGCCGGCCCGCACGAAGACGATCCAGCGGAACTGGATCGGCCGGTCCGAGGGCGCCGAGATCCTGTTCCGCGTCGAAGAGCTCGACCTCGACATCCCCGTCTTCACGACCCGCGCAGACACGCTGTTCGGCGCGACATTCTTCGTCGTCGCGCCCGAGAGCCCGCTCGTCGACCGGCTGGTGGACGGGACCGAACGCGCAGACGAGGTGCGGTCGTACGCGCGCATCGCGGCAGCGCGGTCGACCGAGGAGCGCGAGACGCGCGAGAAGACAGGCGTCTTCACCGGCCGCTACGCAACGAACCCGGTGAACGGCGAGCAGATCCCGATCTGGGTCGCCGACTACGTCCTGATGGACTACGGCACCGGCGCGATCATGGCCGTCCCCGCCCATGACGAGCGCGACTACGAGTTCGCACAGCGGTACTCGCTGCCGGTGCGGACGGTCGTCGCGCCGCGCGACGGCGAGGTTCCGATCGAAGGTGCGTTCTCGGAGCACACCGACGACGAGGTGCTCGTGAACTCGGCGCAGTTCACGGGCAAGCCGGCGCCGGACGCGAAGCAGGCGATCGTCGAGTGGCTCTCGGAGCAGGGGAAGGGCAAGCCGGCGATCAACTTCCGCCTGCGTGACTGGAGCTTCTCGCGCCAGCGCTACTGGGGCTGCCCGATCCCGATCCTCTACTGCGATACCTGCGGGGTCATTCCCGTGCCCGAGGACCAGTTGCCGGTCGTCCTGCCCGACGTCGAGAACTTCCGGCCGAAGGGCGAGCCGCCGCTCGCGTCGAACCAGGAGTGGCTCTGGACGGAGTGTCCGCGCTGCGGCGGGCGCGCGCGTCGAGAGGCCGACACGATGGACACGTTCGTCGATTCGTCGTGGTACTTCCTGCGCTACACGGACCCGCACAACGACCACGCGCCGTTCGACCGCGAGATCGTCGACTACTGGGGCCCGGTCGACCAGTACATCGGCGGGATCGATCACGCGAAGGGACACCTGCTCTACTCGCGCTTCTTCGTCAAGGTGCTGAACGAGCTCGACCTGCTCGGCTTCCGCGAGCCGTTCCAGCGGCTGTTCCACCAGGGCTGGGTGAAGCAGGGCGGCGCGAAGATGTCAAAGTCGAGAGGGAACGTGACCGGGCCCGACGTGCTCGTCGAGGCGTTCGGCGCCGACGCAGTGCGCCTGTACATCCTGTTCCTCGGCCCCGCCGACCAGGACATGGAGTGGAACGAGGAGGGCGCCGAGGGGATGGTGCGCTTCGTGCGCCGGTTATGGCGCGTCGCGCTCGAGGCGGCCGAGCGGCCGGCGGTCGAGCAGGTGCCTCCCACGGACCTCGCACGCAAGGCCCACGAGACGATCGCGCGCGTGACCGACGACATCGGCCGCCGCTTCGTCTTCAACACACCGATCGCCGCCGTGATGGAGCTCGTGAACGAGCTCTCGCGCGCACCGGAGGATCCCGCGGCGCGGTTCGCCGCCGAGACGGCCGTGTCGCTCATCCAGCCGTACGCGCCGCACGTCGCGGAGGAGCTGTGGTCGTGCCTCGGGCACGGGCGTCTGTGGGAGCAGCCCTGGCCGGAGGCCGACGAGTCGCTGCTGCAGCGCGACACGATCGAGCTCGTCCTGCAGGTGAACGGGAAGGTGCGCGACCGAATCCAGGTGCCGGCCGGGCTGCCGGAGGAGGAGCTGATCGCGCGTGCGAAGGCCTCCGAGCGGGTGCAGGCGCACCTGAACGGTCAGGAGCCGCGTGCGTTCGTCGTGCCCGACAAGCTCGTGAACCTCGTCGTGTAGCCCGGGCGCGACGCGGCGGGCGTCCGCGTCCGCGCACGCTGTGGACGAGAAGTCACGCTTTTGTCGCGAAGGCGTCACAGACACGTGACGCGATCGTCGGCACTCTCGATGTGTGCCCACATTCACGCTCTCGCGCAGCCGCGCACTCGTCGCGGCGGGCGGCGCGCTCGCGGCGGTTCTCCTCGCGGCGCACTTCGTCCTGCCGCCGGCGCCCGCTCCTGCGCCGGCCGCGACACCGCCCGTCTCGGTCGCCGGCGCTGTCGGCGTGCGTCCGGTTGGCGCCGCGGCCGTCGTCGTCCATGTCGTCGGGGCCGTCCGGCGCCCGGGCCTGTACCGGTTCGGGCAGGGGAAGCGGATCGCCGATGCCGTCGCTCGGGCCGGCGGTCTGACGCGGCGCGCCGACGCCGCGGCCGTCAATCTCGCCGCCCCGCTCGCCGACGGCCAGCAGATCGTCGTTCCCGCGCGCGCCGGACCGGGGCCCGGGACCGGCGGCGCGCCCTCGTCTGCCGAAGCCGCCCGGGCGTCGGGGCCCGTGCACCTGAACACCGCGACCGTCGAGCAACTCGACGCGCTCCCGGGGGTCGGCCCCGTGACCGCGCAGAAGATCATCGATTACCGGCAGGAGCACGGGGCGTTCGCCTCCGTGGACGAGCTCGACGCCATCCCGGGCATCGGACCCGCGCGGCTGCGCGACCTGCGAGAGCTGGTCGCGCCGTGACGTGGGCGATCCGTCACCCGGCGTACCTGCTCGCCGGCTCCGTCTGCGTCGGACTGGCGGCAGCGAACGCCTGGCGCTTGCACGGTACGGCGCTCGCAGCATCCGCGGTCGCCGCGGGCGCGCTGGCGACGGCGCGGCTGCCGCTCGCGCGGTTGACGCTCGTGGCGCTCGTGCTCTTGCTCGCCGCGTGGTGGTGGGGCAGCGCACGGCTCGATGTGCTCGACCGCAGTCCGCTCCGTCGCGACGTCGGGCGCGCCGGGCGCGCGCTGGCTGTCGTCACGGCTCCACCGCGCCGCGGCCGGTTCGAGATCCGGGCCCAGGCGCGCGTCAGGCGCTTCAACGACCTGGCCGTCGGGGAGGCTGTTCAGCTCGAGCTGCCCGTCGGACGCTCGCCGCCGCAAGGCGCCGTCATCGAGGCGCTCGCGGTGATCAAGCTGCCGCGCGGGCCGGAGAACGGCTTCGACGAGCGCACGTGGCTGCGCCGGCACGGCGTGCACGTCGTCCTGCACGTGGACGAGTGGCGCGTGGTCGGCCGCCGCGGCGGGCTCGGCGGTGTCGCCGACCGGCTCCGCGAGCGACTGGCGAGCGCAATCGCACCCGGCCTTGCGGGAGAACGCCGCGCGGTCCTCGAAGGCATCGTGCTCGGCGACGACGAGGCCCTCACCGAGGAAACCCGACGCGACTTTCGCGCGTCCGGTCTGTACCACCTGCTCGCCGTCTCCGGTCAGAACGTCGTGCTGGTCGCGGCCGGCGTGCTCGCCGTCGCGTGGCTGCTCGGGATTCCGCGCTGGGTGGCGGAGGTCGGCGCGCTCGCCGCGATCGCCGGCTACGTCCTCGCCGTGGGAGCCCAGCCGTCCGTCGTGCGGGCCGGAATCGCCGGCTCGGTCGCGTCGCTCGCCTGGTTGACCGCCCGCCTGCAGGACGCGTGGTACGTGCTCCTGCTCGGTGCGATCGCGCTCCTCGGGTGGAACCCGTACCTCGTGTACGACCCGGGTTTCCAGCTGTCGTTCGCGGCGGTCGCGGCGATTTTCGCGCTCGCGCGCCCGATCGCACGACGGCTCGAGGGCTATCCGATGCCGCAGAAGGTCCGGGAGGTAGTCGGCGTCTCGGCGGCATGCGGCTTGCTCACGGCGCCCATCCTCTGGGTGCAGTTCGGAGCGCTCCCGGTGTACGCGATCCCTGCGAACGTGCTCGCGGAGCCGGCGATGCCCCCGCTCCTCGGCCTGGCGTTCGTAACGGCCGGCCTGGCGGTCGTCGCACCGCAGAGCGCCCTCGTCGTGGCCGGGGTGAACGGTTGCGTCGCCTGGTACGTCGCGGGGTGCGCCCACGTGGTGGGAGCGCTGCCGTTCGCGCAGGTGCGCACCGGCCGCGCGCTCACCGTCGTCGGCGGCCTCGTCCTCGCGGCCTATGCTTGGCGGCGATGGCGGACGCGCTGAAGCCGGCGTACCTGATGGCGGGATCGGACCGCCCGAAGATCGACCGCGCCGTCCAGCGCCTCAAGTCGCGGTTCGCGCCAGACGCGGTCGAGACGCATGTCGCCGCCGACGAGAGCGGCGAGGACGTCGTGGCCGTCTGCAACGCGCTCGGCCTCTTCGCGGGCGACGGAAGGCTGATCGTGGTCGACGGCGTCGAGGCGTGGAAGGCGGCCGACGCCAAAGCGATCGCCGCGTACCTGAAGGCACCTGCGCCTGGGACGACGGTCGCGCTCGTCGCCGACGAGCTGAAGAAGGACGCGCCGATCGCGAAGGTGGTCGCGACGGCCGGCGACGTCCTGCTCTGGGACGTGCCGCAGCGAGGCCTCCAGGGGTGGGTGGCCGAGCAGTTCAAGGGCCGCGGCGGGTCGGCCGACCCCGAGGCTTGCCGCGCGCTCATCGAGCTGGTCGGCGACGAGCTCTACGAACTCGCGGCGGAGGTCGACAAGCTCACGGTCTGGGCGGCCGGAGAGCGCCTCACGGAGGCGGACGTCGAGGCGTTGGTAGCGCCGCGCGCAGAGGCGTCGAGCTTCGCGCTGACCGACGCCTGGGGCGCGCGCGACGTCGGCGCGGTCCTCCGCGCCTCGGAAGCGCTCCTCGAGCGCACGGGTGACCCACGGTCGCGCACGATTCCGCGCGTCGTCGGCATCCTCACGAGCCACGTCGCCCGGATCCGCGAATGTCAGGTGTACGACGCCGAAGGTCTCTCGTCGAAGGACGCGGCCGCGCGCATGAAGCGCAGTCCGTACTACGTGCAGAAGCTGTACGCGCAGGCGCGCAACTTCAGCCCCGAAGAGCTTCGCCAGGTGACGATCCGTCTGGCGCAGCTCGACCATGCGCTCAAGGGCGGCTCGCGGCTCGCGCCCGACCTGGAGCTCGAGCGGGCGCTGATCGAGATCACCAGCGCGGACGCGCTCGCACGCGCTTGACGCCGCCCGAGGGCTGCGTCTTCTGCCGAATCGCAACCGGAGAGCTGGCCGCGCGCATCGTCCACGAGGACGAGCGCGTGCTCGCGTTCCTCGACCTCGCGCCTGCGACTCCGGGTCATACCCTCGTCGTGCCGCGCGCGCACTACCGCGACCTGTGGGACATCCCGGACGCGGAGCTCGCGCACGTCGCGGTGTCGGCGCGTCGCGTCGCCGCGGCGATCGCGTCGGCGCTGGGCGCGCCCGGCATGAAGCTGCACCAGGTGTCAGGCGCAGAAGCCGGCCAGGACGTCTTCCACTTCCACCTGCATCTGATCCCGAGGTGGAAAGGCGACGGCGTGCAGCCGGGATGGGGTGTGGCGCCGTGGCGGCCGCCGGAGCTCGACGACGCTCGTTGCGACGAGATCGCGGCGTCGATCCGAGCCGAGCTCGAGGGCCGCTAGGAGCGCGGGCCGGAGACGATCCGCGCGACCTGCGACTTCTTGCGCGCCGCAGCGTTGCGGTGGAGCGCGCCGCGGCTGACCGCACGGTCGATGAGCTTCACGAGATCGCGGTGCTCGGCCTCGACCGCAGGGGAGTCGCCGCCTTCGGCGGCGGTCTGGAGGCGCTTCGTGAGCGTCTTGATCGTCGACCGGTAGCGCAGGTTCTCGAGCCGCTGCTCGGCGGCGAGACGGACGCGCTTCTTCTGCTGCTTGATGTTCGGCATAGGCGTACAAACGCCCGCTCGTGCGGGCGCGACGATCGTACCAGAGCACCGCTTCCACCGCCGCCGTGCGGGTCGCGCGCGCCTGTGGAAGAACCGGCACGAACTCGGCACGAAACCGGCACAGAGAGGACGGCATCCCCACGGTACCGTGACTACAGGGGACGCGAGTCCCCTTGGGGGCACGTGGGGCCGCCCGACCCGAGGCCCGCGACCCGGGCGCCGACGGCGCCGCCGCGTAAGGTGCGCCCCGAGGTGAGGGCGTGACCACACCGGGCGACACGGCCGATACGGGCGCGACGCCCGCCGGTGCGGACGCCTCCGCACACCGACGCCGCCTCGCGCTCTCGACCTTCGTCTTCTCGGTCGCGACCGGTCTTTCCCGCATCTTCGGCCTGGTCCGCGAGATGGTCGCCGCCTACTACTTCGGCGCGCGCGGCCCGATCAACAACTTCACAGTCGCGTTCCAGATCCCGAACCTCGTCCGCGCGCTCGTCGCCGACGCGGCCCTCTCGTCCGCCTTCGTCCCGGTGTTCAGCGACCTCCTCGAGAAGGGCGAGCGGCAGCGCGCGTGGCGCGTCGCGTCGAGCCTCTTCTGGCTCATGCTGCTCGGGCTCGGCGGCCTCTCGGCGCTCTTCATCCTGGTCGCCCCGCTGCTCATCCGCCCGTTCCATCCGCCGGATGCAGATCTCGCGGTCGGTCTCTCGCGCGTCCTCTTCCCGATCGTCGCCCTGCTCGGCGTCTCCGGAATCGTCGTCGGGATCCTGAACAGCTACGAGCACTTCAGCGTGCCCGCGCTGACCCCGGTCTTCTGGAACCTCGCGATCATCGCGGGCCTCGTCATCGGTGTCCCGCAGGCCGACACGGCCGACGCAAAGCTGTACGTGTACGCGGCTTCGATCCTCGTCGGGACGCTGATCCAGGTGTTGCTCCCGATACCGTGGCTCCGCGGCCGCGACGACCGCCTCCGCATGGTCATCGACTGGCGCGATCCTGCCGTCGCCCGCACGTTCAAGCTCATGGTCCCGGTGACGCTCGGGCTCGGCCTGATCAACGTGAACGCGCTCGTCGACACGTTCTTCGCCTCGCGCTTCATCGACCGCGAGCTCGCGCCGACTGCGATCGACAAGGCATTCCGCATCTACATGCTCCCGCAGGGAATGTTCTCCGTCGCCGTCGCGACGGTGCTGTTCCCGTCGCTCGCACGCCTCGCCTCGCGCGGGGACATCCCGGGCTTCCGTCACACCCTCGCCGGCGGGCTGCGCCAGATCGCGTTCCTGCTCGTGCCCGCGAGCGTCGTTTCCGCAGTACTCGCCGAACCGATCGTTCGCCTGCTCTACCAGCGTGGGCAGTTCGACGCGCACCAGACGCACGTCGTCGCCGGAGCGCTCGCAGCGTTCTCGATCGGCCTCACGTTCAACGGGACGATGCTGATGCTGAACCGCGCGTTCTTCAGCCTGCAGCAGAACTGGATCCCGACGCTCGTCGCGCTCGCGAACCTCGCCGTCAACGCCCTGCTCGACGCGGCGTTCTACCACCTCGGCGTCTGGGGCATCCCGCTCGCCACGTCCGTCGTCAACGTCGCGGGGACGGTGGCGCTCCTCGCTGTGCTCCGCGCGCGGCTCGGTCGGATCGAGCTCGCCGAGACCGCGTCGGCCGCCCTGCGCGTCGTCGCCGCGTCGATCGTTCTCGCCGCGGCCGCCTACCCGCTCTGGCGGGTGCTCGACGACATCCTCGGGAGATCGACGCCGGCGCAGGTCGTCTCCCTCGGTGCGGCGCTCGTGGCCGGAGGAGCCGCCTACCTCCTGGCCGCCCGGGCGCTCCGGCTGCGGGAAATCGACGCGCTACTCTCCTTGCGCGCCCGCTTCCGGCGGGCCTGAGTGCCCATGGACCAGAGCAAGATCCGCAACTTCTCGATCATCGCGCACATCGACCACGGCAAGTCGACGCTCGCGGACCGCATCCTGCAGCTCACGGAGACGGTCTCCGCGCGCGAGATGCGCGATCAGCTGCTCGACTCGATGGACCTCGAGCGTGAGCGCGGGATCACGATCAAGGCGCAGGCCGTCCGTGTGAACTGGAAGGGCCACGAGCTCAACCTGATCGATACGCCGGGACACGTCGACTTCACCTACGAGGTCTCGCGCAGCCTCCAAGCGTGCGAGGGCGCGCTGCTCGTCGTCGACGCGGCGCAGGGAATCGAGGCGCAGACGCTCGCGAATGCCTATCTCGCGATCGAGAACGATCTCGAGATCGTCCCCGTGGTGAACAAGATCGACCTGCCGCAGGCGAACCCCGATCAGGCAGCGGCCGAGGTCGCCGACCTGATCGGCGAGGACGCGGATCGCGTGCTGCGAATCTCCGCGAAGACGGGGCAGGGGGTGGAGCAGGTGCTCGACGCGATCGTCGAGCGGATCACGCCGCCGGCGGGCGACCCGGACGCGCCGCCCCGCGCGCTCATCTTCGACTCGTCGTACGACCAGTACCGCGGCGTCGTCGCGTTCGTCCGCGTCGTGGACGGCGAGTTCCACCGTCGCGACCAGCTGCGCGCCATGGCGCTCGGCACGCGGTTCGAGGCGCATGAGATCGGCTTCATGTCACCCGCGAACCGCCCGGTCGAGACACTCGGCGCGGGCGAGGTCGGCTACGTCATCACCGGCCTGAAGGACGTCAGCGAGCTGCGCGTCGGCGACACCCTGACGACCGAGCGCAACGGGGCCGCCGCGCCGCTGCCGGGATACAAGGACGTGAAGCCGATGGTGTTCGCCGGCCTCTTCCCGACCGACTCCGACGCCTACCCGGAGCTGCGCGACGCGCTCGAGAAGCTGAAGCTGAACGACGCCGCCCTGTTCTACGAGCCGGAGACGTCGCAGGCGCTCGGGTTCGGGTTCCGCTGCGGCTTCCTCGGCCTGCTGCACATGGAGATCGTGCGCGAGCGTCTCGAGCGCGAGTTCGACCTCGACCTGCTGGTCACCGCCCCGAACGTCGCCTACCGCGTGCGGCCGATGAACGGCGAATGGACCGAGGTGCATACGCCGTCTGACCTGCCCGACGCGTTCGACGAGGTCGAGGAGCCGTACATCAAGGCGTCGATCATCGTTCCGAAGGAGTTCGTCGGCACGGTGATGGAGCTCAACAACGACCGGCGCGGCCGCTTCGACCACATGGAGTACCTCTCGCCCGAGCGCGTGCATCTCGTGTATGAGCTCCCGCTCGCGGAGGTCGTGCTCGACTACTACGACCAGCTGAAATCGCGCACGCGCGGATACGCGAGCTTCGACTACGACGTCGTCGGCTTCCGCGAGGGGAACCTCGCGCGCGTCGACATCCTCGTCGGCGGTGAGCCGGTCGACGCGCTCTCGCTGATCGTGCACCGCGACTTCGCATACGAGCGCGGCAAGCAGCTCGTCGAGAAGCTGAGGGAAGAGATTCCGCGCCAGATGTTCGACGTCCCGATCCAGGCGGCGATCGGCGCCCGGATCATCGCGCGCGAGACGGTGAAGGCACGCCGCAAGGACGTGCTCGCGAAGTGCTACGGCGGTGACATCACCCGCAAGCGCAAGCTGCTCGAGAAGCAGAAGGCGGGCAAGAAGCGGATGAAGAACGTCGGCGGCGTCGAGGTTCCTCAGGAGGCGTTTCTCGCCGTGCTCAACCTCAACGACACGGCGAAGCGGTAGGTCGGGGTGGCGCTCGAGATGCGGACGGCGTGCGAGCGGTGCGGCGCGATGCTCGGTCCCGACGCGCCTGCCGCGATCTGCTCGTACGAGTGCACGTTCTGCGAGCCGTGCGCGGCTGCCATGGATCAGACCTGTCCGAACTGCGGCGGCGAGCTCGTCGCGCGCCCGCGCAGGAGCCCGGCATGAGCGGCGCGCGTCACCTCTACGTGCATCTCCCCTTCTGCGCGCATCGCTGCGGTTACTGCGACTTCGTGACCGTCGTCGGACGGCGCGACGACCACGGCCGGTACGTCGACGCGCTGCTCCGCGAGCTGGAGCTGGAGCGCGGCATGCTCGCGCCGCGGGTCGAGACGATCTTCGTCGGCGGCGGAACTCCGACCTTCACCGAGCCGGCGGCCCTGGAGCGGCTGCTCGCCGCGCTTCCCGACGCGGACGAGGTCACGGTCGAGGCCAATCCCGAGACTGTGACCCCCGCGCTGGCCCGGCTTCTGTCACGAACCCGTGTCAACCGTGTGTCGATTGGCGCACAAAGTTTCCACATGCACCTTCTGGACGTGTTGGAGCGCGTCGCCAGGCCGGACGACGTCCGTCAGGCGGTCCACCATCTTCGAGATGAAGGGTTCGACAATCTCTCCCTGGACCTCATCTACGGGATCCCGGGCCAGAGCCCCGCCGATCTCGACCGCGACCTCGCCGAGGCCCTCGCGCTCGAGCCCGAGCACGTGTCGGCGTACGAGCTGGAGGCGAAGCCGGGCACGCGCTTCACGCACGCGCACGGCGCCGAGCTCGAGCGGCAGGCCGAGTCGATGGAGTCGTACTTCGAGCAGGTCGTCTCCGCTCTCACCGGGGCCGGGTACCGGTGGTACGAGACGGCGAACTTCTGCTGCGCGGGTGGGGCGGTCGGCGGGCGCGACCTTCGCGCGCGGCACAACCTCGCCTACTGGCTCGGACGCGACTATCTCGGCGTCGGCGTGGGCGCCGTCTCCACAATCGAGAATCGCCGCTGGCGGAATGCGCCCGCGGTCGTGCGCTACATGGCGGCGCTCGAGCGCGGCGAGCGGCCGCGGCGGGAGCTGGAAGAGCTCTCGGACGACGTCCGTGCGACCGAGCGCGTCATGCTCGGGCTGCGCCTCGACGAGCCCCTGCCGCTGACGGGCGTGGAGCGGGCGATCGACGCGGATGAGCTCGCGCGGCTCGCGCGGCTCGGTCTCGCGGAGCTCGGCGACGGCACGCTCGCGCTCACGACGCGCGGGCGGTTCGTGGGCGACGGCGTGACCGCGTCCCTGATCGCGTAGCAAGCCCGACGCCCCCGGAGGGGCCGACCACGGCCTACCATGGCCGCATGGGTGCTGCGCTCACGGACAGACAGGCGGATGTCCTACGGCACGTCGTCGAGGAGTACGTGTCGACGGGACAGCCCGTCGGCTCGAAGACGCTCGTGGAGCGCAGTACGCTCGCGGTGTCGCCGTCGACGATCCGAGCGGAGCTCGCAGAGCTCGAGCGGCTCGGTCTGCTGACGCATCCGCACACGTCTGCCGGCCGCGTGCCGACCGAGGCGGGCTACCGGCTCTACGTCGACCACCTGCTCGCCCGCCCCGACGAGCGCCCCGAGGGGTTCGCGCTCGGGCTCGGCGCCGCGCGCGCCGAGGTGGAGGACGCGCTCCAGGCGACGACGGAGGTGCTCTCCCAGGTGACGCGGCTGCTCGCCCTCGTCTCGGCGCCTCCGCTCGAGGCGGCGACGATCCGGCACGTCGAGGTGCTTCCGCTGCAGGCGAACGTCGTCATGGTCGTGGTGATCACCTCGACGGGCGCCGTCTCGAAGCTCCGGCACGCGTTCCCGGAGCCGGTCGACCCTGGCCTCGTCACGTGGGCGGGCGAGTACCTCGACGAGCGCCTGGAGGGCGCGCGCCTCGGCTCGCGCGCGCTCCGTCAGGCATTCGACGAGCCGAGCCTGTCCCGGGGCGAGCGCTCGTTCCTCGCCACGATCCGCGGTGCGTTCGAGCACGCGGCCGAGGAGGATCGACGGCTCTACGTCGGCGGCGCGGCGGGGCTCCTCGACGAGCTCCGGATGGACGAGATCGGCGCGTACCGGAGCCTCATGGACGCGCTCGAGAAGCGCGCCGCACTGCTCGACGTCCTGGCGCAGTCGCTCGATCCGCGGCGGCCGTTCGTCCGCGTCGGCGACGAGCTCGAGCCGTCCGGCCTGCGCGAGCTGGCGCTCGTCGGCGCCACGTACGGACTGACGCATCAGACGCTGGGCGCGGTCAGCCTCCTCGGGCCGCTGCGGATGGACTACGAGAAGGCACTCCGGTCGGTGCGCTCCGCGGCGCACGAGCTGTCGCGGTTTGTCGAGGACGTCTACGCGGAGGACTGACGCGCCCGCCGCCCCTGGCACCATGTGACCGTCGATGTCCACGACCGAGCGCGACTACTACGAGCTTCTCGGCGTCCCGCGGGACGCGGATCCGCACGAGATCAAGAAGGCGTTCCGGCGTCTTGCGCGCCGGCTGCATCCGGACGTCTCGGACGACCCGGAGGCGGAGGTTCGCTTCCGCGAGATCTCCGAGGCGTACGAGGTGCTCTCCGACGCGGAGCGGCGCCAGCTCTACGATCGGTTCGGCCACGCCGGCCTGAGATCGGGCGGCTTCACTCCGACGCATTTCGACGTCGGCAACCTCGGCGATCTCTTCTCCGCCTTCTTCGGCGACGACCTGTTCGGCGGCGGCGCGCGCGGCGCGGCCCGCGCCCGGGGCGCCGACGTCGCAGCCGAGGTCGAGATCGACCTCGCCGACGCCGCACGAGGAACGAAGGCGACGGTGACGCTCGAGGTCGCCGTCCCCTGCGAGACGTGTGGCGGCGACGGCGTGAAGCCCGGGACGCAGCCCGATCCCTGCGGCCGCTGCGGCGGCAGCGGTCGCCTGCAGCACGTGTCCCGCAGCATCTTCGGCGAGTTCATCCGGACGTCGCCGTGCCCCCAGTGCGGCGGCCGCGGACAGATCGTCGAGCACCCGTGCGAGACGTGCCGCGGCGCCGGGCGGACGCTGGAGGAGCGGCAGCTCGACGTCGACATCCCGGCAGGCATTCATGACGGGCAGCGGATCCGGCTCTCCGGAGAGGGCCACGCGGGCGGGTTCGGCGGTCGCGCCGGCGACGTGTACGTCCTCGTGCGCGTCCGACCCGATCCGCGGTTCGTGCGCGAGGGAAACGACGTCTTCTCGCAGGTCGATCTGACGATCGTGCAGGCCGCGCTCGGTGCGACGGTGGAAGTCGCGACGCTCGAAGGCAGCGTGGAGCTCGAGTTCGCGCCCGGAACGCAGCCCGGGGAGGTCCGTGTCCTCCGCGGGCGCGGGATGCCGGTCCTGCAAGGGTTCGGGCGCGGCGACCATCGCGTGCTCGTGAACGTCAACGTGCCGCGGCGGCTCACCGACGAGCAGCGTCGGCTGCTCGAGGAGTTCGAGCGGGCGAGCGACGGCGAGACTTACCGCGCCGACGAAGGGTTCTTCGAGAAGCTGAAGAGCGCGTTCCGCTGACGGGTCTCCGTCGGGTCAGCGTCGAGGTCGCGGACGATCGTGCCGAGCAGGCGCGGGCGGTCATGCTCGAGCTGTTCCCGCACGGGTTCGAGGAAGTCGCGCGCGGCGATTCCGTCGAGCTGATCGCCTATACGGACGCCGTCGGCGAGGAGCGCCTCTGGCAGGCGTTCGGCGGGGCGCACGGGAGTGACGTCGAGAGCGGATGGGAGGACCGCTGGCGCGACTTCCACCGGCCGGTCCGGGTTGGCCCGCTCTGGGTCGGACCGCCGTGGGAGCACGCTCCCGCCGATGCGACGCCGATCGTGATCGACCCGGGCCGTGCGTTCGGCACCGGCGCGCATGCCACGACGCGTCTCTGCCTCGAGCTCCTGCTCGGCCTCCCGCGCGGCGCCGTGCTCGACGTCGGCTGCGGGTCCGGTGTCCTCGCGATTGCCGCGGCGCGTCTCGGCCACGAGCCGGTGGTCGGCGTGGACGTCGTGCCGGCGGCCGTGGAGGCGACACGCGCGAACGCACTCGCGAACGGCGTCGAGGTCGACGCGCGCCTCCTCGACGCGCTCGCCGAGGAGCTGCCGCAAACGGACCTCGCCCTCGCGAACATCGCACTCGAGGCCGTCCTGCAGCTCGGCTCGCGGCTCGACGCCGCGTCCGTTGTCACCTCTGGCTACCTCGCCGGGGAGGAACCCGACCTGGTGGGCTTCAGACGGGTCGACCGCCGTGCCGCCGACGGCTGGGCCGCCGACCTCCACGAACGCATCTGAGTCGGCGCGAGCGCGGCGCGTGACGCGTTGCGGCACGCGCGGAAGTAGCATCCCGGACCATGGCCCTGTTCACCGTCGACTTCCTCGGCTGCAAGGTCTCGCACGCCGACGCGCACGAGATTCGCGAGCGGCTGGTCCGGGACGGCCACGTCGAGGCGGACGCGGGCACCGCCGACGTCGCAGTCATCAGCACGTGCTGCGTGACGAACGAGGCGCTCGCGAAGAGCCGCAAGGCCGCCGCGCGCGCCGCACGCACACACGCGCGCGTGTACGTGACCGGCTGCGGCGCGAATCTGAGCGCCGACGCGTTCGCGAACCTGCCGGCGAACGTCGTCGTCGTGGCGAAGCGCGCGGAAGAGACTGCACATGCGGTCGCGACCGACGTCGGGGCGATCGGCTGCACGAACGACGACGTCCGCCTCGATCGTGTACGCGCGTTCGTGAAGATCCAGGACGGCTGCTCCTTCTCGTGCAACTTCTGCGTCATCCCGCTCGTGCGCGGCGCGTCGCGCAGCCGGAGCGCCGACGCCGTCCTGCGCGAGATCCGCCGCCGCGTCTCGCAGGGCCACCGCGAGATCGTGCTGACCGGGATCAACCTCGGCTGCTTCCGCGACCGGGCGGCGGGGCAGACGCTCGCGAGCCTCGTCCGCGAGGCCGGCGCGACGCCCGGACTCGAACGCCTCCGCCTGAGCTCGATCGAGATCAATCACGTGAACGAGGAGCTGATCGCCGCGCTCCGTGAGACGCCGACCGTCTCGAAGCACCTGCACGTACCGCTGCAGTCCGGCGACGACGGCGTGCTGAAGGCGATGCGCCGGCGGTACACGACCGCGGCGTATCTCAGGCGCCTCGAGCCGCTCGGCGACGAGTTCAACCTCACGAGCGACGTCATCGTCGGCTTCCCGGCCGAAGACGAAGCCGCGTTCGCGAACACGCTGCGGACGGTCGAGCGCGCAGGGCTGACGAAGGTGCACGTCTTCCCGTACTCGCCGCGCCCGGGCACGGTCACGGCGCAGGACGACCCCGTCGCGCCGCAGACGAAGAAGGAGCGAGGCGCCCGCCTGCGCGCGCTCTCCCACGAGCTGCAGGTTCGCCGCTGGCAGACCAAGCTCGGCCGCGAGGACATCGTTCTCGTCGACCGCCCCGGGCGCGGCTACGGCGACGACTACTCGCCGTTCCTCGTCGACGCGCCGGTCGGCGAGCTCGTCCGCGTGCGCGCGCACGAAGTGACCGAGGAGGGCATTCTTGCCGTCGCAGCGTGACGACTGCCTCTTCTGCAGCATCGTGCGCGAGGGCGCGTACGTGAACAAGACGAAGGGGTTCGTCGCCATCAACGACATCAACCCGAAGGCGAAGGTGCACATGTTGATCATCCCCGAGCGTCACGTCGACACGTTCCGCGACGTCTCGGACTTCCCCGCGAAGGAGGCCAAGCGGATGCTCGACTTCGTCGCCGCGACGGCCCGCGAGGCCGGGCTCAACGACTACCGCGTGCTCGTCAACGTCGGCCGCAGCGCGGGGCAGACGGTGTTCCATCTGCACTGGCACCTGCTCGGCGGCGACGAGAGCGCCGAGGACGTGCCCGCAGGGCTGGCGACCGCGGAGGCCGACCAGTGAGCCTCATCGGCCGGCTCGAGGACGAGGTCAAGCAGGCGATGCTCGCGCGCGACGCGCAGCGCCGTGACGCGCTCCGCCTCATCCTCTCGAGCCTGAAGTCGGCCGAGAAGGAGCTGCAGCGCCCGCTGTCGGACGACGAGGAGCTGCAGGTGCTCCAGCGGGAGCGCAAGAAGCGGCACGAAGCCGCGGACGCCTTCCGCGGCGGCGGCCGCGAGGAGCAGGCAGCGCAGGAGGAGGCGGAGCTCGCGATCCTGGAGGAGTTCATGCCCGAGCCGCTCGCGGAGGAGGACATCGAGCGGATCGTGGACGACGCGATCGCCGAAAACGGCGCCACGAGTCTCCGCGACATGGGCCGAGTGATGAAGGACGTGATGCCGCAGGTCGCCGGGCGCGCCGACGGGTCAGCCGTCAGCCAGCTCGTGCGCGAAAAGCTCGCGTAATGATCCGGCCGGTCGACCTGGGCGTCTGCTCCGGGTACGCATGGGACGGCGATCCCGCTCGCGCCGCGATCGCTCTCCCCGGCGCGATGCTCGGCGGGATGCCGTCGCTGGCGTTTCCCCTCTCCGTGTTCGTCGCACGCGGCTGGAGCGCGGTGCAGGTGTGGGACGAGTTCCTCGACCGCAGCGTGGACCCGACACCGTGGGTGCGCGAACGGGCGGAAGCGGCGATTGCGGCCGCGAAAGGCGCCGAGCGGCTCGTGCTCGTCGCGAAGTCGCTCTCGACGCGTGCCGCGGGGCTGGCCGCGGAACGGTCGATCCCGGCGGTCTGGCTCACGCCGCTGCTCGACGACCCGGAGTCGGTCGACGGGCTGCGCCGCCGTACGGCGCCAGCGCTGCTCGTCGGCGGCACCGCCGATCCGACCTGGGACGGCCGCCTGGCGCGAGAGCTCTCCGACGACGTGCTGGAGCTCCCCGGCGCCGACCACGGCCTTGGCACCGGCGCCGACCCGCGTCCCCTGCTCGCCAACCTCGAGCGGATCGTCGAACGCGTGGACGCGCTCGCGGCGCGCCTCGAAGCCTGAACGCCGCTCCACGTACCCCCAAGGGGTCCGAAACCCCCTGCATTCACGGTACCGGGGAAGTTGTCACGTGTCTGTGCCGGGTTCGGGCCGAATGTGTGCCCGCCTACACTGAGGCCGGATGCAGCAGACCCTCGACGTCTCCAACGCCGTCGCCGCCGAGCTGGCGGGGATGAGCGACGGCGTCCTCGACGCCCTCCGCGACCGCCTGAAGTGCACGATCCGCCTGCGCGGGAACCAGCTCACCCTCGACGGCCCCGACGAGCACGTCGCCGAGGCGCGCGAGGTCATCGACGAGCTGGTCGAGCTCGTGGAGGGCGGCCACCAGATTGGCTCGCACACCGTCGACGCCGTGCTCGGCGCGCTCGAGGCAGAAGAGGACGTGCGTGACGTCTTCGACGACGTCGTCTGGCGGCACCGAGGCAAGAAGATCGCGCCGAAGACGGTGACGCAGAAGCGCTATGTCGACGCGATCCGCCGCTCGACCGTGACGTTCGGAATCGGCCCCGCCGGCACGGGCAAGACGTACCTCGCCATGGCGCTCGCGGTCTCCGCACTGCACGAGCGCCAGGTCGCGCGCATCATCCTCACGCGCCCGGCCGTCGAGGCGGGCGCGCGGCTCGGGTTCCTCCCGGGCGACCTGCTCGCGAAGGTCGACCCGTACCTGCGCCCGCTGTTCGACGCCCTCTACGACATGATGGAGCCGGACAAGGCGAACAACCTGATGGACCGCGGCACGATCGAGGTCGCGCCGCTCGCGTTCATGCGGGGCCGCACGCTGAACGACAGCTTCATCATCCTCGACGAGGCCCAGAACACCTCGCCGGAGCAGATGCAGATGTTCCTCACGCGGCTCGGCTTCGGCTCCAAGGTCGTCGTCACGGGCGACGACACGCAGATCGACCTGCCGCGCGAGCAGCGTTCGGGCCTGATCCACGTGCAGCCCGTGCTGAGCGAGATCAACGGCATCTCATTCGTGCGCTTCGGGCACCAGGACGTCGTCCGCCACAAGCTCGTGCAGCGGATCGTCGAGGCGTACAAGCAGCACGCGGAGGAGAGCGGCACCGAGAGACGATGATCGCCGTCGAGGTCGACAACCGCAGCGGCGTGGAGGTCGACGAGGGCGCCGCCGTAGAGCTCGCCGGGCGCGTCCTGCGGGCCGAGGGCGTCGACGACGGCGAGCTCGGCATCGCGTTCGTGGGGACCGAGGAGATGCGAGACCTCAAGCGCGAGCACCTCGGGATCGACGAGGCGACGGACGTGCTGTCGTTCCCGATCGACGGCCGCGAGGACGTGCCCGAGGGCGTGCCGCGCGCCCTCGGCGATGTCGTGCTGTGCCCGCAGGTCGTGGGCGAGGAGTGGCAGTGGCCGCTCACGCACGGCCTCCTCCACTTGCTCGGGTACGAGCACGGCGAGGAGATGGAAGCCCGCGAGCAAAACCACCTCGCATGAGCGCCTGGCGCCCGCCGAACGTCCTCGACTCGTTCAACTACGCGTTCGAGGGGATCATCCACGTCCTCCGCACGCAGCGGAACATGCGCCTCCACTTCACTGCCGCCGTCGTCGTGCTGATCCTCGCGCTGATCGTCGACGTCTCGAAGATGGAGCTGATCGCCCTCCTGATCTCGATCACGTTCGTTCTGATCGCCGAGATGCTCAACTCGGCGATCGAGGGCGCGATCGACGTCTCCACGACCACGTTCGATCCGAACGCGAAGCTCGCGAAGGACGTCGCTGCCGGCGCCGTGCTGATCGCGACCGTGAACGCGATCGCGGTCGGCTACCTCGTGTTCGCCGGCAAGGCGGCCGACCGGTCCTCCGAGCTGCTCGACCGGCTGCGCGAGGCGCCGGCGCAGTTGACGCTCGTCGCGCTCGTCCTGACGATCATCGCCGTGATCGGCACGAAGGCCTGGACGGGGCGCGGGACACCGCTGCGCGGCGGTCTTCCGTCCGGGCACGCGGCGGTCGCGTTCGCCGGCTGGATGGCCGCGACGTACGTCCTGAACGACCACGAGCACCGGTTCCTGATCTCGACGCTGACGTTCATCATGGCGCTGCTCGTCGCGCAGACGCGCGTGGAGGCAGGCGTGCACTCGGCCCTCGAGGTGACGTACGGCGCGCTCGTCGGCGCGCTCACGACCCTCGTCCTCTTCCAGCTCTTCTCGTGAGCGCGGGCGACCTCGTGGAGAAGGCCGAGGCGGCGGCGGCCCGCGCGTACGCGCCGTACTCGAACTACCTCGTGGGCGCGGTCGTGCGCACGAACGACGGACGGGAGTTCGAGGGCGTCAACGTCGAAAACGCGGCATATCCGCTCGGCATCTGCGCGGAGAAGAGCGCCATCGTCGGCGCGGTCGTCGCCGGGTACGGTCCGGGCGACATCGCCGCGATCGGCATCACCGCGTCGCCGTGCGGCGGTTGCCGGCAGTGGCTGCACGAGTTCGACGTTTCCGAGGTCGCCTATCGCGGCGCCGACGGCGAGATTCGGACCACGACGCCCGCGGAGCTCCTGCCGGACAGCTGGGACTTCTGATGCGCTCCGGCTTCGTCGCGGTCGCGGGTCGCCCGAACGTCGGCAAGTCCACGCTCGTGAACTCGCTCGTCGGCGACAAGGTCGCCATCGTCTCGCGCGTCCCGCACACGACTCGTCATCGCATCCGCGGCGTGCACACGACCGACGACGCGCAGCTCGTCCTCGTCGACCTGCCCGGCTGGCAGAGGCCGATCGACACGCTGACGGAGCGGATGCAGGAGCGGGTCGAGGAGACGATGGCCGACGACGTCGACGCCGTGCTCCTCGTCGTGAACGCGCGCGAGCGAATCGGCGCCGGCGACCGCTACGTCGCCCGCCACGTCTTCGACCTCGGCGCGCCCGTGTTCATCGCCGTGAACAAGATCGATCGCCTGAAGGCGGGCCACATCGCGTCGCAGATGAAGGAAGCGGCGACGCTCGGCGACTTCCACGCGCTCCATCCGGTGAGCGCGAAGACGGGCGACGGCATCGACGAGCTGCGCGGCGACCTGATCTCGCTGCTCCCCGAGGGGCCGCTCCTCTACCCGCCCGGGATGACCACCGACATGCCCGTCGAGGCGCAGATCGCCGAGCTCGTGCGCGAGCAGGCCCTCCGGCTGACGAAGGAGGAGGTGCCGCACGCCGTCACGGCCGAGGTGGTCGAGATCGACGACAAGCGCGTCCACGTCCGCATCTACACCGAGACGGAGAGCCAGAAGCAGATCCTGATCGGCAAGGGCGGTTCGATGGTGCGCGAGATCGGCAGGTGGGCGCGCCCGGCGATCGAAAAGCTGCTGGGGCGCTCGATCTATCTGCAGCTGCAGGTGAAAGCCAGCCCGAAGTGGCGCCGCAACGAGACGATGCTGGAGCGGCTCGGGCTGTGACGCGCGCGCTCCGGCACGGGGCTGCGGCCGCCGCGCTGTTCGCGCTCCCACTCGTGCTGCTCGTCACCGGCTCGCTGCGGGAGCCGGGCGCGCCGCCGCCCCTCGGGCCCGAGCTGCTCCCGGATCCGCTTTCGGTCGGCGGCTACGGCCGCGCGTTCGAGCTCGTCGATCTCGCCCGCTACACCGCCAACTCGCTCGCTGTGTGCGCCCTCGCCGTCCCGCTCGCGGTCCTCGTCGCGTCGTGGGCGGGGTTCGCCGTCTCGCAGGTGCCGCGTCGAGCCGCGGTCGCGGTCGTCGCCGTGTCGTTCGCGGCCCTCATGGTCCCGGCGACTCCGCTGCTCGTGCCGCGGTTCGCGCTCTTCTCGGCGCTCGGCCCGACACCTGGGCGCCGCTCGTCGCGCCCGCGCTGATCGGCGTCTCGCCGTTCTACGTCCTGCTCTACGCGTGGGCGTTCTCGCGCATCCCGCGTGATGTCCTCGACGCTGCGCGCGTCGAGGGGCGCGCCGGTCCGTTCGCACTGTGGCTCCGCGTTGCGATGGCACTCGTGGACCCGGTGACGCTGGCGGTCGCCGTGCTCGCGTTCGTCGGAACGTCGTCTCGGCATTTCACGACGAGCAGGACGGCGTGCGGGTGAAGCTCGTCGAGGCGAGCGATCGCGACGACCTGCTCGCGCGCCTGTCGACCGGGTTCGCGGGCGGCAATCCGCCCGACCTCTTCCTCCTCAACTACCGCTTCTACGGGCAGTTCGCGGCGCGCGATCTGCTCGAGCCGGTCGAGGACCGGCTCGCCGACTCCGACATGCTCGCCGGAGCGCGACTTCTACGAGCCGCCGCTGGATGCGTTCCGCTGGGACGGCGAGCTCACGGCCTGCCGCAGAACGTCTCGAGCCTCGTTGTCTACTACAACAAGGACCTCTTCCGCGCAGCGGGCGTCGCCGCGCCGCGCGCCGGCTGGACGTGGAGGCAGTTCGTCGACACCGCGATCGAGCTCACGGATCGCGACGCCGGCGTCTACGGGCTCGGCGTCGAGCCCTCGCTGATCCGCGTCGCGCCGTTCGTCTGGTCGAACGGCGGCGAGCTCGTGAAGGCCGACGAGAGCGCTTTCGCGCTCGACACGCCCGCGGCCCGTGACGCGCTCGGCCCATTGCTGCTCCTGCGCCGGCAGTACGGCGTGATCCCGGGCGAGGAAGAGGTCGAGGCCGAGGACGACGAGGCGCGCTTCCAGAACGGGCGGCTCGGCATGGTGCTCTCGTCGCGGCGGTCGACGCCGGCGTTCCGGACGATCACGACCTTCGACTGGGACGTCGCGCCCCTCCCGCGGCACGAGCGCGCGGCCGGGATCCTGCACTCGGACGCCTACTGCACCGATCCGGCTCGTCGGGGCACTCGCCCTCGGGCTCCTGCTGGCCGCCCGGCTGCGGTTCGGCAACGCGTACCGCGCCGCGGTATACCTGCCGACCGTGGTGCCGGACGCGGCGTACGCGCTGCTCTGGCTCTGGATCCTCAACCCGCTCTACGGGCCGCTGAACCTGACCCTCGACGCACTCGGCGCGCCGACTCCGCGGTGGCTGACCGACCCACTCGACGCGCAATGGGGCGCGATCCTGATGGTCTCGTTCCAGCTCGGCGAGGGTTTCCTCGTCGTGCTGGCGGTCCGGCAAGCGGTGCCGCGCGACCTTTATGACGCCGCCGTCGTCGACGGAGCGACGCCCTGGGGTGCGTTGCGGCGGATCACGTTGCCACTGATCGCACCTGCACTCCTCCTGCTGCTTCTGCGGGACACGATCTGGAGCCTGCAGGCTAGCTTCGTCCCCGCGCTGCTCGTGTGGAACGGCGGCCCGCCTCCGTTCGCCACCACCTTCGTCCCGATCTTCGTCTACCGCAACGGGTTCGAGTACCTGCGGTACGGCTACGCGGCCACCGCCACGGTCGTGTTGTTCGCGCTCACGGCGCTGGTCGTGCTGGTCCAGTGGCGGCTCTTGCGTCGCTCGCGCACGCTCCACGTCGCGTAGAACGACATCAGGCGCGCGGCGAGAAGTAGCGCTTCAGCCACGTCGCGATCCCGTCGAGCCCGGGGAAGAGCACGCGCTCGGTGATGTTCGCCTGGTCGAGCTTGTCCCGCACCTCCCACTTGAGCTCGGCCGGAAGAAGCACGCGCCGCGCGAGCTCCGCGTGGCGTGAGAGCCACTCGTCGAGGCGCGCGGCCGGATCCGGCATCAGCGAGAAGAGCGCGTACTGGTTCACGATCCGCTCGTCCAGGGCGGGCGGCTCAAAGAACACGACGAAGTCGTCGCCGAGCGCGTCGAACTCGTGGAGCCCGGGCGCGGTGGCTCCGAGCATGTCGGCCGAGAACGTGTTCGCGCCCTCCTCCCCGATCCGGCGCGCGAGCGGAGGCGGCAGCAGCCGGTTCGCCTGCACGAAGTTCACCATCCAGATCGCGCCGTCGCGGTCGAAGGTGACGGCGTTCTGCGTCGCGAAGTGGAGCGCGACGAAGGGCGAGTACGTCCAGTCCAGGAGCCGCGTGGGGAGGCCGTGGTGCTTTGCGAGCGCGAGCCAGTTCCAGAGCGAGTCCACCGGGACATCGGAGCGGTGCGCGTACTTGCGGAAGTTGCGCAGCAGGTGCGTCTCGACGGACGGGTAGTCCCCGCCGAGCCGCATCAGCGACGTCGTCAGGTCGTTGCGCGCGTCGCCCTCGCCGCGGAAGGCGAAATCCGAGCGAAAGCGCTGGAGCTGCTCGTGCCACGAGCCCGCGTACATCAGCTCGTGCAGATGCGTCCACGACTCCGCCCGGATCTCGTCCACGTTCCCCGGTGTGTGCCCACGGTGTGAAAGCCGTATGCGCGCTGTCCGCTCCCCCGGGCGGGGGATTCCGCGTCACCCTTCTGACAACGACGCTACCTCCGTGGGTCTGCGGCAGTTCCTTTCGTGCCGGCGCGCGCGCCGGGCTCTCACTTCGATCGTCTTTCTGACGGCGGTTGTCGGCGCCCTCACCGGCGCGCCGAGCGCGCTCGCGGCGGCGTGCAGCGCCGGCGCCGTCACGCCGATGCACTCGCCGGACGGCACCGCGCGCCCGTTCTACGGCGACTGGTCGCACAGCTCGACGAAGCACTCCGGCTACGTCGGCTACGAGCTCTCGAGCTCGCTCGGCTCGGACCTCTGGATCAAGCTGTCCGGCTTCGCCGGAGGCTCCATCGGGCTCGCGGCGAACCAGTCCGCGTCGATCCCCGCCCGCGCGACCTCGCAGACGGGCAAGCCGCTCGTCTACGCGTACCTGACGGCTTCGGCTGATACCACGACCGCGCAGTCGTGGACGGTCGAGGTCTGGAACGGCAAGCCGGGGCAGACCGGCTCGACGCAGGTCTGCACGACGGGCGACGGCTTCTCCAGCGTCATCGACGTCCTCTCCGCGGGGGCGAACAAGATCACGTCGATCTCCGTCTCCACGTCGTCGCCGGCGATCGGCGGCAGCTTCGACGTCACGGCGGTCGGCGACACCGGCACGATGGGCGCCGGCGACGCGTCCGACCAGAGCGGCGGCAACGGCGTCTTCTCGATGGCGCCCGCGATGGACGACTCGTGGCCCGCGGACTCGTTCCTCTTGGCCGGCGTGTCGGTGACGATCGGCGGGACGACGACGCGCGACAAGCTCCGCATCTACCCGGGGACCTCCGCCGCCGGTGCGTACACGACCCTCTACAAGTTCGTCGTGCGGAAGGCGCCGGCGAGCGCCACCGCCGTCTATCCGGTGCAGAACATCGCCTCGGGGACGCAGGTCAAGTACACCGGCACCTACCCGTCGACGACCACGTCGATCGCGGTGCCGACCGTCACGACGACGCTCGTCAAGAGCACGCAGTCGCTGTCGGGGCCGCCTTATCTGCTCACGTACCAGGTCGTCGCCTCGAACACGAGCGCGTCTGCGACCGTGCTCGACTATCTGCGCGACACGCCCACCTCGGCGTCCGCGTGGAGCTTCGCCACCGGGACCGCGAAGCTGAACGGCTCTGCGATCCCCGACCCGGTCAACGACGCGGGCACGCTTGTCTTCTCCGGCCCGTTCACGGTGCCGGCAGCCTCCGGCGGCACGGCCGGAACACTGACGTTCCTCTACACGCTGAGCGTCGCCGGCACCGTCTCGAACTCCGTCGTCGGCCAGGTCGGCGACGTGCTGCTCGGCGGCACCAACGCCGGCGACAACGAGGTGACGGTCAACCCCGTCCTGCCGGCGGTCACGACGGCGTCGCTGTCGGACGCCACCGTCGGGGGCGCGTACTCGGTGACGCTCGGCGCGACCGGCGGCACGTCGCCCTACACGTGGTCCGTGCTGAGCGGGTCGCTTCCCGCCGGGCTCTCGCTCAACCCGCTCACCGGCGTCCTCTCCGGCACCCCGACGACCGCCGGCTCCTCGTCCTTCACGATCGCCGTCACGGACGCGACGACGGCGTCGAGCTCGCGCGCCTTCACGATCACGACGGCGGCCGCGTCGTCGGGCCCCGGCGACTCGGTCGCGCCCGGCGGCTCGCTCTCGATCGACGGCGGCGCGGCGACGACGACGTCGACCTCGCTGACCCTCGCGCTCGCTGCGACGGACGCCGTCGGCGTCACCGCGTACCGCGTCGCCGAGGGGACCGACTGCTCCGGCGCCTCGTGGGTCGCGGTTGCATCCGCCACGTCCTTCAGTGCGTCGGTCGGGTTCACCGTCTCGGGCGGCGACGGCGCGAAGACCGTCTGCGTCCAGTACTCCGACGCCGCCGCCAACGTCTCCAACACCTCGACTGCGACGATCACGCTCGATGCGGCGCCCACCGTCGCGCTCGCGACGACCGCGCCGGACCCGACGAGCGGCGCCTTCGTCGTCACCGCAACGTTCTCGAAGGCCGTCACGGGCTTCACCGCCGGTGACGTCGCCGTCGCCAACGGGACGGCGTCGGCGTTCAGCGGATCCGGCGCGTCGTACACCTTCACGGTCACTGCGTCCGCGCAGGGGACCGTCACGGTCGACGTCGGCGCCGGCGCGGCGACGAGCGCCGCGGGCACGGCGAACGTCGCCGCGACGCAGCTCTCGCGCACGTTCGACTCTGCGCTGCCGACGGTCACGCTGTCGTCGCCATCGGTCACCCCGGTGAACGGCTCGTTCAGCGTCACCGCGACATTCTCGGAGTCGGTGACCGGGTTCGTGCTCGGCGGGGTCGCCGTCACGAACGGCACGGCTTCGAACCTCGCCGGCTCGGGCGCGACCTACACCTTCGACGTCGCCCCGGCCGCGGACGGCGTCGTGACGATCGCGGTCGGCGCGGGCGCCGCGGCGGACGCCGCCGGCAACACGAACACCGCGGCGACGCCGCTCACGCGGACCTACGACGGCACGCGGCCGGGAACGACCCTCTCCTCCGCGGCCGCGAGCACCGTCGGCGGCGCGTTCAGCGTCACCCTGACCTTCGGCGAGAGCGTGACCGGACTCACGCTCGGCGGCATCGCCGTCACGAACGGCGCCGCGTCGAACCTGGCCGGCTCGGGCGCGACCTACACGTTCGACGTCACTCCGACGACCGACGGCACCGTGAGCGTCACGGCCGCCGCCGGCTCGGCGACCGACGCGGCGGGCAACACGAGCACGGCCTCGGCGGCGCTCACGCGCGTCGCCGACCTGACCGCTCCGTCGCTCACGCTGAGCTCGGCCGCTCCGAACCCGACGAACGGCGCGTTCTCCGTCACGGCGACGTTCTCCGAAAGCGTCGCCGGCTTCACGCTCGGCGACGTCGCGATCGGCAGCGGCACGGCCTCGGGCCTCGCCGGCTCCGGCGCGTCTTACACCTTCACCGTCGGCCCGTCGGCGGAGGGTGCGGTATCCGTCGATGTCGCCGCAGGCGCGGCGCTCGACGCGGGAGGCAACTCGAGCCTCGCGGCGACCACGCTCACGCGCGCGTACGACTCGGTGCGGCCGTCGGTCGCTCTGTCGTCCTCGTCGGTCGACCCCGTCAAAGGCTCGTTCACCGTCACGGTCACGTTCTCCGAGAGCGTCACCGGCCTCTCGCTCGGCAGCGGCGTCTCCGTCGGCAATGGCACCGCGTCGAACCTGGCGGGCTCGGGCACCACGTACACCTTCGAGGTCGCGCCGTCGGTTGACGGCGCCGTCACCGTCGACCTCGCCGCGGGCGCGACCGCGGATGCGGCCGGGAATGGCAACACGGCTGCCGCGCGCCTCTCGCGCACGTTCGACGGCACGCGGCCGAGCGTCACGCTGTCGACGACGGCGGCCGACCCCACGAACGGGCCGTTCACCGTCACCGCGACGTTCTCCGAGAGCGTCACGGGCCTCACGCTCGGCGGCGTCGGCGTGACGAACGGCATCGCGTCGAATCTCGCGGGCTCCGGCACGAGCTACACGTTCGACGTCGCGCCGTCGGCAGACGGCAGCGTCACCGTTACGGTCGGCGCGGGCGCGGCAGCCGACGCAGCGGGGAACACGAGCACCGCCGCGACGGCGCTGACGCGCGACTATGACGGCACGCGCCCGACGGTCACGCTCGCGTCCGCGGCCGCCGGCTCCGTCAACGGAGCATTCGCCGTTACCGCGACGTTCTCGAAGCCGGTCACCGGCCTGACCCTCGCAAAGCTCGCGATCGGCGGCGGTGCGGCCTCGCACCTCACCGGCTCCGGCTCCGGCTCGGCGTACACCTTCGACGTCACGCCGTCGGCGCAGGGGATCGTCACCGTTGACCTCGCCGCCGGCGCTGCGAGCGACGCCGCCGGCAACACCAGCCTCGCCGCGACGCCGCTCGCGCGCACCTACGACTCCGTGCGACCGACGGTCACCCTGACCGCGGGCGCGCCGACCGAGGGCGTGTACGCGGTCACCGCGACGTTCTCGGAGGCCGTGACGGGCTTCGCGCTCGGCGACGTCGGAGTCGCGAACGGGCACGCGAGCGGACTCGCGGGCTCCGGCGCCGTCTACACCTTCGACGTCGCGGCGAGCGCCGACGGCGTCGTCACCGTCACCGTCGACGACGCCGCGGCAGCCGATGCGGCAGGGAACGCAAGCAGCGCGGCGACGACGCTCGCGAAGAGCTTTGCATCGAGGCCGCCGACGATTGCCCTCACGCGGCACCCGGACGCACGCACGGGCGAGACGACCGCCGGCTTCGGCTTCACCGTCGACGGCGCGGACGACGTCACGTGCTCACTCGACGGAGACGCCGAGCAGGCCTGCACCACGAGATTCGACGCAACGGGCCTCGGCGTCGGCGGCCACGCCCTCGTGATCCGCGCTCGCAACCGCTGGGGCGCCGTCGCGACCGCGCGGTTCGCGTGGACGATCGTCGCGCCGCCCGGTGTCCTGTTCACGCTCCGCCCGCCGGACGAGTCGCAATCCGACGGCGTCTTCACGTGGCGCTCCGACGCGCCCGGCATCTCGTTCTCCTGCGCGCTCGACGGCGCGGCGTTCTCAGGCTGCTCGAGTCCGGTCTTCTTCACCGACCTCGAGGACGGGACGCACACGTTCACGGTCCGCGCGGACGACGGCGTCGCCGTTAGCACCGGGTCGGTCACTTGGACGGTGCGCCGCCATGCCACCCCGCCGCCCGCCAGCGTCGTCATCCTCCCGAAGATCAGGGCGACCGACATGGAGGGCCGCCCGCAGCCGTTCAAGACGGCGGCCGACACGGCGCGCTCGAAGGGGCCCTTCACGCGGAAGCTCGAGGTCGAGCTGCGGATCCCGACGCCGGAGAACGTCGGCAGCGACGTCGTGTACATCTCGAACTACGACGATTTCCGCGACGTACGCGTCTTTCCGATCGCCGCGGACGAGCTCTACGACTGGGACCTCCTCGCGGGCCCGAGCGGCGACCGCCCGGTGTGGATCAGGTTCAGCGACGGCCCCGACGCGGCGGTCGGTCGGGCGACGATCGTGCTCGACCAGGAGCTCCCGACGCTGAAGCCGACGTTCCTCGGAATCGGCCGGACGGCGCCCGGGTCGCACGCGCGCGGCGCGACGGCGAGTGGGCCGGCGTGCGGCGGCGCTGCCCGGCGGTGGCTGCGGATCGGCGGCGCCGACAGGTTCTCCGGGCTGAACGCCGTCCAGGTCGCGTCGGACACGCATCATCCCTGCGCCTGGCGGCCCTTCCTGCCGAAGTTCAGCTACCGGCTGCCGAGCCGCCTCGTCTACGTGCGCGTCGTCGACCGCGTCGGCAACATCAGCGACTGGTACCGCGTCGTCACGCGGCGCTGACGGCCGCGGCTCGAGGTCGACAGCTCGCACAGACGGTGCCGGTTGGCGGCGCGGATCACGTTCACGCCTCGCCGGATACCGCTGTGGATGCATCGTTCGACTTTCGGCACGGACGCGTCGCGGACACGCCACACCTCCTCGATAGCATCGATTGTCGAGGGAGGAGGGAGAGGCCCCACCCAGGGTGGGGGAACGCGCGCGCGGGCGCGCGGGCGCGCGCGTCAACCTCTAACGCTCCGTCCGCGTGCCGGGCCGGACGATGCCCTTGATGCGCACCGGCGCGATTCTCGTACCGGAGCCCGGAGCTACACTCGACCCCGATGGCGCAGGCGCCCGCTCTCCCCGCAGGGTTCGAGCTGCCGCTCAAGCAGCGGCTGCCTCGCATCGGCTCGATCGACCAGGTTGCCGTCGAGGCACGCGCGGATGAGCTCGCCAAGCGCAGCATCAAGAAGGACGCGAAGCTGTGGGCGCTCGAGCTCGCCATTCGCTGTTGCGACCTGACCACACTCGAGGGGCAGGACACGCCGGGAAAGGTCGCCGCGCTGTGCTCGAAGGCGATCCGGCCCGACCCGTCCGATCCGAACGTCCCGAGCGTTGCGGCGGTCTGCGTCTACCCGAACCTCGTCGCGACCGCGAAGGAGCGGCTCGGCGACTCGGGCGTCAAGGTCGCGAGCGTCGCCACGTACTTCCCGTCCGGCCAGGCGCCGCTCGACGTGAAGCTCCGCGACGTCGAGGACGCGGTTGCGATGGGAGCCGACGAGATCGACATGGTGATCGACCGCGGCGCGTTCCTGTCGGGGCGCTATGCGCAGGTCTTCGACGAGATCGTGCGCGTGAAGGAGGCGTGCCGGCACGCTCATCTCAAGGTGATCCTCGAGGTGGCCGAGCTCGGGACGTACGACAACGTGCGCCGCGCGTCGCTGCTCGCGATCGCGGCGGGTGGGGACTTCATCAAGACGTCGACCGGGAAGTTGCCAGGCGCGGCAACGCTGCCGGTGCAGCTCGTGATGCTCGAGGCGATCCGCGACGTGTACGAGGAGACGGGCCGCCGCGTCGGCATGAAGCCTGCCGGCGGGATCCGCACCGCGAAGAACGCGATCCAATACCTCGTGCAGGTGCACGAGACGCTTGGCCCCGAGTGGCTCACGCCCGACCTCTACCGGCTCGGCGCGTCGAGCCTCGTCAACGACATCCTGATGCAGATCCGCAAGGAGAAGACCGGCGCCTACCAGTCGAAGGACTACTTCACAAATGACTGAGCTCTGGACGCATGCCATCTTCACCGTCAAGCCCGGCCGGGAGAACGAGTTCGCCGACGCCTGGGTCGCGCTCGCCCGCCGGGCGCGCGAGGAGTTCGCCGCGGCGCCGACGCTACTGCGCGATCGCGAGCACCCGAACGTGTTCCTCGGGTTCGGCTCGTGGCCCGACGTCGACACGATGCAACGGTTCCGCTCCGCGACCGCCGACAGCGGAGCGGCGCTCGACGAGTTGCTCGAGCGCGGGGAGGCGATCGTGTGCGAGAGGGTGTTTCCATGACCGACGTCGAGAAGCGCCAGGACCGCTCACCGGTCCCGGCCGGCTGGACATACGCGCCCGCGCCCGAGTCGACCGACATCGTCAAGCTGCAGGACCGCTACGGCATCTTCGTCGGCGGCGACTGGATGGCGCCGCGGTCGGGCGAGTACTTCACGACGATCTCGCCGCGCGACGAGGAGCCGCTGGCGGAGGTCGCGCAGGCCGGGCCGGAGGACGTCGAGCTCGCGGTGCAGGCCGCGCGCGAGGCGTTCCGGTCGTGGTCTCGGATTGCGCCGGGCGAGCGCTCGAAGTACCTCTTCCGGATCGCGCGCATCCTCGCCGAGCGCTCGCGCGAGTTCGCCGTGCTCGAGAGCCTGAACGGCGGCAAGCCGATCAAGGAGTCGCGCGACGTCGACCTGCCGCTTGCGGCCGCGCACTTCTTCTACTACGCGGGCTGGGCCGACAAGCTCGAGTACGCATTCCCGAACCGCACGCCGCGGCCGCTCGGCGTCGCAGGGCAGATCATCCCGTGGAACTTCCCGCTGCTGATGCTGGCGTGGAAGATCGCGCCCGCGCTCGCCGCGGGGAACACCGTCGTGCTCAAGCCCGCGGAGACGACGCCCCTGACCGCGCTCCTCTTCTGCGACGTCCTGCGGCAGGCGGAGGTGCCGCCGGGCGTCGTGAATATCGTCACCGGCGACGGCCGTACGGGCGCGGCCCTCGTCGACGCCGAGGTCGACAAGATCGCGTTCACCGGGTCGACCGAGGTCGGCAAGGCGATCCAGCGCCGCCTCGCCGGCACGGGCAAGAAGCTCACGCTCGAGCTCGGCGGCAAGGCCGCGAACATCGTCTTCGACGATGCTGCGCTCGACCAGGCGGTCGAGGGGATCGTCAACGGCATCTACTTCAACCAGGGCCACGTCTGCTGCGCGGGCTCGCGCCTGTTCGTGCAGGAGTCGATCTACGAGCCGGCGATCGAGAAGCTCAAGCGCCGCATGGAGACCCTGCGCGTCGGCGACCCGCTCGACAAGAACACCGACGTCGGAGCGATCAACTCGAAGATGCAGCTCGAGCGCATCGAGGAGCTCGTCGAAGCCGGCAAGGCCGAGGGCGCCGAGGTCTACCAGCCGCCGTGCCGCCTGCCGGAGAAGGGCTACTGGTTCGCGCCCACGGTGTTCACGAACGTCGCGCAGAGCTACCGCATCGCACAGGAGGAGATCTTCGGCCCGGTGCTCAGCGTGCTGACCTTCCGAACGCCTGACGAGGCGATCGAGAAGGCGAACAACACGCCGTACGGCTTGTCCGCCGGCGTCTGGACGGAAAAGGGCTCGCGCATCCTCTGGATGGCCCAGCGCCTGCGCGCCGGGGTCGTGTGGGCCAACACGTACAACCGCTTCGACCCGGCGAGCCCGTTCGGCGGCTACAAGGAGTCCGGCTTCGGCCGCGAAGGAGGGCTCCACGGCCTGGAGCCCTACCTCGCGTTCGACGGCGCCGAGACCTTCGGCGGCTGATGGCGCGCCTGCCCGTCAAGAAGACGTACAAGCTGTTCATCGGCGGCGCATTCCCGCGCAGCGAGTCCGGGCGCACCTACGAGGCGCAGGGACAGAACGTCGCGCGCGGGTCGCGCAAGGACATCCGCGACGCCGTTGTCGCCGCGCGGCCCGCACAGCAGAAGTGGGCGTCGATGACCGCGTACAACCGCGGGCAGGTGCTCTACCGCATCGCCGAGATGATGGAGGCGCGTTCTGCCGAGTTCGCGCAGCTCGCGTCCGGCAAGGACGAGGTCGAGCGCGCGATCGACCGCTGGGTCTGGTACGCCGGCTTCGCCGACAAGCTCGCGCAGGTGATCGGCTCGTCGAACCCCGTCGCAGGCCCGTACTTCAACTTCACCGTGCCGGAGCCGACGGGAATCGTCGGCATCGTCGCGCCCGACGAGCCGCCGCTCCTCGGGCTCGTCTCGCGGATCGCGCCGGCGATCACCGGCGGGAACGCCGTCGTTGCGATCGCGTCCGAGACACAGCCGCTGGCGGCGATCGAGCTGGCGGAGGTGCTCGCGACGAGCGACGTCCCGGGCGGCGTCGTCAACATCGTCACGGGCTACCGCGCCGAGCTCGCTCCGTGGCTCGCGTCCCACATGGACGTGAACGCGATCGACCTCACCGGAGCCGACGGCCTGCGCGCCGAGCTCGAGATCGCGGCGGCCGAGAACGTCAAGCGCGTCGTCCTCGGCCGGCCCGATACCCAGAGCGTGTACGAGATCTCGGCGTTCCTCGAGCTGAAGACCGTCTGGCATCCGATCGGCGTCTGACGAGCGCGGCTCGACCGGAAGGCGTATTGTGGCCTTGTGGCGTTGCGCACAAAGCGTCGGCTCGTCGTGGTCATCCCGACCCTCGCCGTCGCGACTGTAATCGGCATCATCTTTGGCTACGTCGCCGGCGTGGCGGTGGCCCTGGCGGTCGTCACTCTCAGCGTTCTGATCCGCTCGCCGCAGGCCGGGCTGGAGATCGACCGCCGCATTGGCCGAGCGTGGGGTCGCGAGGTCATGGGCTCGGACGCCGACGAGCGTCCCAGGCGATAGAGCCGCGCGCCGGTAGGGTGCGCGCCGAGATGAGCGCGTTCGGCGACATCGGCGGAAGTGATGCGCTGCAGATCTGGGACGGTGTGGCCGGGTGGACGGCCGAGGGCGACCGCGTGACGCTGGCGCTGATCGAGCTCGAGCCCGACAGCGTCGTCCCGGAGCACGCCCACGAGAACGAGCAGGTCGGCATCCTGCTCAAGGGCTCGCTGAGATTCCGCATCGCCGGCGAGGCGCGCGACCTGGAGCCGGGCGCGACGTGGTCGATCCCGGCGAACACGCCGCACGACGTCGTCACCGGCCCCGACGGGGCGACGCTCGTCGAGGTCTTCGCCCCGGGCCGCGCCGACTGGAGCGCGCTCGAGCGCGTCGCCGCGCGCCGGCCGCTGTGGCCGCCGCTGCCCTGACTGCCGTGCGCGTCGAGATCCTCGGCTCCGCCGGCGCGTCGTGGACGCCGCGGCCGCTCTGCCGCTGCCGCGTCTGCCTGGAGGCGCTGGAGAAGGGCGTGCCGTACGCCCGAACGGGGCCGAGCGTGTTCGTCCACGGGCCCGACGTGCTGATCGACACGCCGGAGGACTCGCACGCGCAGGTCGACCGATCGCGCGTCGAGCGCGTGCGCGCCGGCCTGTACTCGCACTGGCATCCCGACCACACGGCGGGCCGCCGCGTGTGGGAGGCGCTGAACTTCGAGTTCCGCAGCATGCCGCCACGCGCCAGGGAGCGCACGCCCGTGTACCTCCCGGAGCAGGTCGCGCGCGACTTCGAGGAGTTTCTCGGGCTCGCCGAGCACTTCGACTTCCTGCAGGACCGCCTCGGAGTCGTCGACGTGCGCGAGGTGCCCGACGGAGAGCAGATCGAGCTCGACGGGACGCGCGTGACGCCGATCCGCCTCGCCGAGGACTACGTGTACGCGTTCCTCTTCGAAGGCGAGGGGAAGCGTGCGCTGATCGCGATGGACGAGCTCAACGGCTGGACGCCGCCGGACCTCGGACCGCTCGACCTGGCGGTGCTCCCGGTCGGGATCTTCGAGCACGATCCTTGGACGGGCGAGCGGCGACTGCCCGAGGATCATCCTCTGTTGCCTCTTGAGGCAACGTATACCGAGACGATGGAGATGGTGCGCGCCCTCGATGCGCGGCGCGTCGTGCTCTCCCACGTCGAGCACATGGACGGCAACTCCCACGACGAGCTCGTCGGGCTCGGCGAGCGCGACGGATGGGTTGCCGCGTACGACGGCCTGATCGTCGACGTTTAGTCTTACCGCGGGTGCCCGGTTCACGACGTCTGAGCCAGAGGATCTCCGAGGGGGACGGGATCGCGATCATCGCCCTCGTCGGGGACGCGGACGGCGCCCGCACGGCCGAGGAGCAGGGCGCGAAGGCGGTCGCGGTCGACCGGGCGATCGACGGCATCCGCGGCGCGACCACGCTGCCGCTGCTCTGGATCGGCGCCGGGTCGCCCTCCGACGTCGACGCGCGCACGATCCGCCCCGACGACGATCTCGACGGCGGCGAGCTCGAGTGCGTCGTGGACGTCCGCGACGAGGACGAGCTGGAGCTCGCGCTCGAGCGGCTCGACCCCGAGATCTTCCTGCTCTCGGCGCGCGGCGCCGACGACGAGGACGACCCGCTCGACATGGTGCTCGAGCTCCTGCCCGACGTCCCGGCGGGCAAGCTCGCGATCGCGGAGGTCGACGTCGCGTCGCGCGACGAGGTGCTCGCGCTCGAACGGGCCGGGATCGACGCGGTGCTGGTGGCCGGGGGCCACGTGGGCGAGCTCGTCGGTGCAAGACCGCCCGAGGTCTAGCGGCGCCCGCGTCGACCTCTGGGGCCGGCCGTGGGGCTGGCTCTTCGTGCTGCTCGGTGGGGCAGCGGCGCTGCGCATCGTCGCCCTCTCGGACGCGCCGCGGCCGAACGCGCACGTCGTGGGCGCGGCGTGGGCGATCGTCCACGGCGGGCCCCACGGCGAAGGCGGCTTCGCCTATCTCCTCGCGCCCCTGCAGCGGCTCTGCTCCGAGCCGTCCTACGAGACGGCGCGCGGCCTGGTCCTCGCCCTCGGCGTGCTGGGCGTCGCCGCCGCCTGGTGGCTCGGCCGCGCCGCGTACGGCACCGCCGCGGCCTTCGTCGCCGGGGCGGCGGTCGCCGTCGACACCGCCCACGTCTTCGCCTCGCGCGAGGTCGTTGCGGCCGTGCCGCTCGCGGCGCTCTGCGCGATCGCACTCGCGCTGCTCGCGGCCGGGCGGATCGAATGGGCCGGCGCCGTCGCCGGGCTCGCGGCCGCGGTCGACTTCCCGGGCTGGCTTCTGGTGGTGCCGATCCTGGCCGTCGCCTGGGGCGTCTGGCGGCGCGTCGGGATCGCCGTCGCGCTCACGGCGGTGCTCTCCGCACCGGCCTGGTTCACGCTCGGCGACCGCTTCGGCGCCGGCGGCCCGTCGTGGCCGCGCCTGCTCTGGGACGGCCTCGGGCCTGTGCTCGCGATCGCCGCCGCGGGCTTCATCGGCGCGGTCGCGATGCGCTCGCGCGCCGACATCGCCCTGGCGAGCTTCGTCGCCGCCTACGGCGTCTATCTGCTCGCCGCGACCGACCACCGCGCGCGCTACACGCTCCCTCTCGTGCCCGCCCTCGGGGCGCTCGCGGGCCGGTTCCGGGCCCTGGCTCCGGTCGCGCTGCTGCTGCTCGTGCTGCCGATGACGTGGTCGATCCGAGACGCGCGAGACCTCCAGAAGGCGTCTACCATGGGGCGCGGTGAGACGGCCGGGTCTCCTCATCGCGCTCGCGCTGGCGGCGTTGTCGCTGGCCGCCTCCGGCTGCTCGAGCGGCGAGACGAAGGCCGTCGCCGCGGCCGCGCCGAAACCGGTCTGTAAGTACCGCGCCGGCTGGCAGAAGCTCGCAAACCGGATCGACGCGCCCGTCTACTGCCCCGGCTGGCTCCCCGATCCGCTGACTGCGCAGCTCGGCGGCCGCTGGAACAACATCGACTCGGTCGATCCTGACCGCAGCTACCTGATGAGCTTCGTGTGGCAGGAGACCGGCGGCGGCGCCGCCGGCGGCGAGCTGCACGTGAACCTGCGCGGGTATCCCGGCCGTACTGCAATTCCGAGGTGCACACGTGGCGGCAAGGACAAGACCCTGATCCCGTGCTTCAGCGACCCGCGCGGCAAGGTGCGCGCGAACGGGATCACGGCGACGATGTTCACGGTCAACCAGGACGCCGACCAGTGGCACATCCTGCTCGCGTGGCGGTACGGGGGATCGCTGTACACGCTGTCGGAGCACGTTGCGCCGCCGCTCACCTACCGCAAGGTCGTCGCGTACCTGAAGCGCGAGCTGCGGTCGCTCGTGCTCATCGAGCCGTCCACCTGAGATGAAGCTCACGCGGAGGCAGGTCGTCGCCGGCGCGGCCGCCGGCGCGGTCGGCGCGACCGGGATCTACGAGCTCGTCGACCGGCTCACCGGCGGATCGCCGAAGCGGGCGGCGGCGGGAAGGCTGTACGAGGAGCAGCACCTCCTCGACGGTGTGCGCATCGTCGACCAGGACGGCGTGGCGATTCTCGTCCCGCCGCTCCACCACGAGCTGCTGACCGCCCGCGTCGTGGCCGACCGCGCCGACCTGCGCGACGCGCGGGCCGAGCTCGAGCGAGCGCTCGTCGGCCTCGAGCGCGAGTACGCGCCGTCGCCGGCCGGGCTCGGCGTCACGGTCGCGTGGGGGCGGCCGTACTTCGAGCGGCTCGTCCCGGCCGCCTGGAAGCGGCATCGCCCGCACGACCGCCGTGCGGGGAAGGCGGCGCTCGTCGACTCGCTGCGCTTCCCCAGCGACCCGCCCGACACGGTGCTGGAGGCGAACGAGGTCGCGATCCTCCTGCGCAGCGACTCGCGCGACCACATCGACGACGCGGTCGGGCGCCTTCGGGGGACGAAGACGCTCGAGCTGACGTCCATGCGCCGCGGCTTCGCGGGCGGCGGCTTCGACGGCGGCCGGTCGCTGCCGAAGAAGATGGCGCTCGCCGCAGGGATTCCCGGCGCCGACCTGATCCCCGACGGCGCAGAGCTCTTCCTCGGGTTCACCTCCACGCAGCGGGCCGGCATGGGTCCCGGCGCGATCGCGAACTTCGAGACGCTGGGCTACGTCGACCTGCGCGGCGGCTACTTCCGGCAGGGGACGCACATGCACGTCTCCCACGTCAAGGAGGACGTCGAGGCGTGGTACCTCAACTTCGACTTCCGCGAGCGCGTCGACACCGCGTTCCGCCCGAACCTGAAGGTGCGCGAGGGCGCGCAGACCGTACCTCAGGGACCGGAGGACGTCTCGGCCGAGGCGGACGTGCACCGCGACTTCCGGGCGTCGGGCCGCATCGGGCACAGCGCGTCGATCCAGACGACGTCGCGCCTGCAGCAGGACACGGTCGCGCCCGACGGGACGGTGTACGAGAAGGGGACGGCGATCCCGATCCGCGCCGACTTCAACACGCTCGACAATCCGTTCGCCTGGTCGGTGCGCGAGGACGAGGTCGGCGCGCAGCCGGCGGCGGGCGTGCATTTCGTCGTCTTCAACCCGTCGAGCGACGACTTCCACCGCAACCGGCTCGCCATGGACGGCGTCTTCCCGGGCGGCAAGATCCACTTCCCGCCGCGGGCCCGCGGGCAGGGGTTCAACGCCGTGCTCTCGACGACGCATCGCCAGAACTTCCTCGTGCCGCCCCGGCGGCGGCGCTCCTTCCCGCTCGCGGAGCTCTAGCGTGACCGTCCGGGGTGCCGCCCTCGCGCTGACGACGTTCGTCTCGGGTGCGGTGCTGCTCGGGCTCGAGCTGGCGGCGTCGCGCGTGCTCTCGCCCGCGTTCGGCAACTCGCTCTTCGTCTGGGGCGCGTTGATCGGCGTCGTGCTGACCGGCCTGTCCGTCGGCTACTGGGCGGGCGGCGTGCTCGCCGACCGGCTGCCCTCGGCGCGGCTCCTGCTCGGCTCGGTGTTCGTCGGCGGGATGTTCGTGCTCGCCGTGCCGCTCGTCGACGACCGCGTGCTCGCGTTCGTCGAGCGGTGGGATCCGGGCCCGCGCGCCGACCCGCTCGTGGCCGCGACGATCCTGTTCGCGCCGCCGAGCGTCGTGCTGGCGACGGTGACGCCGATCGCTGTGCGGCTCGCGTCCCGGGAGCTCGCGTTCGCCGGCCGCACCGCGGGACGGCTGTTCTCGGTGTCCACCGCGGGCTCGATCGCCGGCACGTTCGCGACCGCGTTCTGGCTCGTCCCCGCCCTCGGCGTCGATCAGCTGCTCGCCGCCGGGGCCGCCGCACTTCTGGTCGCGTCGCTGCCGCTCGCGCTCGCACACCGCGCGTGGCCGTTCGCGGGAGTCGGCGCGGGCCTGGCCGGCCTCGCCGTCGTCGCGGCCGTGTCGCTTGCTCCGGACCGCGGCGGCACGGTCTCCGCCGCCGAGCTCCGCAACTACTCGCCGGTCTACCGCTCGCGCGCGGAGCTTCTCCGTTCCGCGCCGGACCCCGTCAGCACGGGCTTCCGCGTGCTCGACCGGCGCGACACCCGCTACCACCACCTGCTCGTCGTCGAGGATGCCGACACGCGCTACCTGCGCTTCGACAACTCGTTCCAGAGCGCGATGGAGCTCGCGCATCCGTATCGCGCGCACTTCACGTACACCGCGGCGCTGGATCTCGGCCTCGCCTACCGGACGAGTGCGAAGCGCGTCCTCTTCGTCGGGCTCGGCGCGGGCTCGGCGCCGAAGCGGATGCGGCGCGACTTCCCCGGGATCGACGTCCGCGTCGTCGAGATCGACCCGGATGTGGTGAAGGTCGCGCGGAAGTGGTTCGCGTTTCCGCGGACGATCCCGGTGGTGACAGAGGACGGGCGGCGTTTCCTCGAGCGGTCGGACGAGCGGTACGACGTGATCGCGATCGACGCGTACTACGCGGACGCGATCCCGTTCCACCTCACGACGCGCGAGTTCCTGGAGACGGTGCGCTCGCGGTTGCAGCCGGGCGGCGTCGTCGTCTCGAACGTGATCGGCTCCGTACGCGGCGAGGGCTCCAAGCTGCTGCGGTCGTTCGTGCGCACCTACCGCGAGGTCTTCCCGACGGTCGCGTTGCACCCGGTGTACTCGCGCGGCGACGACGCGTTCACGATCGCGAACTCGATCCTCGTTGCGTCGACCGGCGCTGCGCCCGACAAGGGCGCGTTACGCACGCGCTGGCATGCGCTCCGCGCGCGCCATCCGCTGGCGCCCCACCTCGACCGCGTGATCGACGGCCGCTACGACGGCGACATCCCGGTGAACGACGTGCCGACGCTCGTCGACGACTACGCGCCGACCGACGCTCTCCTGGTCGAATGAAGTAGCGCCCGAAAATGTCCTTCGGCGAAGCCGAAGGGGCATTTTCAGCCGAAGAAGGCGCGGGCGACCTCGTACCAGTCGTTCGGCACGGTCTTCAGCTCCTTCGTCGCCTCTTCCAGCGAGACGTCGACGATGTCGTCGCCGTGGAGCGCCGCCATG